>JAEWTC010000046.1 GCA_023459675.1 Bacillota bacterium | reverse complement strand
CGTGGCCATCGCGGCCGAAGGCGCGCCTCCCTGGCCCTGCGGCGCCTGCAGGCAAGTGCTGAACGAATTCGCGCCCGATCTGCGCGTATTGATCGCCTGGGGCGCCGGTCACACGGATCAAGCGTTATTAAGCGAACTTCTTCCGCATAGCTTCGGGCCGAAGGATTTGCCCTGAAAGGATTTCAAATGGATACGAAAACCCCCTACCGCTCCGGTTTTATCGCAATCGTAGGCCGCCCGAACGTAGGTAAAAGCACGCTGCTCAACGGGTTGCTCGGCGAAAAGCTTGCGATCGTCAGCAATAAGCCGCAAACAACGAGAAACCGCATTATGGGCGTTTTGACCGGCAAGGATTATCAAGCCGTGTTTCTGGATACGCCCGGTATTCATACTCCGCACAATCGCTTGGGCGAATACATGATGCAGGCCGTGCGCGATTCCCTGCAGGGAATTGACGCGTTGGCCGTGGTTGTGGACGCGTTTCGGATTACCGAAAGCGACCGCAAGCTTGTGGAGCAAATGAGCACGCAGCCGGTGTACAAAATTCTCGTTCTCAACAAAATAGACCTGATCCCAAAGCCCAAACTTTTAACCATTATGCAAACATTCGCGCAGGCCGGGTATCAGGAGATCGTTCCCATCAGCGCCATGACGGGCGACGGTACGGAGCTTTTGAAAAACGTTATCATCGCGTCGCTCCCGCAGGGGCCCCAGTATTTCCCCGGCGATACGCTGACCGATCAGCCCGAACGCTTTATCTGCGCGGAAATGATCCGTGAAAAGGCACTGCGTCTGCTGCAGGACGAGGTACCCCACGGCATCGGCGTGGAGGTGTTGGGCGTGGAGAAAATCTCCGAGCATTTAACGGAAATCAACGCGACCCTCTACTGCGAGCGCGCTTCGCACAAGGGCATCATCATCGGCAAGCAAGGCGCGATGCTGCGCGATATCGGGGCGGCTGCCCGCAAGGATATCGAAGCGCTGCTCAACACGCATGTGAACCTGAAACTATGGATTAAAATACGCCCGGATTGGCGCAACCATCCGGACGATTTGAGAACGCTCGGTTATACGGCGAAAGACTAATGCGGCTGTTTTCTGCTTCTGGCAGCCTCGATCATGTTTCTTGCGTGGGTTCTCCCGCTGGCGAGATCCATGCTTTGCGTGCTTAAAAGGCTCGCCACCGCGTCCACACGCTGTTCCTCGTTGAGTTCCAGAAGCGTGGTAACGGTGCGCTCCCCCGTCACGCTTTTTTCCACCAGATATTGATGATCCGCCATGGCTGCGATCTGCGGCAAATGGGAAACGCAGATCACCTGATGATACCGCGCGATATCGTCCATTTTCTCGCCGACCACACTTGCGATACGACCGCTGATGCCCGTATCGATCTCGTCAAAGATCATGGTCGGAATCAGGTTTTTATCGGCGGCAGCCGCTTTCATGGCCAGCATGATGCGCGACATTTCACCGCCGGACGCTATTTTCTTCAGCGGCTTCAACGGTTCTCCCACGTTGGGGGATATATGGAAGCTGACGCGGTCGTCGCCATCGGGCGACGGCTGTTGTTTTCCGCTTGCGTCGTGCGGGGCGAGCACGCAGGCGAACTGTGTGTGTTCCATGCCCAAATCCCGCAGCTGCAGTTCCAGTTGCTTCTCCAAAACGGCGGCAACTTGCTTGCGCGCGGCGGTGAGCGCCGTTGCCGCGGCACGGTATTCGGCAAGCGCTTGTTTATACGCCGTTTCGGCATTGCGCATGAGCTCATCCAGATTTTGTATTGTTTTCAGCTCCTGCGTCAGCTCTTCAAAGTAGCTGCCAAGTTCGTCGGCCTCCATGCCGTAGCGTTTTTCCAGCCTCCGGTACAGATCCAGCCGCGCCAGAACCCTTTCGTATTTCTCCTCATCGAAATCTTCCTCGTCCGCCATGGCGCGAACGTCGATCGATATTTCTTCGGCTTCATAGTATACGCTTTGCAAACGCTCGGCCAGGGCTTGAAAACGTTCGTCATACTCGGCAATCCGCTGCCCTTCCTCCAGGGCGGCGCGCAGCAGCGCGTTCACGCCCAGGTTTGTACCCTCGCTAGCCGTAAGGTTCTGATACACATTCTTCAGCGCGTTGGCTATCTTTTCGTGATCCGCGTACCGGATCCGCTGGTTGGTAAGCAGTTCCTTTTCACCGGCTACAGGCTTAACCTCCCGCAGTTCCTTAATCCGCGCCTCCAGCGTTTCCTGCCGCTGGGTACGCTGCGCGTTTTCCTTACGGATCGTATTATATTTCGCCCCGGCTTCGCGCCAGGCGCGGTACTTTAGGTTGACGTCGCTGCGGAGTTTCTGATGCAGATCATCCCCGAAGGCGTCCAGAAACGAGAGATGAAACTGATCGTTCAGCAGGCTTTGGTGCTCGTGCTGGCCGTGAACATCCACAAGCAGCTCGGTAATCTGCCGCAGCAAGGCAAGGGGAACCATCACGCCGCAAACGCGACAAATGTTGCGGTCCGCCCCGCTGAGCTCGCGGTAAACCGTCATCAAACCGCCCTCAGCTTCCAGCGATTCGGCGGCAAGCAGCTCTTTGACTTTTTGATGCGCGGATATATCGAACACGCCTTCGACGGTTGCCTTATCACAGCCTGTGCGGATCAGGCTTCTGTCCGCCCGTTCCCCCAACATGAGATTGATGGAATCAACGACGATCGATTTTCCGGCGCCCGTTTCCCCCGTCAGCACATGCAGGCCGCGGTGAAACTGAACGTCCAGCTCCTCAATGAGGGCGATGTTCCGCACGGTCATGGAAATAAGCATGATACTGCACGTCCCTTTCCACGCGGTTTACCGGAGCATTTCGTTGATTTTGGCCTGAATACCGCCGACGTCTTCAAACGACCGTACGATCAGCAGCACCGTGTTATCCCCGGCAAGCGTACCGATGATTTCGGGCCAGCCTAAGCTATCGATCATCTCCGCCGCCACGTTCGCGCTGCCCGATAACGTGCGGATGACCACCTGATTGTACGCGCTGGCGACCGAAAGCACCGATTCGCTGAAGATGCGGCGGAACCGCTCGTCCAGCGTATGTTCTACGTTTTCCGCCATGGTATAACGGTAAACACCCTCGCTGGACAACGTTTTCAGCAGCCGGAGTTCCTTGATGTCCCGCGATACGGTGGCCTGCGTTACGGCAAAATTACGTTTTTTCAGCGCGTCGGCAAGTTCTTCCTGGGTATTGACGTCCTGTTGGCGGATGATTTCAAGGATCGCCTTTTGTCTGGTTGCTTTCATTGTATCGCCCTCCTTTTAGCAGCTCCACTCCGATAATTTATTCTTAATCCGATGGAAAAAACTTTCATTGCCAAAACGGATCAGTTTCGCGGTTTTCTGAGACCGCTTCACGGTAATGCATTCGCTGGTATCCAGCTTGCAAACGAACTGACCGTCCACATCCAGCTGCACCTGCTGTTCGGGTTCGCAATCCAACTCCACCGTAATCACCTGCGACGCGCCGGCGACCACCGGCCTGTGCTGCAGCGTATGCGGGCAAACCGGCGATAGCAGGATGCACTCCACGTCCGGGCAAACGATCGGGCCGCCGGCGGAGAGCGAATACCCAGTGGAGCCCGTGGGCGTGGATACGATTAAGCCGTCCGCCATGTACCGCGCCACGAGATCGTCGTCGATGGACGCCTTAACGGTAATCAGCCTTGCGTATCCGGCGCGGCTGATCACCGCGTCGTTCAAGGCGGTTCTCACGACTTCGCCCTTCCGCAGCACATCCAAAAGCATACGGTTTTCCACCGTGTATTCCCCGGCCTGCAAGCGTTTGCAAACGGCGGGAAGCTGCTCCAGGTTAATTTCGATCAAAAACCCGATATGGCCGATATTTACGCCCAGCACGGGGATATCGCGGCGCACAGCCGTTTGCACCGCGGTCAGAAAGGTGCCGTCTCCCCCGACGGCGATCACGAAATCCGGCTCGGATTGAACGTCGAACGCAACCTTGCCCTTCAGCGCATCCGCAAGCCACGGTTCCGTGGAAACCGCGATTTCATGCGCATGCAGTATGCCGGTAATCTGCTGCGCGATTGCCGTGTGATCCTCTCGTTTGGGATGCATCATCAGATAGGCAGTGCGCATGTCAGCATCTCCGATACTCTGTTTTCATTTCCATTATATTGTGAATATTCATTCAATGCAAGACAAACGATTCTCGGATTCCTCTACCACCGCAAGGACTTCCGCATCGGATAAAGCCGCAACCGCCTCACCCGCGGGAACCAGCAGCGCCAGATACTCAATATTGCCCGCGGGGCCTTTGATGGGCGAATAATCCAATTTTGTCATGGCATAGCGCATCGAAGCGGCAAAATCGCGCACGGACCGTATCACGTCCGCGTGAACGCGGGTGTCGCGCACAACGCCGTGTTTGCCCACGTTCTCGCGGCCCGCCTCGAACTGCGGCTTGATCAGTATGCAGAATATTCCCTTGTTTTGCATCAACTGCGCGGCAGCCGGCAAAAGCAGCGTTACGGAAATAAAGGATGCGTCCATCACCGTAATATCCGGCACGCGCAGGCCGATATCTTGCGGGGTGAGATAGCGGGCGTTGGTGCGCTCCAGCACGGTTACGCGCTGGTCCCCGCGTATTTTCATATCCAGCTGCCCGTACCCAACGTCCACGGCAATCACATGCGCCGCGCCGTTTTGCAAAAGCACGTCCGTAAACCCGCCCGCGGCGGCGCCGATGTCCAGCGCAACCATACCGGATACGTTCAGGGAAAAGGATTCGATGGCTTTTTGCAGTTTCAACCCGCCCCGGCTGACGAACGGATGCGTTTTACCGTCGCGTATGCGGATCTCGTCTTCCGCGGTTACGATCTGGGAAGGCTTGATCACCTTATTCTCTTTCAGGTAAACGACGCCGCTCATGATCAGCGCCTGCGCCTTCTCCCTGCTTGGCGCAAAGCCCTGCTCCACCATGGCGACGTCGATACGGCTCTTCTCACGCATCGCTTTTGCCGCTTGTCTGCAGCCGGTCTGTAATTTTCCGGGCGACCGCATCCGCGTCCAGCCCGATTTCTTTCAGCAGAATCCCATGATCGCCATGCGGCACAAACTGATCGCGCACGGCGAGGGGGTAAATTTTCAGGGCTAAATCGGTATCCGCGGCGTACTCCAGCAGCGCGCTGCCAAAGCCGCCGTCCAGCACATGCTCTTCCAGAGAGAAGACCGGTATCTTTTGCCCGGCTAAGCGGCGAAGGCAGGCCGTATCCAGCGGTTTCACGGTGGACGCGTTCACCACCTCGACATCCATACCCATTTCCTTCAAGCGCCTTGCCGCTGCTAAAGCAACGCCCGTCATGCTGCCGACCGCCAGGATGGCAGCCGTGCTGCCCGGCTTCAGCGTATTCCATGTGCCGTAAACGAACGGCCCGTTGGGAAACTCCGGATCCGGATCCGCCGCGCTTTTGGGATACCGTATCACCGTGGGTCCCGAGCAGGTTACGCTGAAACGGATCATTTCCGCAAGCTCGTTGGAATCCGCCGGAGCCAATATCCGAAGGTTTGGAATATGGCGGAGATATGCGATGTCAAACAGCCCCTGGTGCGATTCGCCGTCCCCGTTGGCAAGCCCGGCACGGTCCACCATAAAGACCACCGGGAGATTTTGCATGCAAACGTCGTGCATCACCTGATCGTACCCGCGCTGCAGGAAGGTGGAGTACACGAAAAAGTAAGGCCGCATACAGCCCTTGGCAAGACCGGCGCAAAGCGTAACGGCATGCTCTTCCGCAATGCCGACGTCAAAGAAGCGCTCCGGGTGCTTTTTCTGGAAATTGTCGGTTGCCGTTCCCAGAGTCATGGCGGCGGTGACCACCGCGATGCGCGGATCCTGATCGGCAAGCTCGGTCAGGGTTTTGGCGGCGTCGTTGCCGTACGATCTCTTCGCGTTCTTCTGCGCCAATCCGTTATCGATAAAAAACGGCGGCGTACCGTGGAAGACGTCGGGCTTTTCCTCCGCGTTTTGATACCCGTAGCCTTTCACGGTCTTCAGGTGGATGACGACCGGCAGTTCCATTTTCTGCGCCCGTTTAAACACCGTCTCCATCGCCTCGATATCGTGGCCGTCGATGGGGCCGAGATACGCAAACCCGAGTGCGGAGAAAAACGATTCATCCACAAACAGCGTGCGGACGGCGCGCTTCATCGTATACAGGATGCGCTCCACCGAGGTGCCGATCCCGGGGATACGCAGGATACCCTTTTGCACCTTGCGTTTGGCGGAGTACCAACCCCAGCTGGCGCGGAGCTTGGCCATGTGCTTGCTCAGCGCGCCGACGTTTTTCGTGATGGACATCTCGTTATCGTTAATCACCACGATCAGCTTGGTTTTCGTATTGCCGCAATCGTTGAGCGCTTCGTAGCACATGCCGCCCGTCAGCGCGCCGTCCCCCACGACGGCCACCACGTGATGGTTCCCGCCCTGCAGATCCCTTGCGCGGGCGAGGCCCAGCGCCGCGGAAATACCCGTGCTCGCATGCCCGGTTTCAAAGCAATCATGCTCGCTTTCGCAGCATTTGGGAAACCCGGAAATGCCGCCGAACTTGCGCAGCGTACAGAAATTTTCGTACCTTCCCGTCAGCAGCTTATGCGTATAGGCTTGATGCCCGACGTCGAACACGATCTGATCCAAAGGCGTGTGGAAGGCGCGGTGCAAGGCGATGGTCATTTCCACCGCGCCGAGATTGGAGGAAAGATGACCGCCGTTTTCAGACACGGTGTGGATGATAGTTTCACGAATCTCGCCGGCAAGCACTTTACATTCCTGCGTGGTAAGGTTAACGATATCCGCCGGAGCGGTAATCTTGGAAAGATCCAAATTGAAAGTCTCCTTTATGCTCGTTTTCCGCCCAGCTTGCCGCCGTTCTTTGCCCCCAGCGACACTTCCCTGAGGATGTTGGAGGAAAACGCGAAGTTGCTTTGGTTTTTCTCCTCCTGCGCCTTGAGCGCCAGTTCCACCATGCGGTCGATCAGCGAGGGGTAGCCCATGCCCGTTTCCGCCCACAGATAGAACGCGAGCGAGCCGGGAATGGTGTTGATTTCGGTAACGTAGAGGCCGTCGGTCTGCGCATCGTACATGTAATCAATGCGAACGACGCCTTTACAGTCCATGCGCTTGAAAATATCTACGGACAGCGTTTGGATTTTCTGCTTGAGTTCCGCTTCAATCGGCGCGGGCAGGATACGTTTCAGGGACGCCATCCCTTTGGTGGAATGCTGGTCGCCCTGCAGGTACTTGTCCATAAAGCTCAAAAGATCGCCGCCCGTCACGGGCATCTCAATTTCCGAGGGCGTTACATCGTCATTATACCCAAGAACCGAGCAGTTGAGTTCGATCGGGTTATTCAGGCCTTCTTCGATCAGCACCTTGCGGTCAAACTCGAAGGCGAGCTCCAGCGCGTCTTTGAGTTCCTGCGTGTTTCTCGCCTTTGTTACCCCGATGGACGAGCCTAGCGACGCAGGCTTGACGAACACGGGGTACGGAAGCTCGCTTTCCACCTTTGCGGCCGTTTGATCCGCATCCGCTTCCCATTGGCTGCGCAGCACCTGGCAGCTCGGGAGCACGGGAAACCCGCAGCCCCGGAAGAAATCTTTCATATACGCTTTGTCCATGCCCACCGCGGAGGCTGCAACGCCTGAGCTTGTATAGGCAATATTGCACATTTCCAGCAACCCCTGCAGCGTTCCGTCCTCGCCGTGCATGCCGTGCAGCACGGGCACCGCGCAGTCCAGTCGCGCAATCATCCGCACTTTTTCGGCCTTGAGCAGCCCCTTGGGCGGATCGAGGGTTAACAGCGCGCCGGAGCCCGCGATGGGGTCCAGCCAAACGCGTTGCAGCCCCGCCTGGTATCCGTCGAAATTCTGGTACGTTTTGATTTCCCATAACGGGTCGCCCGTAAACCATTCGCCGCGCATGCTGATGTAGACCGGGATTACGTCGTAACGCTCAGGATCCGCGGCTTTCATCATCTGCAGCGCGCTGATGACGGAAACCTCGTGCTCGCAGGAACGGCTTCCATAAATAACGCCCAGCTTTATTTTACCCATGATAAACCTCCGTCAGTGCTCCTGATAATTGTCAGGCAAATCGTTCTCATAAAGCACGGTATCGCCCGCGCGCGCCAGCCGCTGTAAAAGCGCCGTGGACTCCTGCAGGCTGTCCACCCTGTGCGTACTTTCCGCCGGGAAACCGGCCTCCGCAAGCCCGTCCATAATCGGCTGCACGCGTTTTTTACCGACGATCACGGCGATATCCGCCGCCTTCGCAATTGCCCTGCCAAACTCCCTGTTCAGCTCCGCTTCCCGGGCGCCCAGCTCCACCATGCCGGGCGTTACGATGATCCGGCGCTGCGGGAACTGCCCAAGAACATTAAGCGCAGCCTGCGCTCCGATGGGATTGGCGTTAAACCCGTCGTTGATGATTGTATAGGAATTGGTGTTCTTTATCAACTCCAGGCGGCTTGGCACCGGCTCGATACGCTGCACGCCGCGGAGAATTTGCTGCTTTGTTAAGCCCAGGCTGCGCGCAACCGCCGCGGCCAGAACGATATTGAGGATGTTATGCTCGCCCAGCAGCCGGGTTTGGCACGCGTACCGCTGCCCATCCGCAAAGCAAAGTGTAAACGCGCTGCCCTCCGGGGAAACGTTGACGTTCTCGCTCCATACATCGGCGTCCCCCGCCGTGAGCGAGGCCAGCGTTCTTGGCTTTACGGTTTTCTGGTATAACGCGCGGCAGATGGCATGATCATCGGCAAAAAAGCTGCGGCCTTCCGCCGGCAGCGCGGCGATCAGCTCATACTTGGTAGAGGCGACCCGTTCCACCGTTTTGAACGTGTCCAAATGCTGCGGGCCGACCGAGGTTAAAATACCGATCTCCGGCTTAACGAGCCGGCAGAGCTCCTTGATATCCCCCACATGGCGGGCGCCCATCTCGGCGATAAACACCTGATGCGCCGGCAGAAGCATTTCCCGGATGGTGCGGGATACGCCCATGGGCGTATTGAAGCTCTTGGGCGTGTACAGCACCTGGTATTTCTCCGCAAGCAGCGTTCCCAGAATATGCTTGACGGTCGTTTTGCCATAGCTGCCGGTAATCCCGATGCGAATCAGATCCTTTTGCGCCAATAGCTTGCGCCTAGCGCTGCGGAAGTAGAACTCGCTGATGAGTTTCTCCGGCCCCCATGCAACAAAACCGCAGCCCGCGAGCAGCAACGGCAGCGCGACCGGCCATAATGCGGTAAGCGCAATCGAATCCACAGTGCTGAGTGAGACAGAAAACACGCCGAGCAAGATTGCGGTAACCGTATACAACCGCTTGACGCGGCCGGTGACGACGAACGGCTTTTTTGCTTTTTTCCCATTTTGTATACGCGCAAAAAGCCAACCGGCCCCGGCGGCACACAAAAGAAAAGCGGCAAGCAGCAGCCAATGCACGAAACCGCCCTGCTCCGCCCGGTAGAACGCCTGCAAACCGGATAATAAAACCAGCGAGACCAAAGCTGCGTATATGCCCGGCAGCCACGCCTGTTTTGGATTTCTTCCTACGGAGCGAAAGAAGCCCGGAAACTGGTAGCTCTCCAACTGAAACAGATGGAATATTCCGCGCGCCGCAAACATCGAGACCAATACCGGAATGAAACTGCCAACTCCAAGGAAAACGGCTTTCGTCATCGTTTTTCGCCTCCCCGGAGAAATTGCCGGATAATCAGGTGGAACCGGGCACTCTCTTCCAAAAATGCATAATGCGATCTGCCGGGGAATACGACAAGCCCGCAATCCTTGATCTCGCGTTCCATCGTCTGCCCCATCCAAAGCGGGGTTTCCTGATCGTTGTCCCCCCAAATCAGCAGCGTGGGAGCCGTAATGCGGGAAAGCATGGGGGTAAGGTCTTCGGCGATAACTTTTACAAACGTTGCGCGCATGGCGGCGTTCAGTTTCACATAGTCCGCCGAACCGAATTTACGAACCAGCCTCTCCTGCAGGCGCAGCATGGGGCGTTCTAAAAACGGCGCCTTGGCCAACGCACGTGCGATACGGCTGAAACGCTTATACCATTTGGTTTTCCCTTGTTCTTTCCGCGCGGCCGGTTTCTTCACGCCGGCGCCGCCTGTGATCACCAGCTTATCGATCAGCTGCGGCTCGGTTGCCGCAAGATAGACGGCGACCCGCGCGCCGAACGAATGCGCGATCACGTTCACCCGATCCATCCGGCAATCCTGCAAAAGCTGTTTTACCTGCCGTGCGAAATCGCCTACACCCCAGGTTTCCGGCGGCTCCGCGCTCTCGCCGTGCGCCGGAAAATCCAGCGCTATGATCGTTGCATCATCCTTGAGCGCATTCATCAAACCCGTGAAAATGCTCATGTCGCAGCCCCAGCCATGCAGCAGTAAAACAGGCGTTTCTGCGGCATTGCCGTGATTGCGGACCTCGTAATGGATCGCGCTGCCGTTGACGATGCGTATCAAACAAACACCTCTGCCTTTCCTATTCTCAGCCATTCTACAACAATTACGGGAAAAAGAAAAGTTCAGGCGTTGCCGCCGCCAAAACGCAGCCCAGGCCTGGGTTGTATTGACACCCCTATAGCGAAGTGCTAGAATGACGAGGATTGCGACATCAGGCTGATAGGAATGAATTACGTTTGTGGGGGTAAATACTGTGAAAAAATGGATGAGCCTTCTGATAACCATCGTCTTGATCATATCTTCAGCGACGCCCGTGTTGGCAACGCAACACGCCGACAATGACTATACAATCCCTCTGGACGGCACCGTGTTACAGAACACGCCGGACCGCGACATCACGCCCAAAACCCCGCCGGTACGCAACCCCATCATCGCCGGTGAAAGCCCGACGACCGGCCTGAGCTGGATCGGTTTCTACCTGCCCATGCTCGCGCAGCATTCCAACGGCGTCGGTTCCGTTAAAGTGAACGGAAAAACCGTGAAGGCAGCCGGCGTGGGCCCTCGCGCGCCCTGGGGCGGCCAGTATGCGGATATCGTATATGAAGGCATTCTCTACCGTACGGGGGCAACCCGTATGACGTTCGTCTTCTCCGACAGCCTGGACGAAGGCTTCCCCACCTCGTTCGGCCCCGTTCGTTCCGCCCGTACCGGCCACGTGAGCCTGCGCCAGGAGTGGCAGGGCGGCATCGTGTTCCGCGGCGGCCCCAAGAGAGAAGAAAACAATATCTCCGAAATGTTTGCGGAGCTTGGCGCCAGCGAGCAGGGTGTGGTTTTCGATTTGGAAACCAACCTGACCAAAGAGTTTTCTCAGCGCGTGAAGGGTTTGAAGAACCCCGAAAACCTGAGCGGCAACATCGTTGGCCTGCGCAGCCTGATCCCCACGAACTACGCTTCCCAGCCGCGCGCATTCCTGTTTGCGGACGTGAACCCTTACACCGAAGGGTATGATTTCGCCTACAAGATCAACCTGGACTGGGGCACGGAAACCTATGTGTCGCACTTCGTATATAACGAGATGGAAAACCTCTATTATCGCTATTCGGTGGATGCGCCTTGGGTTAGCCACGTCAGCGCGGAAGACCTGAACGATAAGGACGCGATCCCGCTGACCTTCGCCAACGTGATCATACAGCGCGTGGAGTACAGCTATACCGAGAATAACAAGATCATGCCCAATATGCAAAGCGTCGGCAAAGGCAACGCGGATATCTTCATCGGCGGCCGTTATATTCCGGGCTATTGGGTACGCGAATCGCAGGATGACCCGACCGTGTATTACGACGATCAGGGCAACGAAATTCAGCTGACCCGCGGCAAGACCTTCATCGCCCAAATGCCGCCGGACTGCCTGTTGACGTTCAGCGCGACCGCTGACTGAGCATCGTACTTCGGTTCACCGGCAAGAGCACACGCCATAACAAGCCGGGTTCGCGTCAGAAAAACCGCCTGCGTAACAGGCGGTTTTTCTATTCGATTTTCCAGGGGTGATAAAACGGGGGTTCATTCCCGGCCGCCTTCATCTTGCCGTCGGTTACGCGGGCGAGCTCCGCGTGCACCTGTTCCTCGGTCTCGGTGCGCGCCAGAAGCATCACCGTTACGTTTACCAGAAAATGCGTGTTTTCCACGATCACAGGCAGCGAGCGCAGCGCATGGTCCACCCTGTCCCATTGCGGATAGGCAATCTCGAACGTCCATCTGCGCGTTTCATGCATGGCGCATATCCCGGCCGCATCCAGCGCTAACGTTGCCGTATGCGTATACGCGCGCACCAGCCCGCCAGCCCCCAGTAAAATACCCCCGAAATACCGGGTCACCACCACGGCGCAATCGACTACGTTTTTATGAAGCAGAACGTCGGCAATCGGCTTTCCCGCCGTGCCGGAAGGTTCCCCGTCGTCGCTGTATCGGATCACGCTTTGATTTTGGCCGATCACGTAGGCAAAGCAATGATGAGAGGCGGCTTTGTGCTTCTGCCGAACCAACTCTAAAAAGTCCAGCGCCGCATCCTGGTTTGCCACCGGGGCGGCCTGCCCGATGAAGCGGCTTTTCTGGATGGTATATTCGGTTTCCGAATGCTTTCCAAGGGTTAAGTATGCCTTCATTGCCATGCCTTTCAAGGATCTGCCGTTCTCCTATTCTATCCGACTATCGGACCGCAGACAATAGAACATTTGTTTGCATTTTTCTCTGATTTCTGATACATTAGCGCTGGACGGTATTTGACAAACAACCCCCGCTCTCGTATGATAAAATGGACTTTCGGGAGGTACCGCATGGTAATACTCGGCATTGATCCCGGCTTGGCAACGCTCGGATGGGGTTTGATTGCAGATCATCAGCATAAACAGACGCTGATCAGGTACGGCTGCATCATTACGCCGCCGGATCAGCCCTTTCCCATGCGGCTTCTTGCCATCCGTACGGAGCTTGAGGCAATCATAGCGGAGTACTCTCCTGATGAAATCGCCTTTGAGGAGCTATTCTTTGCCCGCAACGTGACCACCGCGCTCACCGTAGGCGCGGCGCGGGGTGTGTGTGTAAGCGTGGCGGCGCGGCACACGAACCCGCTGTACGAGTATACCCCTATGCAGGTAAAGCAGGCTTTAACCGGGTACGGGCGAGCCGATAAAAAGCAGATCCAGGAGATGGTTAAGCTGCTGCTGGTTCTGCCGGAGATCCCCAAGCCGGACGACGCCGCAGACGCGCTTGCCATAGCGCTGACCCACTCCGCAATGGGCGCCGTACGCAGCCAATATAGGATGAAGTGAGGGCTTTGCATGATCGCGCTAATCGAAGGAACGGTCTATGAAAAGACTGCCGGGGAAATATTGCTGATGACCAACGGGATCGCCTTTCGCCTTCATTGCAGCTTTAACACCGTCGCCGCCGCGCCGTCCGCCGGTCACGCGTGCGCGCTGCACACGCATCTGGTGATCCGGGACGATGCGATGGAGTTGTACGGTTTCTTGACGCGCGATGAACGCGATTTATTCCTCAATCTGATCTCGGTCAGCGGAATCGGCCCCAAGTCGGCTCTTCTAATTTTAGGCAGCATGCCGATGGATGATCTTCGGCTTGCCATCATTACGGGAGACGTAGGTTTGCTGAGCCGTGCGCAGGGCATCGGCAAGAAAACCGCGCAGCGCATCGCCCTCGAATTGAAAGATAAGCTATCTAAAGACGCGTTTTCCGGCGACGTCGGGCTGGATTTGTCCGCCGGCGCGGATGTTACCGCCGCGGCGGGCGATTCCCTGAGCGAGGCGATGCTCGCCTTGAAATCGCTGGGGTATTCGCCGGTGGAAGCGGCCGACGCCCTGAAAAACGTCAAAGGGCAGGCGGAAGCGGCCGACGAGCTGATCAAGCTTGCGCTGCGCTATATGGCGCAGAAGCAGTAAACAAAGGAGAACAGTCATGCCAGATGACGATCGCCTGATCACAACGGAGTTCAAGCGCGGCGACGACGAAACGGAGCCGACGCTGCGCCCCAAAGCACTCCGGGACTACGTTGGGCAGGAACCCATCAAGAATAACCTCCGGATATCCATCAAAGCGGCGCTGGAAAGGCGCGAGGCGATTGATCATATGCTGTTATACGGCCCGCCGGGCCTTGGCAAAACAACCCTCGCGGGCATTATCGCGGCGGAAATGGGCCAGAATATCCGCATCACGAGCGGCCCCGCGATTGACCGGCCGGGCGATTTGGCCAGCATATTGACCAACCTGAACGACGGCGACCTGCTGTTTATCGATGAAATCCACCGCTTGAGCCGCTCCGTGGAAGAGGTTCTGTATCCCGCAATGGAGGATTGCGCGCTGGATATCATGATCGGAAAAGGCCCGTCCGCGCGGAGCATCCGGCTGGATTTGCCCAGGTTTACGCTCGTGGGCGCGACCACGAGACCTGGGTTGATCTCCGCCCCGCTGCGCGACCGTTTCGGGATGCTCTTCCGGCTGGAACTGTATTCCAGCGAGGAGCTTGCGCGTATTTTAAAACGCAACGCGGGGATATTGTGCGTGGACACCGATGAAGCGGGTATTCTGGAAATCGCGTCCCGAAGCCGCGGTACGCCGCGCATCGCCAACCGGATGCTGCGCCGCGTACGGGATTATGCGCAGGTGAAATGCAACGGCTGCATAACGCTGGAAACGGCGAAGGACGCCTTGAATATGCTGGACGTCGATCCTCTCGGCCTGGACCGCGTAGACCGGACGATGCTGCTTACGATGATCGACAAGTTTGCGGGCGGCCCCGTGGGGTTGGAAACGTTGAGCGCCATGACCGGAGAGGACGTAAACACCATTGAAGACGTTTACGAGCCGTATCTGATGCAGTTGGGTTTTATCGTGCGCACGCCCCGCGGGCGCATCGTAACCAAGCTTGCCTACGAGCACCTTGGGCGGGCATTCCGAAGCGATTCCGAGATTGACGAAACGGAACAAATGAGGATGTAATTTTTGAAAACCACCGATTTTTATTATGATCTGCCGCAGGAGCTGATCGCACAGACCCCGGCCTCCCCCCGTGACCACTCCCGATTGCTGGTATACAACCGTAAGGATAAAACCGTACGGCACCTTCATTTCTATGATCTGCCTTCCCTGCTGCGTTCCGGCGACGCGCTGGTGCTCAACGAAACCAGGGTGATTCCCGCGCGGCTGTTGGGTGTAAAGGAGGGCAGCGGGATACCGGTAGAGCTGCTGCTGCTCAAGCGCAACAACCAGAACGAATGGGAAGCGCTTGTCCGGCCGGGGCGGCGGCTTCTGCCCGGCGCGTTTTGCAGCTTCGGCAACGGAAAACTGCGCGCGGAAATCGTTTCCACGCTGGACCAGGGTATGCGGCTAGTGCGCTTTCATTACCAAGGCATATTTGAAACACTGCTCAACGAGCTGGGGCAGATGCCCCTTCCGCCCTATATACAAACGCAGCTTGCGGACAACAGCACATACCAGACCGTTTACGCAAAGCAGGACGGCAGCGCCGCCGCGCCGACCGCCGGGCTGCATTTTACGCCGCAGCTGATGGATACGCTGCGCAGCCGCGGAGTTGATATCGTGCCCATTCTGCTGCACGTCGGGCTTGGCACGTTCCGCCCCGTTGCGGCGGAGAATGTGGAAGACCACCTGATGCATTCCGAGTATTATGAGGTAGCGCAGACCGCCGCCGACGCGATTAATACGGCGCGCAAAGGCGGCGGCCGCTGCGTTTGCGTGGGAACCACCAGCGTTCGCACGCTGGAATCCGTTGCCGATTCGCAGGGGCTGGTACAAGCAAGGCGCGGCGATACGAACATATTCATCACGCCCGGATACGCCTTTCGGGCTGTGGATGCTTTGATCACGAACTTTCATCTGCCGGAAAGCACGCTGATCATGCTGGTTTCCGCGTTGATGGGCAGAGAAGAAGCGATGCGCGTATACCGCATCGCCGTGGATGAAAAGTATCGGTTTTTCTCGTTTGGGGACGCGATGATGATCCTGTAATCCCCTATTGCTTATCGGACACATCGGCAGGTGCTTTCCTGCCGATTTTGTTTTCCGTGCCGTTGAGAAGGCGTGTGATATTCGAACGATGGCGGACCACGCCAAGGATCAACAGCACCGCCGCAAAGACGCAGGCAAACCATTCACTGGAATGCAGCGCTACGGTAAGCACAAGAAATACGGCAAGCATCGTAAGGCTTCCCAGGCTTATGTAGCGCTTCCAGAAGATCACCAGCACGCATGCCGCAATGGCAATTCCCCCCGCCAGCGGATCCACGAACAAAATGACCGCCGTGGACGCCGCGATCCCCTTACCGCCTTGAAAGTGGAAAAAGCAAGGCCAGTTGTGGCCGATGATGACGAACAAACCGCCGACCATCACCCCAAACCATGCAATGCCGAAGGTAGCGCCGGGTAAAAGCAGGCTGCCGGCCAGGCAGGCAAGCACGGCTTTCAAAGCGTCTCCCAAAAACGTGAGGATGCCCCTGCGTACGCCCAGCACGCGCAGCACGTTACTCGCGCCGGTGTTCTTGCTGCCGGCATCGCGGATGTTTACGCCCGCGCGGTTCGAAATCAGTATCCCGGTGGAAATCGTGCCCAGCAGGTATCCGATCACCGCGACGGCAACGGTCAATAATACTTCCTTCATACGGTCTCCGATTCATCGTTTTGGAGGGCAGGCAAGTCCTGCTCTACGCGGATAATGCTCGCCAGGGTTGCAACCTCGGGCCCGATGGCCCGCAGCGCGCATTGAATGGCCTTCTCCCCGGCGACGTGCGTGATAATGACCAGCGTTACGTAGCCGTCGTGCACTACACCTTTTTGCTGAACGGCGGCAAGGCTGACGCCGGCATCGGCAAAGGCGCTGGCGATATCGCGCAGTACGCCTGGCTGATCGTTTGCATGCATACGGATATAGAACGGGCATTTCCAATCCCGCGTGTTCGAAAGCGCCACTTTGGGGTTCAGCTCGTTGACGAAAGTCGGGTAGCGGTGATTCGTGGTCGTCGCGGCGCGTTCCAGATCACTGACGATGGCGCTTGCCGTGGGCATATCGCCCGCGCCGCGGCCCAGAAGCATCATTTCCTTGCAGGCATGGCCGAACAGGTATACCGCGTTAAAGGAACCGTTGACGTTGGCCAGCGGGTGGTCGCTTGGGATAAAGGTGGGATGTACGCGCGTTTCTACGTTCATTCCGCTGCGTTTGGCAATGGCAAGGAGCTTCAAGGTATACCCAAGCTCATCGCCGCAGCGGATATCCTCCGCGGTAATCTCGGTGATGCCTTCCACAAAAACGTCTTCAAACGGCACGCGTCCGTGGAACGCCATCGATGCCAGAATGCTGAGCTTGTATGCCGCGTCCAGCCCTTCCACGTCGGCAGAAGGATCCGGCTCGGCCAGGCCCAGGCGCTGCGCATCCTGCAGAACCGTTTGATAATCGGCGTTTTCCTTGCTCATCCGGGAGAGAATGTAGTTCGTCGTTCCGTTGACGATGCCTAAAAGTTTGGAGATACGGTTCGCCTGCAGGCTCTCCTCCAGCGTGTGGATGATGGGGATCGCCGCGCACACGGCCGCCTCGTAGTATAAGCCGACGCCGTTTTGCTTGGCCGCTTTTTGCAGCTCGTGCCAATGCAGCGCAAACGCAACCTTGTTTGCCGTAATCACGGTCTTTCCGTTTTTCAGCGCTTGCAGCATATGGGTGTAGGCGGGTTCCTCTCCGCCCAGAAACTCTACGACCATCTGAATTTCAGGGTCATCCAGCACGTCCTCGGGCCGCGTGGTGAGCACGCCGCTTGGGAACTGAATGCCGCGTTCCTTGCCCAGCGTACGCACGAGAACTTTCTTCACATGGAACGAAAGCCCCGCTCGGTGCTCAATATCGCCCGCGAATCCCTGCAGCAGCCGCCACACGCCGCTGCCTACGTTGCCGCATCCCAGAAACCCGATGGTGACTTTTTGAATCATGGCTGCGTTTTCCTTTCGTGCTTGCGATTGCGGTGATAAAGAATGCGAAGCCCTTTGAGCGTCAGCAAACCGTCGAAATGGTCGATCACGGGATCATCGTGCTTGAACAAAGTTGCCAGCCCGCCGGTTGCAACCACCACGGCGTTTGGCGCGTTCAATTCCGCACGCATCCGTTTTACGATGTAGTTGACCAGGCCGATGGTGCCATAGAAAACGCCGGACTGCAAATTGGTGATCGTCGTTTTGCAGATCACGGTTTCCGTTTTGACCAGCTCGAAACGCGGCAGTTTGGACGCGCTGCCGACCAGCGCTTCGCTGGACAGCTTAATACCCGGATAGATGCACCCGCCCAGAAAGCATCCGTCCTGATCAATCGCGCCAAAGGTAGTTGCCGTGCCGAAATCGATGAAGATACATGGCCCGCCGTATTCTTCATAGGCGGCCACGGCGTTGGCAATACGGTCGCTGCCAAGCTCGCGCGGGTTCTCGTACTTGATGTTGATCCCTGTCTTGATACCGGGCTCCACCATCATGGGCATCATGCCGAAGTAATTCCTACACATATGCTCCAGCGTGAAATTCATCGTGGGAACGACGCTGGACATCGCGATGCCGTCCACGTCGCTCAGCTTAAGTCCGTCATGCCGGAATAGGCTTTCAAACAGGATGCCGTACTCATCGGACGTCCGGGTGATATCGGTGGAAAACCGGCCGTACTTCACCAACGCGTCGCCGTTAAACAACGCGGTCTTGATATTTGTATTGCCAACGTCCATGGTCAGGATCATACGAACGCTCCTTCTACCTGCGTTTTTTTACCGCCGAAACCGCAACCATGACGGCCGGTACCAGGATCATGGTGGCGAGTGCTTCCGGTATTCCGTTTGGCAGCGCCACACCGAAGAAAAGGAACTTACCCGCGGCGTTCGCATATTGCTCCAGGCCCAGATTGCTGAGAATGCCGTTGATCTGCGTCCGATACACCAGGAAGAGCGCCAGCAGCACGCATACGGTATTGGTTACGCTGCCGACCAGCGCCGAAACGGACCAGGCGACGGATATCATCCGTTTATTCTTGGGAAGCAGCGCTTTGACGAAGTTGAACGTTGCCCACGCGGCAATCGGAATCAGCAGCCGCGGAATGACCGATACCATGGGATTGATGAAGAACGGGTCAAACGGCGTAGCCGGCGCGACCAGCCCCTTGAGCATCGTACCGGCGCCGAACACCAGCGCCAGAATTGCGCCGACCGTAGGCCCTTCCGCCAGTAAGCCGATCAGTACCGGGATGGTAATCAGCGTGATTTCGATGGATGTTCCGGGCAGCCGCAGCAGGCCGATGGGCGTGTACACCATGATGAGGATGAGCGCGGACAGCATACCGGTGATGGTCAGCCTTGTGATCTGGTCGCTTGTGAGTTTCCTGCCGGATTGGGTCATAAACATTGCCTCCGTTCGAGTTCAAATTTGATACCCGACGATTTGATGATGGAAACCGTGGTCCCCGCGCCGCCGTCCAATCCAGAGGTATTGGCGTCGGCATGCGATTATTATAGCCCAGATAACCCCGCCTTGTAAACAGAGGCGGAAGCATGCGCCGCGGGCTTCCTATTTGCGGCGATCTGGAGTATACTATGGTTTAGAAAGGGGGCGCAAATGTGGCACGAAGCAGGATCGGCATACTGGGCGGAAGCTTTAACCCTGTTCATCGGCGGCATTTGCAGATAGCCCTCGGCGCGCTCAAGGAGCTGAAGCTCCATAAGGTTTTCCTGATTCCCAATGGAAATCCGCCGCATAAGCATACGGAACTGGCGCAGGCTGCGCATCGGTATGAGATGATGCGGCTTGCGTTGATTCCCTACGAGGAGCTCGCCATTTCCGACATCGAAATGATCCGCGCGGGAATCATGTACACCGTGGATACGTTGAAAATTTTACATCGCAGAAACCCCAACGCCGATCTGTTCTATATCATCGGCGACGACACCCTGTTTGATCTGGAGAACTGGGTGCAGCCGCTGGAAGTATTCAAACAGTGTACGTTCGTCGTATGTTTGCGGCAGTATCAAAACCTGGCCGACCATCCCTACGTGCAGGCGCTGAAAGCCAAGGGCGCCGTTTTCCAGTTTCTCACCCTTGCCCCGCAGGACGTCAGCGCGTCGGACATCCGCCGCCAGATCCGCGACGGCATTTTCGACGATTCACTTCTGTCTCCGGAGGTCATCGAGTATATTCGGGTTATGGGCCTTTACGGCTGCGCCGATGTTCCCCCGGGCGGCGCGCAGGCCTATCCCTTGCTCAGGGAGGACTTAAGCGAGGACCGCCTGCTGCATTCGCTTGCCGTCGCCTATACGGCGCAAAGGCTGGCGAAGCTTCACGGGTTGGACGTGCCTGCCTGCGAGCTTGCCGCGCTGCTGCATGACTGCGCTAAATGCATGGGGCTTAAAACGATGCAGACGATCGCGCTCAATGAGAATCTCTCCCTGCTGGAGGCGGAATTTCATTCCCCCGGCCTGCTGCACGGGCCGGTAGGCGCGGCGCTCGCCAAAACCAGATACGGCGTGCAGCGGCAGGACGTCCTCACCGCAATCTCCGCGCATACCACAGGCTATGTGGGCATGACGGCAATGGATATGGTAATTTTTCTTGCGGACAAAATTGAACCCTACCGCGACGACATGCCCGAGCTTGCGCAAATACGCGCGCTGGCCGACCAGAACCTTGCACAGGCAACGTATCGCATGCTCCTGTGCTCCAAAGCATACGTAGCGCAAACAAAAAGGCCGCTTCATCCGGCAACCGAGGATGTATTACGGTGGCTGAAAGAGTTAGCTCATGAATGAGGAGGACCTTCGGATGACATCAAGAGAACTGGGTTTTCTGGCCTCGGAAGCGCTGTACAAAAAAGGCGCGCACAACATTACGATGCTCGACGTATCCAAAATGACGACGATCACGGAAGTGATGGTGATTGCCTCCGGCAGAAACGCGCTGCAGGCAAGAGCGCTGGCCGAGGACGTGGAAGACAAGCTGTTCCTGCAAGGGTTATCCCCGCTCCGTAAAGACGGTCACTCCGGCAGCCGTTGGGTTGTGCTGGATTACGGCTCCGTGTTTATTCATATTTTCATGCCGCAGGAACGCGAGTTTTACCATTTGGATAAATTATGGGAGCAGGAAGGCAACTCCATCCCGCTCCCATTCATCGAAGAAAACGCCTGATTTTCCGTTCGTTTAATTGATCGTCGCCATTGCCAGCGTGGCCGTCCACCCAAGGTCAACCGCCTTTTGGTGAGTCGTGGCATACGGGCCGATTGCAGCCACCTGATCCGCCGTTCTGGGGAAGTGGATGCAAAGGTGGCCGCTGAAGTTATTGTTTGAGATTGGCATGACGCCGTGGGGCGTATCATGCGTGGTTGCCATATAAACGCTGCCGTTGCTGAACGCCACCCAAACGGGTTTGGGCGTCCAGGTTGTTGCTCCGCCAAACGCCTGCAGCATTTTCGCGGTATCATCGGCGGTCGTCGGATAACCGTCGGCATGCGCGCCGAAGCTAAACAGCGTGATGTGCCAGCTGAGGCCGGTGGCATAATCGTAAACGGTTACGTTGGGATATTGGCGCGCAACATCCCGGATTTCGTCGTACCAGTTCGCATACCGGACGCGGGAAGGGCTGATTGCGCCGTTGACGTTGGGCGCAACGGCCGCGACTTTCTTGGCTTCCGCTTCTTCGAGGATTTTATTCAGCGCCTTCAGCGTAGCCGTTCCGGCAATTCCGTTGGCCGTAAGGCTTTGCGCTTTTTGGAACTCAATCAGGGCAAGGCTGGTTAGCGGGCCGAATTGGCCGTCCGCCGATCCTTTCAAATACCCGAGGGAGATCAGCCGGCTCTGCAGTAAACGGACCGTGCTGGAGACCATCCCCAGGGTCAGCGCTTTGGACGTGTCCAGCTTGGTGTCCGCCGCTTTTTCGGAGTACAGCGCAATCAGCGTTTGGCTGCCGGCGATCCCGTCGCGCACCATGCCGTTCTCGCGCTGGAACTGCACCACGGCTTCTTTCGTGGCAAGGCCGAAATCCCCGTCCGCCTGCCCCTGGAGATATCCAAGCGCTATGAGGCGCGCCTGCATCTGCGATACTTCCGTGCCGCTGTCGCCGTAGCGCAGGGTTGCATACTGCTTGGTTTCTTCTTCCGCGCCGGCGTTTACGGCAGCCGCCTTGGCTTTATCGCTGTATAACAGCTTCTGCGTTTCATACCCGGCCTTACCATCCGCGGTAAGCCCGTGCGCTTTCTGGAACGCGATGACGGCGTTCATATCGCTGTTCAGGTACACGCCGTCCAGGCGGGATACGTAATACCCGAGTTCCTGCAGCCGCCTTTGCAGGTTTTGAACGGCAACCCCGATGGAACCCGTTTGTATTACGGTTACGGTATCTTCCGTGACCGTGATTTGCCCGGTGGGTTTCGGCGTGGGCGCCGGGCCGACAGAAACGGCGTCCGCGGAGAACAGCGCGCTGATGGTGGTCGTACCGCAAATGCCGTCCGCCTTCAGGTTGTTTTTCGTTTGGAACGTAGTCAGCGCAGTGTAGGTATCGCTGCCGAATTTACCGTCGATCTTCCCGGTATAATAGCCTAATACCTGCAGGCGCGTCTGGAGACGCACGACGTCGTCCCCCGAATCCCCCATGCGCACCGTAGCCGCCGGCGGCGCGATGGTGGCCGTCACAACGGGCGTCGGCGTAACGGCGTCGCCCGAAGATATGGCGGATGCGCTGTAGAGAATGGTCTGCACGTCCGGGGTTGCGACGCCGTCGTTGGCAATACTCATCTTTTTCTGGAATGCCTTCAGCGCGGTGCGCGTAGCGGCGTTGAACAAGCCGGTAATCTCGCTCTTGAAATACCCAAGCGCCTGAAGCCGCGTTTGCATTTGCTTCACAGGTTCGCCCTTGTCGCCGTATTCCATGGTGATTCCGTAAATAGGCGGCACAGTTTTCACAGCCTTTTTATAGCCGCCGTAGTTTCTGGGCGTGCCTTCAAACAGCAGGAATAAAAGCTCGGCGTCCGCAACGCCGTCCTGCGTCAGTTTATTTTTTGCCTCAAAGGACGTCACGGCGGTTTTCGTGCCTGCGCCGTATTTACCGTCCACCGCCGCCTTATAATAGCGAAGCTCGGTCAGCGCTTCCTGCAGCGCCGTAACGAACGTGCCCTCGTCGCCGAATTTCAGCTCCGGATACTTCTGCGCTTTGGGATCCACAATGGCTTCGGGAACGGGCGTCGGCGTGGGAACGGCTGCCGCGAGGTTGATAAAGTCGGTCAGGATATATCCTGTTTTTCCGGCGTACGTCGCCTTGGCGTACCGGTTACCCGTCACGGAGCTTACGGTGATAATGCCGCCCGCCGGTACATACTGCACTACGGACGCGGTATCGCTTGCCCTGCTGCGCATTCTCACCTGGGCGTTGGTGGTGGTGGTATAGGGGTAATCCGTCACGGTTCCAAGGCTCGCGGCGACATAGCTGGGATTATCCTTTTGACTTACGCCGTTAATGAACTCCTTCTTGGCGTAACCAATCTCGTCCCCGTACTGCACTTTATAGTAGGAACCGCTTTCTCCAAGCAGCGTGACGGTATCGCCGCGCTGGATGTAGGCGAGCACCACAGAAGAGGATGACGCATATTTTCGCAGGTTTACGCTATCCGCCGATTGCGTGTCGTAGGGATAGGTCGCGGCCGTCGCAGGCGCAAATGCCAGTACGGTCAGCACCAATCCAACCATGACGGATATCGTTCTTTGCAGGCGAGTTCTCATATCGGTTCCTCCGTGCATACTCGAAAATAGACATAACTGTCCAAACATGTACATTCTATGAAATTGTATTAACAATGTCAAGTGATAATTTAATATTTATGTAATATTTATTGTGTCGCTTCCGTTTTGTCCAATAAGCGCCGTATGAGCTGTTCAATATACCGCTGCGCATACTGGGATTCGGTCACAATTTCCTCCTGCGTTTTCACCGTATCCCCCATCAAAGCGGTAAACTGGCTTACCTTTAAGCCCAGCGCGTCCTGCATGTCCTGATCGCTGCCGCCGCCGGAAACCAGGTAATAACACAGGATGGAATCCTTCTGCCCCATCCGGTGCGCCCGGTCCTCCGCCTGGCTGTGCACGGCGGGAGACCAATCCAGCTCCCCGAATACCACGCAGGTTGCCTGCTGGAGGTTCAAGCCCGAGCATGCCCGAAGCGATATGCAGCACAGGTTGGATTTCCCGGTCATGAACTTGTCCAGCGCCGCTTCCTTTTGTTTTTGCGTTTCCCTGCCCGTGATAAAGCACGGAGAAAACGGTTGCAGATCGCTTTTGTAATGATCCATCACCTGATGATGATGCGCAAACAGCAGAACCTTTTCGCCGCCTTCCAGCAGCGCGCGGACGAACTGGGATACGAAGGGCGCTTTGGCGATGCCGGTTGCCTGCCGCTCCCCCTGCTCGATCTCCATCTTGAGCACGGAGCGCTCCGACCCGGTCAAATCCCCGCCGTTTCGCAACTGTTCCAGCTTTGGCGCAACCGGCGTCATAAGTTTATCGTAGATCGCCTGATTGCTTTCAATCGTCATCACCAACCGCCGCTTGGGCGGCAGATCGTACAGCACATCCTGCTTGGTACGCCGGATCATAATGCCTTCCCGGCGCAGGTAATCGCCCAGGAGCTCAGGTTTTTGCACGATCTGGTTTCCATATCCGTAACACCATTCGCGGGTAAAGCTCTCATAATTGCCCAGAAAGTGAAAATCCAGAATGTTGATCACGTTCCAGATTTCCGCGCCGCGGTTATAGATGGGCGTTCCGCTCAGCCCGATTACCCTGCCCGCGCGTTCGGCAAGAAGGCTGGCCGCGGAATACTTCTCCGTGCCGCTATGCCGGAGTTCCTGTATTTCGTCGAAGAGAACGTATTCGATCCCGGCGTTGGGAAGCTCTGTTTTCCAGCCGCGCAGCAGCAGATAATGCATCAGATAAATATCGGCGGGCGGGAGCGGATAGGGTTTCAGCCCCTTTACGGCATGAACCGTCACGGGGCTGCCGTCCTCCTTGCGGATGAAGCGGCCGATTTCGGTTTCCCAGTTGCGGATCAGGTGCGCCGGGGCGATGACGAGGGCCGGATATGCCGACAGATGCGATAAAAGCGCAAGCGACTGCACCGTTTTGCCAAGCCCCATCTCGTCCGCCAGCAGGCAGCGGTCCGTACGCAGCAGGAAGGCGAGGCCTTCTTCCTGAAACGCCGTCAGCGTTCCAAGGAACGTCGTCTGATCCGGCTTGATCCTCGCCGGGGTACGCATCGCGGCCTGCCGCTCCAGCACGTACGCGCGCGCCTGTGAAAGCGCATCGGCCCAGCGGGCGCGGTCACGCTGCGCCACTTCCAGCGGGTAGCGCATCATCAGCCAGTTCAAGTCCGCAATAATCCGCCGGTGCGCCGTGAAGCGCGCCTCGCCCCGGCGGTGCGCTACCGTACCCGGGAACAGGCGCTTGCAAAGCTCCGTCACGTTGGGATCGGCTTTGATCACCCAGCAATCGCTGCGGCGGTTATAACTGAGCGTACCGTAAACCGGAGCGCCGTCCGGCTGTGCGCCGTCGATGCGCAGATACGGGGGTAATCCCGCAGACATACTCATGGCAGACTCGGCCCCCATAATTGCGACAGGATCACGCGCTCCACCCGCTTGCCGCCGATAAGCGCGGGTACGGTCACGCTGTACCAGCTCACCACGATGATGCCTGATAGCGCGTCGTTTGATAAATACCGCTCCAGCTGTTCCAGCAAGCGGCTGCGGTTCGGTTTTCCTTTTTTGATTTCAATACCGACGCTGCCGGCCAGATAATCAATCCGGCAGCCTTTGGAGAGCCTGGCTTCGTGAATATACGCAATGTTTTTTGAACGCAGCGTTTCCTCCACCCGGCCATGGATATCCATTTCGTAAAGCGCATACGGCAGCCGTATCTCCTGCAATGCTCGAAACACCGTTTCGATCACGTTTCTGCCGCCCTTCCGCGCAATGCGTTTCTAGATCAGAAAATGCTTGTTGGTGTTGCTTTCCCGGTAGATCACAAACCGGCGGCCGATTACCGTAATCGCGACCGCGTTTGTTTTCTCGCATAGCAGGTCGCACGCTTCCCGTGCGCTCAGCTCGCTGCCCTGCTGCACGGCGCATTTAATCAGCTCGCGCGCCTCCAGCGCGTCGTAAGCTTCCTTCAGCGTTGCGTCCGTAATGCCGTCCTTGCCGATGTAGAGGATGGTATCCAGGCCGTTGGCATAACTGCGGAGCGTTGCTCTTTGTTTTCCCGTCATATTCTCATTCCTATTCTACGAAATCAAATTCCATATTATCGATCCGCACGGTGCTGCCTTCCGCCGCCCCGGCTTCGCGAAGCGCGTCAATCACGCCCCGTTCCTTGAGCGTGCGGTGGAACCAGTTCATGCTTTCCTCGTCGTCAAAATTCACGCTGTTGAGGATGTATTCGATGGCCGGCCCTTCCACCACGAAAACGCTGCCGTCCATTTTGATCTCGAATTCCGTCTTGGAGGCAAACCCGTCGACCTCCGTTTCCGGGTACGTCATGGGCGGCGGCAACTCCTTGAGCAGTTTTACAACCTCATCCAGCACGGGATCCAGCCCCTGCCGGGCAGCCGCGCTGATGGGATACGCCGTATAGCCAAGCTTTGCGAATGCCGTAACAAGCGCATCCTTTTGCGCGTCGTCGGTCAGCAGATCGCATTTGTTGAGCAAGACCACCTGCGGCCTGCCGATAGGTTCCCCGTACGCCTGCAGCTCGCGGTTAATGGTTTGGAAGTCCTCGACCGGGTCGCGCCCTTCGCTTCCGGCGGCGTCCACAACGTGCAGCAGCAGCCTTGTGCGCTCCACATGCCGCAGGAAATCGTGCCCGAGGCCGACGCCCTCGCTTGCGCCTTCCACCAATCCGGGTATATCCGCCAGCACAAAGCTGGTTTCATAGCGCTTTACGATGCCGAGATTCGGCGTTAAGGTGGTGAAATGATAATTGGCAATCTTCGGTTTGGCGGCGGTCAGGGCGGCAAGCAAAGTGCTCTTGCCGACGTTGGGATACCCCACCAACCCCACGTCCGCGATCGTTTTCAGTTCCAGCCGCACCTCTGTAATCTCGGTCCGGAGGCCGGGCTTGGCAAAGTTGGGAGCCTGGCGGGTTGGCGTGGCAAAGCGCGCGTTCCCGTGGCCGCCGCGCCCGCCGTACAGGATGGTTTTCATCTGCCCGGGCGTATGCATATCCGCAATCACCCGGTTTTCCGATTCCAGATAAAATACCGTGCCGACGGGTACTTTGATGATCAGGTCTTCCCCCTGCTTGCCGTGACAGCGGCCGGAGCTGCCGTCTTCGCCGTTTTCCGCGAAGTACTTGCTGGTAAAGCGGAAGTCCAGCAGCGTATGCATGTTGGTATCGGCAAATACAACCACGTTGCCGCCGTTGCCGCCGTCGCCGCCGTCCGGGCCGCCGTTGGGTACGAATTTTTCCCGGTGAAAGGATACGCAGCCGTTGCCGCCGTTGCCCGCTTTCACCTTAATGCTTACGCGATCTACAAATGACGCCATAGTTTCCTTTCAGAGGCCCTTACGATATTGACAGTACGGCGCGATGGCACAGGTTTCACATGCGGGGTTGCGCGCCTTGCAAACACGCCTGCCGTGATAAATCAGCCAGTGATGCGCCTCGATCCAGTCCGCTTTGGGAATGGCCCGCATCAGCTGGCGTTCCGTTTCCTCCACGGTTTTCGCCTGCGCCAGGCCGATACGGTTGCTGACGCGGAATACATGCGTATCCACCGCGATGGTTGGCTGTTGAAACGCGTTGGCAAGCACGACGTTCGCCGTTTTACGGCCGACGCCCGGCAACGCCGTGAGCGCCTCCATGCTGTCCGGCACCTGGCCGGCGTGACGGAGCAGGATCAGCCTGCTTGCCTGCACGATGTTTGCCGCCTTGCTTTTGAAACCGCAACTGCGCACGATGAGGAATACGTCCTCTACGTTTGCTTCCGCCAGGGCGCGGACTTCCGGATACTTTGCAAACAAAACGGGCGTCACCTTATTGACCTGTACGTCCGTACTCTGTGCGGAAAGCATCACGGAGATCAGCGTTTCATATGGATTGGAAAAGTGCAGTTCGGGTTTCGCGTCGGGGTACAACGCCCGAAATCTGCGCAGCACTTCCTGAACGTCCTGTTTCTTCATCATATTCTGTTACTCCGGCAGGTTGCCGCCGAAACCGCCGTCAGCGCGGAAGCAAACCAAAACGTTTGCCGCTGCGCGGCGGCGAGTAAAGCTGGATCCGCATATTCCCGCTCCAACCTGCGCATTCGGCGCAGGGTTACGGCCTAAACACCGCCAGCACGCCTTGCCGCCTGCGAGGATCAGGAATATTGTACAGGAACGCAGGGGGTAACGCAAGCGGTATTCCCTTTACGGCTTAGGGAACGCGGAAAAGGGCGTCGGGGACTTCGGCATGTCCGGCAGCGTGAGCAGCGTTTTCTCCATCCAGACCACGTCCAGCCATTCGCCGCGTTTATTGCCCATTCGTTTGAATACGCCCGCTTTGGAAAAGCCCATGCGCTCGTGCATCCGCAAACTCGGTTCGTTGGTCGCTGTGATGACGCCGAATGCCGTTTGAAACCCCTGTTCCCGGAGCAGCCGCAGTAGCTCCCCGTATAAAAGCCGTCCAAGCCCCTTGCGTCTGGGCGCGTCCGGCGCCAGATAGATCGTCGCCTCCGCCGTCCAGCGGTAGGCTTCGTGGGGGCGTATCTGCGAAGCGTACGCAAAGCCGACAGGCGCTCCGTCCGCCTCCAGGATGAGGAACGGATACGTCTCCAGCGTATGCCGGATTTTCTGCGCATAGCTTTCCACCGGGGGATTCTCGGTGGAGAACGTCACGCTTGTGTTTTCCACATAATAACCGTAAACGTCGTGAACAAACGGAGCATCCTTTTCCGTGGCGACGCGGATCTGCGTGGTCATCGTACCCCTCCCGCCGTTTCCATTACCTTTTGCTTAATAGTTTCAAAATCCTGGGCCGACAGCCCGACGTGGATCGTTTGGAAGTTCTGGTAGATTACAAATCCCGCGGGCGTTCCGGACTTCTTTTTCACATGCTTGCGCTTGGTGTAATCCACCGGAAAATTCGGGTGGTTGCGGCCCTTGCTGAAGTACAGCGCCAGCTTTGCCGCCAGCAGCAAGGTTTCGTCCGCGGGCTTTGCTTCCGAGCGGATGAGTACGTGCGAGCCGGGAATCCCCTGCGCATGCAGCCAGGTCTCGTCCGGGCGCGCATGCAAGGTGATCCGGTCGTTTTGCACCGAGTTTTTCCCGACGGTGATTTCCGTGCCGTCGGCCGCGCGGAAACGGTACGGCTCCCCTTCCTTGAGCTTCCTGTGCTTGGCCGCGGCCGGATCGGGCCGCAGAAAGCCGTTCTCAATCAGGAAATAGCGGATCTCGTTCAGGTCCGCCACGGCGGTGCATTTATCCAGGTCGTCCAGAACGGTTTCCAGCGTTTCAAGCTCGGTTTCGATCGTCCCCAGTTCCTTCTGCGCATATTGCTGCGCGCCTTTGGCCTTGCGGTATTTCTTATAATATGCCTGCGCGTTGCGCGCCGCGGAAAGCTCCGGCTGGAGGGGGATGTCGACCGCCGCCTGCGCTTCGTCGTAATAATTCACGACCTTTACGGAGGCCGCGCCTTTGCCGATCAGGTGAAGATTGGCGGTCAGCAGTTCTCCGAATACGCGGTTTTGTTCCGCGCGGTCGTTTTGAGACAACGTTTCCAGCATCTTTTCGCGTTTCTTTTCCAGGCGCGCGATGTTGCTTTTCACACGTTTATGGATACCCTCGCCGCGCTGCTTCATGCGCGCCGCAAGCTCCCGCTCGCCGTAGCAGGCGTCCATCGCGGCGCTGAGAGAGGCGCAGCTTCTTTGCGTTTCGCGCGCGAACGTTAAAAACGGAAACGGGAGATAATCCACGCCTTGCCCCTGATCGTTGCACAGCAGCACCGGCGCGGCTGCCTTTTGCAGTCTTTCGAACGCCGCCGTTATGCTCTTAGCCGCGGCGGCACAATTGAGAAGGCCGCAGGGTGCGGCTTCGTCCAGCCCCGTTTGCGCGCAAAGCTCCCGCGCGCTGGCGGCGGACAAACCGCTGACGGTTTCGATCAGCCCTTTATGGAGCGGGCTGGATAACGCGGACAGCCGTTGGGCCAGCATGTCCGCCGTCATGGTAAACGGGTCCAGCTTATCCTGTTCCGGCGGCATGGTGAAGGGTTTGCCCGGCATGGATACCCGCACGCGGCTGATATCCGCGTTCACATGATGGACGCAGTCGATGGTATGCGAGTTTTCATCCACCAGCGTGAGGTTGGAGTGCCTGCCCATGATCTCTGCAACGATGGACTTTTGCACCTCGTCGCCCATCTCGTTGATGCACTGAAAGGTGAACGTCAGCACGCGGTCGCAGCCCAGCTGCCGGATATCGGCAACCCGCGCGCCCGTGAAATGCTTGCGGGCCAGCATGCAAAGCACGGGAGGCTCGGCGGGGTTTTCAATGTTTTGCTCCGTAATCTGCACGCGTGCGTTGTTTGCGTTCGCGCTCAGCAGCAGCTTGTGATTAGCGCCTTTATTGCGAATCAACATAACCAGGAGGTCGCGTTCCGGCTGGTTGATCTTATCCACGCGCCCGCCAAGAAGCTGATCGCTGAGTTCGCGCGTCATGAAAGAGAGTGTGAAACCGTCCAGCGCCATCTTCCCCACCTCTTTCCATGCATTCCCTAGATGATAGCACAGATCGCCGTCGCTGGACAACAGCAAACCCAAAACGTATAATGGCATGGAAACCAAGCGGATGAAAGGGCGTGCCGAATGTGAAACGAGCGGACAGGCGAACGGCAGAACAAGCGCGGGCGTGCGCGATTGAAATTGATTTTGTAAAAACAGCCTGCGGAAGCTGTTTGATATCCGTTGGCAATACCAAGGTCATCTGTACGGCAAGCGTTGAAGAAGGCGTGCCTCCTTTCTTAAGGGATATGAACCAGGGCTGGGTCACGGCCGAATACGCGATGCTGCCCGCCTCCACCAATACGCGGAAAAAGCGCGACGGGATCAAGCAGGACGGGCGGGGCGTTGAAATTCAGCGTCTGATCGGCCGCTCGCTGCGGCAGGCGGTCAATTTACAGTTGCTAGGCCCGCGCACCGTTACGCTGGATTGCGACGTGCTGCAGGCAGACGGCGGCACGCGTACCGCGTCCGTCACCGGCGCGTTCGTCGCGCTGACGCTTGCGGTGCACAAGCTCATGCAAAGCGGAATTCTTGCGGTCAACCCGATCGTCTCGCAAATTGCGGCGGTGAGCGTCGGCATCGCAGGCAACGAGGCGCTGCTGGATCTTTGCTACAGCGAGGATTCCGGCGCGCAGGCGGATATGAACCTTGTGATGAACCAGCTGGGCGATTTCATTGAACTGCAGGGCACAGGAGAAGGCCGCGCGTTTTCCGACCGGGAGCTGCGTACGCTGCTCGGCCTCGGCAGGAAGGGGATTCTCGGCCTGATGCGGGCGCAGCGGAAGGCGCTTTCGGACTGCGCGCATCTGCTGCCCCTCCCCCGGATTGCGGTAGCGACGTCCAATGCAAATAAACTGCAGGAGCTGCGCGAGCTATTGCACGGGATCTGTGAACCCGTCGGCATGCGGGAGCTGGGATTTACCGACGAGATTGTGGAAGACGGCGAAACCTTCGAGGATAACGCAAAGATCAAAGCGGAAGCGGTGATGCGGTTCTGCGGTTTGCCGACCTTGGCCGACGATAGCGGGATCGCCGTGGCCGCGCTGAATGGAGCGCCTGGCGTGCACAGCGCGCGCTA
>JAEWTC010000045.1 GCA_023459675.1 Bacillota bacterium | reverse complement strand
GCGGCAGAATTTCCATCTGTTTTGCCGTCAGCCCCGCGATCACGATCACCGCCTCGTCCTGTAAAAGCGCCTGCAGATCGATAAGGTCGTTAATGCCCTTGGCGGCGCGCCACGCGCTGGCGGCGCTTAAAAGGATGGGCTTGCTGCCAAAGCGCGCAAGCCGGTAGCGGTCGATCACGGTCTGCACAGCCTCTTCCCCGGCGGGACGGAAGACGGACAGATCGATCCCGCTGGGGAGCACGCGCACCGGGTAGCCGCCCAGGAACGATTTTTGCGCCTCCCCCGCCAGCCACCGGGAAGGCGCGCACAGGGTGAGGTCGGGAAGCGCGGTGAGGATCTCGCGCTTTTTGCGCCAGTTCTGGCGGGAGCGGTCCAATAGAACGCTCGCCGGATACTGTTTTTGATTGGGGCAGTGGTGGCAGCCCGATATGAAACGCTCGCACCGCGCCATGCTGTAATGCGCGCAGTGCCCCGTAAACGGCCAGCAATCGTGCAGCGTCCACACCACGGGAACGCCCGCGTTTTGCAGATACTCCATTAGAATGGGCAGGTTCAGGTAATACCCGTGCAGGTTATGCAGGTGTACGAGATCCGGCTTGTACAGTTTCAATTGGCGTACGAGCTTTTTGGTGGCCCCGCGGGACAGAAACCCGGCGCAGTCCAGAAAGCGCGCAAGCCCGGCGTGAACCAGCGTATCCGCGCGGCTGCCGATGCGGTAGCCGGGAACGCCCTGCGGTATGCCGCCGCGGGAGTAGCACAAAAGCGCCGCGTGGCCGCTTTGCTGCAGGGTTTCGCAGATGGCCAGGGCGATTTTCCCCGTGGAAAGCTCCGAGGTGACGTTGATCTGGGCGACGCGCATGGCACAACCCCTTCCCGCGCGGAATATGGCGAAACCGCGCATCCCGCTGCGCTCCGGCGGCGCGGCCGGAAATCCGGCCTTCATTATACCAGAAAAATGTAAGCGCGGCATGAAAAACCGGCCGGCGCACGGAAAGCGCACGGCCGGGGTACGCGCCGGTCAACGGTTTCTAACGGCGGCGCCGCGGTTCAATTGCCGGTTCCCAGCAGCTTGTCTAGCCGGTTCTGCGCCTTTTTATGCCCCTGCGCGGCGGCCATCCGATACCAGTAAACCGCGGTGGCGGCGTCCGGGTCCACGCCTTCGCCGGTTTCATACATCACGCCGAGGTTGTACTGCGCACTGACGTGACCCTGGTCCGCAGCCCGGCGATACCAGCAGAGCGCCACAAAATCGTTCATGGGTACGCCCATGCCCTCATCGTACATCACGCCGAGGTTATACTGCCCCAAGGCGTTTTCCTGCATGGCCGCCTTGCGGTACCACGCCACCGCGGTTTCCTCATTCTTTTCCACGCCGCTTCCCGTGCTGTAGAGATAGCCGAGGTTCACCTGCGCGCTGGAGTCGCCATGCTCCGCGGCCCGGCTGTACCACTGCGCCGCCACGCTGTAATCCTGCGTTACGCCGATGCCGAAATCATACAGCAGCCCCAGGTTGTATTCTGCCGTAGCGTCTTCCTGCTGGGCGGCCGCTTCATACCACCGCAGCGCCAGGGCATAATCCTGCGCCACGCCATCGCCCGCTTTGTAGAGGTTGCCCAGGTTGTTCTGCGCCCCGGCGCAACCCTGATCGGCCGATAGCTGGTACAGCGCCGCCGCCTTCTCATAATCCTGCTCCACGCCGTTGCCAAACGCGTACATCAGCCCAAGATGGTACTGCGCATACCGGTTTCCCTGTTCCGCGGCCTGCTCATACCAGTACAGCGCCTGCGCAATATCCTGCTTTGTGCCAAGCCCGTCCTCATACAAAAGACCCAGGCTGTCCTGCGCGGCGGCCAGCCCCAGCTGCGCCGCCCGCTCGTACAGGGCGAACGCTTTGGCGTCATCCCGCGGCAGCGCAGTGCCCTCCTCATAAAGCAAACCAAGGTTGTACATGGCGTCCGCGTGCCCCTGGGCAACGGCTTGCTCATACCAGTACACGGCCTGGCCGATATCCTGCGCAACGCCGAGACCGTCTTCATACAGGCGGGCAAGGTTATTCTGCGCGGCGATATCGCCCTGCTGCGCGCCTTTTTCATACCACTGGGCGGCCAGCCCGTAATCCTGCGCCACACCGCGGCCCAACTCGTACATCAGGCCAATGTTTCCTTGCGCAACGGCGTCTCCCTGCTCCGCCGCCTGCCGGTACAGCGCGGCGGCCTGCTCGTAATCCTGCGCGACGCCGTCTCCATACTCATACAAAAGCCCCAGGGATTGCTGTGCATGCGCATACCCCTGCCCGGCGGATTTTGTAAGCCACGCGGCGGCCTCGGTATAATCCTGCGGCAGGCCCCGGCCCTGTTTATACAAAATGCCGACGTTGAACTGCGCAACCTGATCGCCCTGCTGGGCGGCGAGCAGATACCAGTTGGCCGCCTGTTCGTCGCTCTGCGCAACGCCGCGCCCGGCTTCGCATAACACGCCCATTTTAAACTGCGCGTCCGCGTCTCCCTGCCGCGCGGCTTTCTCATACCAAAGGGCAGCCTGCGCGTCGTCCTGCGCTACGCCCCGGCCTTCCTCGTACAAGGCGGCGAGGTTATACTGCGAAAAGGCATGCCCAAGCTCCGCCGCCTGCTGATAATACACGGCGGCCTGCGCCCCGTCCACCTCCGTACCCTTGCCGTTGGCGTACATAAAGCCCAGGTTGTACAGCGCGTCCTGGTTGCCCTGCGCGGCGCTTTTCACAAACCACTTTATGGCCTGGGGGTAATCCTGCGCCACGCCGAAGCCGTGGTAAAACATGAGGCCCAGGAAAAACTGCGATGCGGGGAAACCCTGCGCGGCGGCCTTGGAAAAATAGCGCAGCGCCTGCGCGTAATCCTGCGCAACGCCGTTGCCATGATAGTACGCCCTGCCCAACGCGTTTTGCGCGTCCGCAAAGCCGGCGTCCGCCGATTGCCGGTACATCGCGATGGCCTGCGCCATATCCGCCTCCACGCCCAGGCCGGTTTCAAACATCACCCCGAGGTTATACAGCGCCGTCACGTGCCCAAGATCCGCCGCAAGCCGGAAATATCGCGCCGCCTGCGCGTAATCCTGCGCAACGCCGTTGCTGCCGTAAAAGCAGTCCAACCCGCGCTGAAATTGCGCCGTCGCATCGTCCTGCGCGGCGGATGTGTTGGTACCCTCGATCGCCGGGCCGGCTGTGTTTTCCTGTGCGAACGCGGTTGACTGCAGCAGCAGCAGCGCGATCAGGCAGATTGCGGCAAACCGTTTCATAGGGCTTCACCTCGTTATATTCTGCTTTTGGTCGTCCCTTCCCTCAGGATTATACCACGATCCCAAGCGGTCGGACGCACGCGCCCGCACAATGACAATGACAAATCCATGACGAAAACGGCCCGCCCCGATACTCGGGGCGGGCCGCTCAGACCGCGTACAAACATTGTTTGGACGCGGGATGACAGCCTGTTCAAAAAGTCTGATATGCTAGAAAGCAAGGGTGGCAAGGGGTTGAGCTTACTCGTTTGTAAGTGATACCGCTTGCCATCCCGAAGCTGACAACGCAGATCGGCTTTTTCAACAGGCTAACGGCCCGCCCCCGTGAGGGCGGGCCGCTGTGCCTTCGCTTGCTTCGCTTAATAGTTTTCGCAGTGAATGCGGTAGAACGCCTTGGGATGCTTGCACACGGGGCAAAGCTCCGGCGCGTCCTTGCCGACCACCAGATGGCCGCAGTTGCCACACTGCCAGATACGGTCTCCGTCGCGGCTGAACACAAGGCCTTCCTTCACGTTCTTTAACAGGGCCAGGTAACGGGCCTCGTGCGCCTTTTCGATCTCGGCTACGCGATAGAACAGGTGCGCGATCTGATCGAACCCTTCCTCCTTGGCCTCGTCGCCCATACGCTGGTACATATCCGTCCACTCGTAGTTTTCGCCAGCGGCGGCGTCTGCAAGGTTTTCGGCGGTGCCGGGCACCTCGCCGCCCACCAACAGCTTAAACCAGATTTTGGCGTGTTCCTTTTCGTTGTTGGCGGTTTCCTCAAACAGCTCGGCAATCTGCACAAAGCCGTCCTTGCGGGCTTTGGAAGCATAATAGGTGTACTTGTTGCGGGCCTTGCTCTCCCCTGCGAACGCATCCTGCAGGTTCTGGTAGGTCTTGGTTCCCTTGAGTTCTTTCATAACGTGTTCCCCCTTCTGTTTTCACTGTGCGGACATACGCTCTGCAATTGACAGTATACACCATCCCCCGGCAAATGAAACGCCCGGCGGGCCGTTTTACAGCCAGGTGGCGCAAAACCCGAACACCGTCCACGAATCCGTGGAAAGCTCGTACTGCGTCAGCGGATCGGTTTGCGCCTCCGCCGGAAGGGCGCTCATGTTTTCCTGCAGGCCGTCCCGGGTTTCGGCGGTGAGCAGATGGTTGCTTTTTTTGCTGTCGTACAGGTAGGTGTAGCATTTGACGGTGTTGGACATGTTCCCTTCCACCGTGGTAACCCGGAATAAGCCGCCCGGCAGCGCCGAAACCTCCGTTACGACGCCGATGTGCGTAACCAGGTACGCGTTTTTCATGTTGGCGTAGATCACCAGATAGCCGGGCCGCGGAATACCCGTAAACCGCCCGAGCGCCTGAAACCCGTCGTACTGGTTGCCCACCTGGCCTTCGCGCAGGAAAAGCGTCTGCGTATCCTGTACGTTTACCGCGTCCTCCTCGGGGATGGGCTCCGTGCCGGAGGCGTTGGCGCACCAGATAGTGAACACCGAACTCCAGCCGACCTCCTTATTGGAACGGTAGTACCACTTGGTGTATTCGTTGGCCCTGGGCAGACGCTGCCGTTGGTTTTCCAGATATTCCCGCCGCGCCACGTACACGAACGCTTTCACCCGCTCGGGCATCGCATCCGCGGATACGGTCACTTTGAACGCGGTTTGCGCGCCGTTTGCCGCCGTGCAGGCGACCGTCGCCGTGCCGTTTTGGACGCCTGTCATGAGGCCGGTATCGGAAACCGCCACCACCTGCGGGTCGGAGCTTGTAAACGAGAAGCCCTCGACGGACGGAAGTATCATTTCCCGGTCGAAGGGGGTAATCTCCGGCGCGACGGTTGGAACGTAGGCGCTGTCGCCCACGCGCAGGGCGTAAGCCCCGCTTTGCAGCGCTTCCTGCGCGGGCGAAAGCCA
>JAEWTC010000044.1 GCA_023459675.1 Bacillota bacterium | reverse complement strand
TCGGTATAGCCGCCGCGCGCCGCCGCCGCGGTGCCGGTAGCGATTGTTTCTTTATACGAAAAACCCGGCTCCCGCAAATGAACGTGGACATCTGCGAAACCGGGAATGATCACTTTGCCTGAAAGGGAAAGAACGGGCGCTAGGCCGGGTTCCTTCGGGAACAGAAGAGGGAACAGCTTGCCCTGCCGGATCATCCAGTCGCCTTTGCAGAGCGTTTGCTTCGTGTAAAGCAAGGCTCCCTTGAGCACAACGTCCAAACTTCTGTCTCCTTTCGCAAGGGGCGGTTACCAAGGTTATTCAACTGTGTATTATACGGAATGTTTGTGGGGTTGTCAATGTGTAATTATAAGAAAATTTGCGGAGCTTCTTACAAAATCATGGGGCGTTCCGGAATGCGCGGATACAAGGGATTGCGTAAAACGCTTACTGCACAAGCGTTTTGGCGCGATATGGAATAACGCATGAATATGCAGAAACGATGAATAAAATCACCGGTTCATGCGCGGCCGCACTTAAAAAGTTTCGGTTTCGAACCGCGCGAACGGGATGTCGCCCGCCGGCTGGCCGGAAAGCAGCGCGCCTACGTGCATCAGCAGCGGAAACTGGGAAAGCGAAAGCTTGCCAAGCGCGGCAGCCCTTGTCACGGCGCTGATCAGTCTGCGGGCAATGGCCACGGATTCCAGCGTAACGCCGCTGAGCTCCTCCATCGCCTGTGCAAACGGCACGCCGCGGCCAAGCAAGGCGCCAAGTTTGCGGGTGCGCCCGCCGAATATGGTTACGTATAGGTCGCCCGCGCCGTAAACGATGTTCTCCGCCTGCGCGCCTACGTAGGCGAGGATGGCCGCCATCTCGCGCACGCTTTGCCCAAACAGCGCCGCCTGCGGGTTATACGCCAGCGTGCAGCCGACGCCGTTTTCCTTTTCCATCAGCCCCACGGCCAGCGTTACGCCCAGCGCGTACGCGTTTTTCATGGCCACGGCGCATTCCACGCCCGTGACGTCCGTCGACAGGCTGACGTGGTAATACTCGGTGGCAAGCATCGCCTTGAGCCGTTTTAAGATTACGGGGTCGTCCCCGCAGAACGCCACGCAGCTGTGACGGCGGTCCGCAAGCTCGTAGCTGGTGCACGGCCCGCCGATGGCGTTGAACGACAGGGGCTTGGGGCAGTTCTGCTGATAGTATGCGGGAAACGTCGTCAGCGTTCCGTCCTCCCGGTCCATAAGCCCCTTGGTGACGGAGAGCACCGGCACCCCGTCCGGGATCTGCGGGAGGATCTCCCGCAAAAACCAGTCCACCCCGAAGCTGGACACGCCGCCGATTACCGCGTCCGCGCCCTGAAGCGCTGCGGGCAGCTCTTCCAGCTGATAATAGGCGACGCCGTCCGGAAGCCTGCGCTGCATGGCCGGGTGCTCGCCGGTTTCCCGCGCGTGGCGGATAATTTCGCGGTCCAGATGGGTGCCCACGATGCGCACCGTATGCCCGTTATCGCGCGCGGGTACGCTCATGGCCGAGCCCATCATGCCCGCGCCTACGATCGTCAATATGCTCAAGCGGAAAATCTCCTTTTCATTGACCCGATGGGCGTGCGTTCTGCCCGCATCATGATACCGTATCGCGGCCGTTTCGGCAATACGGCGGCGAGGGGCGAACGAAAAAAACCGGCGCTGCCGCATGGCAATGCCGGTCGTTTTCCGTTTCCTTCCGCTTCACCCAATCGGGCCGAGCGGCTCCACGGGCACCCAGATATCCAGCAACTGTTTGCCGCCCGGGTTTTTGGACGGGTCGCTGACGTATACCTCGAAGGGAACCGCGTCCCGCGGCTGCATGCCGCTGCCGGGCAGCCACTCCGCGTACATGGCTTGCCAGGCCTTGGGGTAATCCTGCTGTAAAAGCTCGAAATGCCCAACGGCGAAACAGCCCTCCAGGGTCATCAGCCCGACGTCGTCCCGCAGGGCGACGGCCTGCCCGGCGGGCACGGACATGCACAGGCTGACGCGCAGCCGGTCTGCGCCGGTCAGCTCCGGGTTGTCGTGATACGCGCACAGTATTTTCGTTTTCCCGTATTCCAGTAGCTTCTGGCCGACCGCGAACCGGTAAATCTTCTGCATCATCCCCGGCATGGCCTTGCCCAGTTCCGGGTAACTGCCGGTGAAGCGGACGTAGATCACGCGCAGGGTTTCGTTTCTGATTTCAACGCTGGTTGGCTGCATACCCATCCAATCCCTCCCGATCTGCTTGCTGTTTTCGCTATCATCATAGCGGGCAAAATCGGGCTGCGCTTTGCCGTTCTTGCTGTCTTTGCGCCGGTATGCGGACGGGCTCAGGCCGTAATACGCTTTGAAGGCGCGGCAGAAAACGGCCGAATCCGCATACCCGTAATGAAGGGCGATCTCCGTTACCGATACGCGGGGGCTGTGCAGCAGGTAGGCGGCCGCGCGCTCCAGCCGGATGCGGTTTTGGTATTGCAGCGGGGTTTGCCCGGTCAGGGCGTGGAAGATCCGGTGAAAATGGTAGGGGGAAAAGCCTGCGGCGGCCGCAAGCTCCGCAAGGCCGGGAGCGCCGTCCAGATGGTTCTCCATATAGTCCTGCACGGCGTGAAGGCGGCGCAGGTATTCGTCCCGGCTGAAGGCTTGCGTCATGCGCC
>JAEWTC010000043.1 GCA_023459675.1 Bacillota bacterium | reverse complement strand
GGCCTTGAGAATGCCCTCCGCGTGGCCGCCGCCGCCCAGTGTGCAATCCAAATACACGCCCTGCGCCCTGGGGCGCATCCATTCCATCACCTGGGAAAACAGCACGGGCTGGTGGTGAAACAGCCGGTTATCGCTTTCCATGCTCACATCTCTTGCGGGTCTTTGATACGCTGCGTCAGGTTGTCAAGCATTCCCTGATTGACGCCGATTTTTTCCTTTTCCTTGTCCACAAGCTCCGCGGGCGCTTTGGCGAGGAAGCCGGGATTGGCGAGCTTCGCCTCCGCCCGTAATATTTCGTTTTCAAGGTTGGCTTTCTCTTTTTCCAGGCGGGCAATTTCCTTGCCGATGTCCACCAGCTCGCCCAGCGGGATGCGGATCTCCGCGGGTTCGCACACCGCGTTGACGGTTTTCTCGTTTTCCGTACCCGCACCCGCGCCGATAGTTACGCTGCTTGCCCCCGCAAGCCGCTGCAGGTACGGTTCGACAATCGAGAGCGCATCCTCCCAGCCGCTTTGCGGAATCAGCCGGATGCGCGTGCGCTTGCCGTGTTCCACCTTCATCTCGGCGCGGAGGTTGCGGATGGTGCGGATGATTTCCATGATGCCTTCCATCTGTTTCTCTTCGGCGGGGAAATCAAAGGCGGGGTTCGCCTGCGGCCACTGCGCCGTGATCAGCAGCCCCTTGGAGGCGGGAAGATAGCCGTACACCTCTTCCGTGACGAACGGAATGAAGGGATGCAGGAGCTTCAAAATGCTTTCCAGCGCCGTGTAGAGCACCGCGCGCACGTTTTTCTTCTGCGCCTCGTCCTCGCCCATCAAACGGCCCTTGGACAGCTCGATATACCAGTCGCAGAACTCGCTCCAGGTAAAATCGTACAGTTTTCCGGCAGCCATGCCGAAATCGCAGTCCTCAATGTGCCTGCCCACCTCCGCAATCACCCGCTGGAGCCGCGACAATATCCACCGGTCGGGCAGGGTGAGCAAGGCGGGATCAACGTCCTCGCGGGTTTCCATGTTCATGAGCACGAAACGGCTCGCGTTCCAAACCTTGTTCACGAAATTGCGAGCGGCTTCGGTTTTCTCGTCGGTATACCGCGTGTCGTTGCCGGGGCTTACGCCCATGGCGAGCGAAAAGCGAAGCGCGTCCGCGCCGTATTTCTCGATGATCTCCAGCGGATCCACGCCGTTGCCAAGGCTTTTGGACATCTTTCGCCCCTGCGCGTCGCGCACCAGGCCGTGGATGAGCACGGTATCAAACGGCGTTTCCCCCATCTGCTCGATCCCTGAAAAGATCATGCGGGCAACCCAGAAGAAAATGATATCGTACCCCGTGACCAGCGTGGACGTGGGATAGAAGTACTGAAGGTCTTCCGTCTGCTCCGGCCAGCCCAGCGTGGAAAACGGCCACAGCCCGGAGGAAAACCAAGTGTCCAGCACGTCCTCATCCTGCCGGAGGTCGGTGGAGCCGCATTTCGGGCACGCCGAAGGCGCTTCCTTGGCAACGATCAGCTCGCCGCACTGCTGGCAGTACCAGGCCGGGATCCGGTGCCCCCACCAAAGCTGGCGGCTGATGCACCAGTCGCGGATGTTATCCATCCAGTTGAAATATATCTTTGCGAAGCGCTCGGGCACGAACTTCGTTTTGCCTTCCTTCACGGCGTCGATCGCGGGATCGGCAAGCGGTTTCATGCGCACGAACCACTGCAGGCTCGTGACCGGGTCCACAGTGGTATGGCAGCGGTAGCAGGTGCCCACGTTATGCGTGTACGGCTCCACCTTCACAAGGTTTCCGAGTTCTTTCAGATCGTCGGCCACCATGAAACGCGCCTTTTTCTCCGCAATGCCCCGGTACTTACCGGCGTTTTCGTTCATCACGCCGTTTTCATCGGTCACCAGGATGATGGGCAGGCTGTGGCGCTGGGCGACTTCGAAGTCGTTGGGGTCATGCGCGGGCGTAATCTTGACCGCGCCCGTGCCAAAGGCCATATCCACATACGAATCCGCCACTACGGGAATTTCGCGGTTCATGATCGGCAGGATCACCGTTTTCCCAATCAGGTTCCGGTACCGGGGATCGTCCGGGTGCACGGCGACCGCCGTATCGCCCAGCATGGTTTCCGGCCGCGTGGTGGCAACGATCACGCCCTCGCCCCCGTCCTTGGCGGGATAACGGATATGCCAGAGATGGCTCTCCTGCTCCTCATACTCCACCTCGGCGTCGGAAAGCGCGGTATGGCACACCGGGCACCAGTTGATGATGCGGCTGCCGCGGTAGATGAGACCCTTGTTGAATAAATCGACAAACACCTCGCGCACGGCTTTGTTGCAGCCCTCGTCCATGGTAAAGCGCTCGCGTTCCCAGTCGCAGCTGGCGCCAAGGCGGCGCTGCTGGCGGTTAATCCGGCCGCCGTACTCAGCCTTCCATTTCCAGGCGCGTTCCAAAAAAGCTTCGCGGCCAATAGCTTCCTTGGTTAAGCCCTCGGAACGCATCTGCTCCACGATCTTCACTTCCGTGGCGATGGAAGCATGGTCGGTGCCCGGCAGCCAAAGCGCGGGCGTGCCGTTCATGCGGTGATAGCGGATGGGAACGTCCTGAAAAAGGCAATCCATCGCATGTCCCATGTGCAGCTGCCCGGTGATGTTGGGCGGCGGCATCACGATGGTGAAGGGCTTCTTTCCCTCCACGCGTTTTGCGTGAAAAGCGCCGGATTCTTCCCACGCCCGGTATATCTTTCCCTCGATCTCGCCCGGCGCATACACCTTATCCATATTCAGTTCATTACTCATCGTGCATCATTCCTTTACTGTATAAAGAGCGTGATCAGCGCGCCGGCCATTGCCAGCGCCAGTCCGCCGAGCTTGAGCGGCAGCGCCGTTTTTTCCGGGTTTTTGGTGAAACGGCGGGCAAGCTTATTCGCGCCGAAGCATACCGCGGCGCCGACGAGAACAAACGCGATTCCGACGACATTCATGCGGCTCAGGACTCCCGACCAGTAGCTGGAACCTCCCATACGACTCGCCCTCCATTCTTGCCTGGAAACAAAACAAGCCGCTTCGTCCGAAGGACGGAGCAGCTCCGTGGTACCACCTTGCTTTGCGGCGGGGTAAACCGACGCCTCTGAGCGCTGTATCGGGCGCACCCGACGGCACTTGCGGTAAACCGCTCATCCCGTCCCCTCCCGGGCGACTTTCCGCGTTCCGTATCCGAAACGGCCTTTCAGCCAAGTGAGCCGTTCTCTCTGCCGGACGGTACGCGTACTCCTCCCGTTCGATGGGGTAAATGCTTATTTATCTTCGTTCTTCTTGCCGGTGTCTTCGGTCATGTCGATCACCTGCACGCCTTTATAGGTGCCGCAATTCTTGCATACGCGGTGCGCAAGCATTTTATGGTGGCATTGGGGGCACTCCACGATGCCGGGAAGGCTGAGCTTCCAGTTGGCACGGCGGCTGCGGCCACGGGCACGCGAGATTTTACCTTTTGGCAGAGCCATGTTCTACACCTCCTCATCCTCTTCAAGCAATTGCTTCAATGCTTCAAAGGGACGTTGTGTGTCCTCTTGGCATGAGCTCTTGGGATTGGGCCTATACTTTTGCAGTTCTTTGCTGCCCTGGCAATTCTCATCGCAGAGGAAACGCATGGGCAGGTTCAGCATGGTAAGCGTCAGGGACAGATGATCCAGTGAAACCGCGGTTCCCTCGTAATGAAAATCCTCGTCCTCGGTTTCGACGGCGTCCTTACGGAACGTTTCCTGAAACGGGATCTCCAGAGGGGTATCCACCGTCATCAGGCAGCGCGCGCAGGGCGCGTGCGCCGTGGTGACCAGGGTACCGCTGACGTAGACCTGTCCGTCCATCGTCGTGTAGGTGCCCGTAAGCCGAACCGTGTCCAAGGTTACGGTTTCGCTGTCCACAACCTGCGGCGGAATGCTGACGTCCGCCTGGAACGGGAAAGCTTCTCCGGGCCTGAGCAGCGCTTGGGTTACATCCAACTCCATACGATGCCTCCTCAAAACGCGACCATGCTACATTATAGGCGTTAGGGCCCTGCTTGTCAATCGGAAATTTCTTTCCCCTCTACGATCGCAAGCGTATCGCGGGCGATAATCAGCTCTTCGTTGGTCGGGATCACGCAGATTTTCACTTTGCTGTCGTCGGTGGAAATAATGGCTTCCTCGCGCGTGTTGTTCTTATTAAGATCGATCTTCGCGCCAAGGTATTCGAAGCCTTCCATGATGCGGGCGCGGGTCGTGTGGTTGTTTTCGCCGATTCCGGCGGTAAATACGATGGCGTCCACGCCGCCCAGCACCGCGGCATACGCGCCGATGTACTTGCGCACGCTGTAAACCAGCATATCGCGGGCAAGGATCGCGTTTTCGTCGCCGGCGTCGGCAGCGGAATCGATATCGCGCATGTCGCTGGAGATGCCGCTGATGCCGATCAGGCCGGATTTCTTATTGCAGAGGTTCAAAACCTCGTCCACCGTCATGTGATCCGAATTGGCGATAAACTGCACCACCGCGGGGTCCAGGTTTCCCGAACGCGTGCCCATGATGACGCCTTCCAGCGGGGTGAGGCCCATGCTGGTATCTACGCATTTGCCGTCCTTCACCGCGGCAAGGCTGGAGCCGTTGCCAAGATGACAGGTGATGATGCGGCTGCCCTCGCGCTTCATGCCCAGAAACTCGCGCACACGCTTGCTGACGTAACGGTGGCTGGTGCCGTGAAAGCCGTAACGGCGGATTTGCAGACGCTTATAATACTCCTGCGGGATGCCGTACAGATAAGCCTTCTTGGGCATCGTCTGATGGAAGGAGGTATCAAACACCGCGACGTTGGGGATACCCGGCATAACCTCCTGGCAGGCCTCGATGCCCATGAGGTTGGCGGGGTTATGCAGCGGGCCTAGCGGGAAGTATTCCCGGATGGTTTTCTTGACCTCGTCGGTAATCAGCATACTGCCGGTAAACCGCTCGCCGCCGTGCAGCACGCGGTGGCCGAACGCGCTGATTTCATCCATGGTTTTGACCGCGCCCTTTTCAGGGTTGGTCAGCGCGTCCAGCATCAGGTGAATGGCGTCGGTATGTTTGGGAATGACCGTCTCCAGCCTGTATACCTTGTCGCCCGCCGTTTGCTTGATAGAGCTGCCGTCGATGCCGATGCGGTCGACAATGCCTTTGGCCAGCGTAATTTCGCCGTTCATATCCATCAGCTGGTATTTGAGCGAAGAGGAACCCGCGTTGAGAATCAGTATTTTCATGAATTACGTTCTCCTTAACCTTGCGCTTTGACTGCGGCAATCGCAACCACGCTTACGATATCGTCTACCGAGCATCCGCGGCTCAAGTCATTCACGGGCTTGGCAAGCCCCTGAATGATCGGCCCGACGGCGGTTGCGCCCGCGAGGCGCTGCACCAGCTTATACCCGATGTTGCCGGCTTGCAGGTCCGGGAATACCAACACGTTCGCATGGCCCGCCACGTTGCTGCCGGGGGATTTGAGCTTGCCGACGCTTTCCACCAGCGCGGCGTCCGCCTGCAATTCGCCGTCGCAGGCAAGCCCGGGGGCGATTTCGTGCACGAGCTTTGTGGCTTCCTGCACCTTGGTTACCAGATCATGCTTGGCGCTGCCTTTGGTAGAGAACGAAAGCATGGCCACCTTGGGATCCAGCCCTACCAGCTGCCTGCCCGTCTGCGCGCTGGAAACGGCGATCGCCGCCAGCTGTTCCGCCGTAGGATCGGGGATCACGGCGCAATCGCCGAAAATCATCACGCCGTCCATGCCGTAGGCGGGATTTTGTACTTCCATAATAAAAGAGCTCGAGACCACCGAAATGCCCGGCTCTGTTTTTATGATCTGCAACGCGGGACGAAGCACGTCGCCCGTGGTGTTGATGGCGCCCGCCACCATGCCGTCCGCGTCGTTCGCCTTCACCATCAGGGAGCCGAAGTAAAGCGTATTGCCGGACGCCAGCTTCGCCGCTTCCTCCGCCGTCATTCCCTTGGCCTTGCGGAGTTCAAACAGAAGCTCCGTATAAGCGGTGAGCTTGTCGCTGGTTTTGGGATCGATCACCGCAACGCCGGTCAAATCCGTTCCCGTTTGCTTGGCCGTGTTGTGAATCTCCGCGAGATCCCCCAGCAGCGTAACCTTCGCGATTCCCAAATCGGTAATGCTGCGCGCGGCTTGCACGGTGCGCGGCTCGGAACCTTCTGCCAAGACGATGTGCTTAACGTTCGTTTTCGCCTTCGCCCTGATTTTGTCGATGACGGACATAGCGATTTCCTCCCCCATGTGATAAACTAAGTGTGATTAATAAGTATACAACAAATGATTATACTCCTTTCACGCGGAAAAGGAAAGGCAATATTCCGAAAAATACTCGGTTTTCAGAGAGGAAACCCTATGCAAAACACAGTCGGCATACTCTGTGAATACGACCCCTTTCACAGGGGGCACGCAAGGCAGTTTGCGCTGATCCGGCAGCTACTGCCGGATGCGCGTATCGTGTGCCTGATGAGCGGCTGTTTCACCCAGCGCGGAATGCCGGCCTTGTTTTCTCCGGCTTTCCGCGCGGAGGCAGCCCTGCGCGCCGGGGCGGACATGGTGCTGGAGCTTCCGGCCGCGTTTGCCGTCCGCGACGCAGAGAACTTCGCGCTGGGCGGCGTGAGCATTCTAAACCGCCTGCCGTTTGTAACCCATCTGTCGTTCGGCACGGAAACCCCCAACCTGGACGCATTGCAAACAGCCGCTCAGGTGCTGGAGGCTCAGGACGAACTGTTTCAAACCGCGCTCAAGCAAGCGCTATCGCAGGGAAAACCGTATGCCGCCGCGCAGGCGGACGCGGTCACCGCCGCATGGAACGGACCGGACGCAGCGCCAATTCTGGATCAACCCAACAATATTCTGGCCGTCTGTTATCTGCGCGCCCTGCGGCGGCTGCAAAGCGGGATCCTTCCGCTGCCGGTGCGGCGCGAGGGGGATTTTCACAGCGTGAAGCTTTCTGCCGAAGGGTATCCGTCGGCCAGCGCGGTGCGTAAGGCATATCTCGGCGGCAGGATACCGGACGCCGAAGCCGCCTGCGGGTATCCGCTGCAGTGCGGGGACGTGCACCGCCCCGATGCGCTGGACGCCGTTTTGCTGGAAACGCTGCGTACCCAGCCCGCCGAAGCCTTGCGGCAGCTTCCCGATTGCACCGAAGGGCTGGAAAACCTGCTCAAGAAAAGCGCCGCGCGCGCCACAAGCCGTGCCGAGCTTCTGGAACACATGAAAACGCGCCGCTACACCCGTACCCGGCTCAACCGCCTGCTGACGCACGCGATGCTCGGCCTGCGGGCGGAGCTGCTTTCCCAATACCCCGTACCGCACTCCGTGCGCCTGCTGGGTTTCCGGCGAACGTATGAAAAGGACTTGGCACAGCTGAAGCTTTCCAGCATCCCCGTGATCGCGAAGGCGTCGGACGCCGATTCAAATCACCCGCTTCATCGGCTGGATGAGCGGGCGTACGACCTTTGGGCGCTGGGCGCGAAGCTGCCCGCCGGGCTATACTACCGGCAGCAGATTGTGATTGTTTAAGGGATCAGCGTTTCTTCTTCATGCCTGGGCAGCGCCGCGTCCGGCAAGGGCGGCAGCTCCCGGATATCGGCGATGCCGAAATGCTCCAAAAAGAAATCCGTGGTTGCGTATAAATACGGTCGGCCAAGCGCTTCCTTGCGGCCCACGCTTTTCACCAGCCCTTTTTGCAATAAGGACTGCACGGAGTAATCGCACTTTACGCCGCGGATCTCCTCGATCTCCAAGCGCGTAACCGGCTGGCGGTAGGCGATCACGGCAAGCGTTTCCATGGCCGCCTGCGAAAGGGATTGCCGCTGCACGGGCTGCAAGAGCCGCTCCACATACGGCGCGTATTCGGCGCGCGTTTCGAACTTCAGGTGGTCGCCGTAACGGGAAACCCGGATTCCCCTGCGCTCGCCGTCATACTCCCGGCGGAGCTCCTCCACGGCGTTCATAGCTTCCATTTCCGTAATTTCCAGCGCCTGCGCGATGTCCTTAATCTCTACGGCGTCCCCCGCGACGAACAAAATCGCCTCGATGGCGCGGCATGCCTCATGTAGCTGCAACAGGCTTCCTCCTCCCGGGATACAGAATGATGCGATCGAACGTCTGCGACTGCGATACGTAGGCTTTGCCGCGTTTCAAGAGCTCCAGCAGCGCGATGAACAGCGTCACGGCTTCCGCGCGGCTCGGGCTTTGGCTGAACAGCTCGTCAAACGGCACGGGGCCCTTGCGCAGGTGGTCCCGGATCGTTTCGATGCAGCCTTCCACGGTGTAATGGTCGCGGCGGATATTCTTCAAATACGCGTTTTCTTCCGGCGCGTCGGCCGGCTTTCTTTCCGCGATGCGCACCAGCACCTCCCACAGCATGGTAAGCGTCAGGCCGTCGATTTCGAAGCTCTGCGGCGGCAGCGGAATCTCCTCCGGCAGCTTGCCGAACGCCCGCAGCGCGCTTTGCTCAAACGCGGTCATCTGCTCGGCGCTTTCCTTGAACTGCTTGTACTGCGTCAAGCGGTCGATCAGCAACTGCTCGGGGTCTTCCTCGTCTTCCGTCTTGGGCTTGGGCAGCAGGGAGCGGCTCTTAATTTCCACCAGCAGCGCCGCCATGGTGATGAACTCGCTCGCCTCGTCCATGTCGAAATCCGGCGCGGTGCTGATGGCTTCAATAAACTGCTCGGTAATCTCGCTGACGAAGATGTCCTTGACGTCGATCTTCGCCTTGCCAATCAGGTGCAAGAGCAAATCCATCGGCCCGTCGAACTGCTGAAGCTGAATGTGGATGGACATCTTCAGGCTCCCAACAGCAACAGGAACAGGTTCAGCACGCCGCCCTGAATGGCCTTGGTAACGTAAAGCAGCCCCGTGCCCAGCGCGCCGGAGAAGATGAGGAGCAGGAACACGATCTGCGCGCCCTGCGCGAATTGCGGCGTCATGGTGAGGCGGCCCTTGAGCAGCAGATCGTTAAACACATGGAAGCCGTCCAGCGGCGGAATGGGGATGAGGTTAAACACGGCGATGGTCAGGTTCATGGTCATAAACAGCAGCAGGAAGCGCTGCACGTGCATCAGCCACGGCGTTTGCATGTATTGGGCGAAATTACCGCCCGTGCCGTAGAGCAGAACATTATAACCCAGGCTGTTCAACGCCAGGAATTCCTTCGCGCCGCCGTTTGCCGCGATGACGTCCGCACGCCAGAGAAGCGGGTTGAGGAGCGACGCCAGAAATAGGGACACGATAAACAGGGTCAGGTTGGTTACGATCCCCGCGATGGAGACCAGAAAATCGGCCTTGACCTTATTGCCCTGAAAGTTCCGCGGATTGATCGGCACGGGTTTCGCCCAGCCGAAGCCCACCAGCACCAGCGCGATGGTGCCGATAGGGTCCAGATGCTTTCGGGGGTCGAGCGAAAGCCTGCCCAGCATCTTGGCGGTTGGATCGCCGCAGCGGTAGGCGACGTAGCCGTGCGCCACTTCGTGCAGCATCAGCGTCAGCAAAACAGCGACCGTCAAATTGAGTATATACAGCAAAAATCCTGCGGGATCCGAAGTCAGCCAGCTTCCGTAGGCCTGTAAGCGATTGATAATTCCCACGCGTGCCATCACCTCCGAGGTTGATGCATTAATTATACCATAAACCCGCGCCCGTTACGCCGCTTTGCTGTTGCGCGTCTGTAAACAATCACGGTATACTGAAAGCAAAAGGAAGGACGTGATGCGGTTGGACAGCCTGACGCTGATCCCCATTGCGAGGATTCGCAGCGATTTCACCTCGAAGTTCGGCCTGCCCAGGCAGAGCGGCATCATACGCACGCTGGAATCGACCGTGGTATTTGAGCCCGCGTACCGTAACCCCGATACCCTGCGGGGGCTTGACGGTTTCACGCACCTGTGGCTGATCTGGGGGTTTTCCCAAAACCTGCGGGCGGATTGGTCTCCCACGGTGCGGCCGCCGCGGCTGGGCGGCAATGCCAGAATGGGCGTGTTCGCCACCCGCTCCCCCTTCCGTCCCAATCCGCTCGGGCTTTCCTGCGTGGAGCTGAAGGCCGTGCACTTAAACCCGCCATCCTCCCCCACTTTAACAGTCCTGGGCGCCGATCTGATGGACGGAACCCCCATTTTCGATATCAAGCCCTATCTGCCCTATACGGACAGCATACCCGGCGCAGTCGGCGGGTTCGCCCACGATGCGCCGGACGCGGCGCTGGAGGTTGTCTTTCCGGCGGCTCTGCTTGAGCAAATTGCGCCGGAGAAACGGGAAACGCTTCTCTCCGTGCTGCAAGGCGACCCGCGCCCCGCTTATCAGGAAAACCCGGAGCGCGTGTACGGCTTCGGGTTTGCTGGATTGGATATTCGGTTTCGGGTCCAGGACAGTGTTCTGACGGTGGTGGAGGTTGTTACCGCGCAGTAAACTTACTGTACGGCTTCCCGCTGCTCGATCATCGCCTTGACCTTCATCAGGCGGGTGAGGTTGCCGCGCTCGTTTTCATCCAGCTTCATGGTGATGAAACGGATGGTTTCCGTAAACTGCGGGATCATCACATATTCCAAAGCGTTCACGCGGCGGCGTGTTTTTTCAATTTCGTCGGCAAGCAGGTCGCAGGTCTTTTCCACTTCCGCAAGCTTGATGAGCTTGGGCAGCAGGGTGACCAGGCTTTCAATCGCGCCGTCCAACTGGGCGGACGTTTCCGCCAGGCCGTAGCTTAAGGTGTTTTGCGTTTCCGATTCTTTGGTGGTGAGCTTGGGAACGCGCACGCTAAGAATGCTGTCGATCTTCAAATCCACGGCGATGCTCCGCGCCGGGCTTAAGAGCGCTTCTTCCATGAAGGCGGGCTCCACCACGGCGCGCGCCATGGCAAAGCCGGACAGCGCAACGCCCAGTTCTTTTTCCACTTCTTTGCGCAGGCGGTAGTTCTCTCGGATCAGCGCGATGAACTGGCGCACCATTTCATCCCGCTTATCCTTGAGCAGCTTATGACCGCGCCGCGCGGTAACCAACCGGCGCTTGATGCGCGTCAGCTCCATGCGCGTGGGGTTCACGCGCAGCAAGGCAGCCATCAGCTATGCTCCTCCTCAACCTCGTCCACCGTATCGTCAAACGCGTTGTCGTGCAGGTATTTGTCCAGCATAGTATCGCGGATGCGCTTGAGCTCATTGCGCGGCAGCATGGCCAGCAGGCCCCAGCCCAGGTTGAGCGTTTCCTCGATGGAGCGGTTGGTTTGATACCCCTGCGATACGTATTTCTTCTCAAACGCGTCGGCAAAGGCGGCGTACTTTTTATCCACGTCGGTCAGCGCAGCGTCGCCCAGAATGACGGCGAGTTCCTTGGCGTCCTTGCCGCGGGAATAGGCGGCGAACAGCTGGTTCATGGTCGCGGCGTGGTCCTCGCGGGTTTTGCCGTCGCCGATGCCCTTATCCTTCAAACGGCTCAGGGACGGGAGAACGTCGATGGGCGGGGCGATACCCTTGCGGTGCAGCTCGCGGCTCAAGATAATCTGGCCTTCGGTGATATACCCGGTCAGATCGGGGATCGGGTGCGTTTTATCGTCTTCGGGCATGGTGAGGATCGGGATCTGGGTGATCGAGCCTTTTCGCCCGATCACGCGGCCCGCCCGCTCGTACATGCTGGCAAGGTCGGTATACAGATAGCCGGGGTAACCGCGGCGGCCCGGCACTTCCTTGCGGGCGGCGGAAACCTCGCGCAGGGCTTCGGCGTAGTTGGTGATGTCGGTCAAAATGACCAGCACGTGCATATCTTTTTCGTACGCCAGATACTCGGCGGCCGTCAGCGCCATGCGCGGGGTAGCGATGCGCTCGATGGCCGGGTCGTTGGCGAGGTTCATGAACAGCACCGCGCGTTCGATGGCGCCGGTGCGGCGGAAGTCGCTGATGAAGTATTCGGCTTCCTCAAACGTAATGCCGATCGCGCCGAAGACCACGGCGAACTTCTCGTTGGCGCCAAGCACCTTCGCCTGACGGGCGATTTGCGTTGCCAGCTGCGCGTGCGGCAAGCCGCTGCCGGAGAACACGGGCAGCTTCTGGCCGCGCACCAGCGTATTCAGGCCGTCGATCGCGCTGATTCCGGTTTGGATAAACTCGTTGGGATAATCGCGCGCGGCGGGGTTCAGCGGTTCGCCGTTGATGTCCTTGCGTTTGTCGGGGATCAGCTGGGGGCCGCCGTCGCGGGGGTTTCCCATGCCGTCGAACACGCGACCCAGCATATCCATGCTGACGCCCAGTTCGATGGAATGGCCCAGAAAGCGGGCGGTGGCCGTTTCGATCTGCAGCCCGTTGGAGCTTTCAAACAGCTGCACCAGGGCTTTGTTGCCGTTGATTTCCAGCACCTTGCCGCGCCGGAGCTCGCCGTTGGCCTGGCGGATTTCCACCAGTTCGTTATAGGTAACGCCTTCCACCTGATCCACCAGCATCAGGGGGCCGACGACCTCTTTGATGGTACGGTATTCCTTGAGCATCGCTTACAGCTCCCCTCTCTGTGCAATCGCGGCGATCTGGCCGGACAGCTCGTTCTCGATCTCCGCAAACTGCGAAAGTTGATCCTCGGGTATGTATTTCGCCCTGCCGATCTTCTCCCGCACGGGAAGCCCGATCACGTCGGACAGGTTCGCGCCAGCGTCCAGCGCCTGCCGGCCCTTGTGATGGAACTCCAGAATCAAGCCGAGCATCAGGTATTGCTTTTTGGTGGAGGTATAGGTGTCCACGTCGTCAAACGCGTTCTGGTGGAGATAATCCTCGCGGATGGAGCGGGCGACTTCCATGGTCAGCCTGTCCTTCCAGCTCAGCGCGTCCATGCCGACCAGCTGCACGATTTCCTGCAGCTCGGCTTCTTCCTGCAGCACCAGCATCGCGGCCTGGCGAAGCTCGTTCCATTCCGGCGCGACGTTATCGTTGAACCAGCCTTCCAGATGGCTCACGTACAGCGAATAGGACTGCAGCCAGTCGATCGCCGGGAAGTGGCGCTTGTACGCAAGCTGCGCGCTTAAGCCCCAGAACACCTTCACGATACGCAGCGTTGCCTGGGAAACCGGCTCGGAAATATCGCCGCCGGGAGGCGACACGGCGCCGATGGCGGAGATGCTGCCCATGCGGCCGTCGCCACCCAGGCACTTCACCACGCCCGCGCGCTCATAAAACTCCGCGATGCGGCTGGACAGGTACGCGGGGTAGCCTTCCTCGCCGGGCATTTCTTCCAGGCGGCCGCTCATTTCGCGCAGCGCCTCGGCCCAGCGGCTGGTGCTGTCCGCCATGATAGCGACCTTATAGCCCATGTCCCGGAAATATTCCGCAATGGTGATGCCGGTATAGATGGAGGCTTCGCGCGCCGCAACGGGCATATCGGAGGTGTTGGCGATCAGCACGGTGCGCTTCATCAGGCTTTCCCCGGTGCGCGGATCGTGCAGCTCCGGGAACTCCATCAGCACGTCGGTCATTTCATTGCCGCGCTCGCCGCAGCCCACGTACACAATGATATCAGCGTCCGCCCACTTGGCCAGCTGGTGCTGCACCACGGTTTTGCCGGAGCCGAACGGGCCGGGAACCGCCGCGACGCCGCCGGAAGCGATCGGGAAAAAGGTATCGATGACGCGCTGACCGGTGATCATGGGCGCGATCGGGCTCATTTTTTCCTGATAAGGGCGGCCGCGGCGCACGGGCCACTTCTGCATCATGGTCACGTTCTGCTCTTCGCCCTGCGCGTTTTTCACGGTGCAGACCGTTTCCGTAATGGTAAAGTCGCCCGCGGTGATGCGCACCACTTCGCCGGATACGCCCACGGGCACGAGAATGCGGTGCTCCACCACCGTGCTTTCCTGCACGGTTCCCAAAATGACGCCCGGCGTTACGACGTCGCCCGGCTTCACCTTCGGCTGGAAGCCCCACTTCTTTTCCCGGTTGAGCGAGGGCACTTCCACGCCGCGGGTGATGCGGTCGCCCACCTTTTCGCGGATGGCCGTCAGCGGGCGCTGAATGCCGTCGAAAATGGATTCGATCAGCCCCGGCCCCAGTTCCACCGATAACGGGGAGCCTGTGCTCTCCACCGGTTCTCCCGGGCCCAGGCCGCTTGTTTCTTCATACACCTGAATGCTGGCGCGGTCCCCGCGCAGCTCAATCACTTCGCCGACAAGGCGGTTCTTGCTGACGCGAACCACGTCGTACATACGCGCATCGGCCATATGTTCCGCTACGATCAGCGGCCCTGCGACCTTAACAATCGTTCCCTGTGGCATGTTTACATGTCCTCCGTAGAATTATTCCCGAAAAGGATGTCCGCGCCGATGGCCTTTTCCACGTTGGCCTTCACGCGGGACATGGCGTATCCGCCAGAACCCGTGCTCCCCGGAATGGGGATGATGGCAACCTGCGGATCGGTTTGATAACGCTTGAGCGCTTCCGGCGCGCCTTGGGCGGTGCTCTCGGTGATAAAGATCAGTTTCACGCCGCGCTGCGTGAGGGAAAACAGCGCCTTGGCCGTTTCATCCGGCGTTGCCGTGGGGATGACGGTCATCCCCAGCGCTTTGAAGCACAGCACCGCGTCGCGCTCGCCGACGGCGCCCATTTGTACGCTAGCCATTGAGTTCACGCACCCTTTCCTGCACGGCTTCAGGCGGGAAACCGTTGAGTTTTCCCGTCAGGATCAGCCGTACGTCCGCGGCCTCGCGCTGCTTTTGCAGCAGGTAGGCGATCAGCACTTCGATGGCCTCTGTTTCGTACCGGTACGGCGTAAACATGCCGTAGAGCATATCGTCGGCTACCTTTTCGAAGTACGGCAGCTTCTTTGCGTCCATCGCCGCGGTCAGCGCCGCCTGCTTTACTTGCATGCCGTAAGGGCTTATGAGGCGCACCAGGCGTTCGTTGTCGCCAAAGGCAATCGCAAAGCTGCGTTTGCCGGCTTTGCCGCCGTCCAGCGCGAGCGCTTCAAAAAACGCCGCGTCCTTGCCCATGGCGCGTACGCGCAGCAGCATGGTCAGGTTCAGCAAATCCGCTTTCGCCTGAAAATACCGGAAAGCCGCCGTGTGTTCCTTACCCGCGAGGTTTACGAAGATCTGACGGTACATGGCCTGGTCCAGCGCCGCGTCCACCAAAAGGGGGTCGAACTCCACGGCGATGCGCTTCTCAAGCTTTTTTAAGCCTTCCGCAAGCTCCTTGGGGAGCATAACGTAGGTGCGGTCCGCCACGCAGTGCTTGAGCGTTTCCACGTTGATGCTGCCGCATGCGGACAGGAACTCCGGCGCGTGCGCCAAATGACGCGATTTGATCAGCACCTTGAGATTATGCACGTCGTAACGGAGGAAAAAGCAGTCCGTCATCAGCGGATCGGTGGAAACCGCCCGTATGAGCTCGCACGCTTTGCGGATATGGGCATCGGCGGCGGTCTGGAAATCCGCCTGGTCGGCGGTGATAAATCCGATATCCGCCAGAACGCGCATCGCTTCCGTAAGCTGCGGCGCGGCAAGCAGGCGCTCGATTTGCGCCTTGTGAAGCGACGAGCGCTTCAGCACGCCGATGCGGCCGCATGCGTAGGAAATGCTGGATTGGGGCATCGTCAGTCCTCCGTTTGGGGTTACTTAAGTAAACAGCGTCTGGGCGGCGGCCTGTTCCAGCTCGGTGCGCGCTTCCTCTACCAGCGCATCCAGCGTAACGCGGACTTCCGCACCGTTTTGGGCAAGCACAAGGCCCGCGCAGCCCTTGCGGCGTTCAGCCGAAAGCTGCAGCTTCCCCGGTTTGTTCATCGCCTGAAGCGCCGCGTTGGCGTCCGCCAGAAAGCCGTCGTCAAACCATTCCGCGTGATCCGTTCCTACGATCAGGGTTTCCGTTCCGGCCGCGAAACGAACCGCGTGCGCCAGAAAGAAAGCCCGGCGGCGGGCGGGTTCCGTCCGCTCCAGGGTTTCCTTCGCCATCTGAAATGCAAGATCGATCACATCACGCTTCTGTTTGAGGAGCTGCTTGCGGTCTTCCAGATCCGCCATGCGAAGCATGCGCTCTTCCATCTGCGCGCAGTCCTGTTCGGCCTGCCGCAGCATGGTTTTCTGCTGCGCTTCCACCTTCGCCTGCGCTTCCAGTTTCATCATGCGCGCCTTTTCCCGGGCGTCACTGAGCACCTTCTGCGCGGTTTCCTTCGCGTCCTGTTCGATCTTTGTTAAAATCGCCTGTGCGTCCATTGCACGCTCCTTACAGCTTGATGGAGTTAACCACCAGGAAGCTGACAAGCAGCGAAAGCACCGCGTAGGTTTCCACCATAACGGTCATGGTGATGCCCTTGCCGCTCATGTCGGGGCGCTGACCGGTCATAATCATCGCGGCGGCGGCAACCTTGCCCTGTTTCACGCCCGAGAAATAGCCCACTAACCCTACCGGCAGGCAGCCCATCACCAGACCGAGACCCTGGTACAGGGAAACGTCCACCATAGCGCCGCCCAACACGTTGGTGTTGATCAGCACGATGACCGCGATCAGAAAGCCATAGATACCCTGCGTGGCGGGAAGGAGCTGCAGCACGAGGAGCTTGGAGTTGACTTCGGGGTTTTCCGTGGACACACCCGCGGATGTTTCGCCCGCGATGCCTACGCCTTTGCTGGAACCCATGCCCGATCCGATGACGGCAATCGCCGCGCCCAGGAGTGCAAGAACTTGACCAATTGACATATCTGGTACCTCCTATATCCGTGTGGGACAAAAGTCATTTTATCTTCACGTCAGGCCTTGTCGCCAAGGCTGCCGACGTAAACATATCGGGATGTTTCCTGAAGCGGCATGAAGGGTTTCCCGCCGTCTTCGAAAAACTTGGAGAAGAACTCGATGTATTGCAGGCGGCAGCTGTGCACGTACGCGCCAAGCGTATTGATCGCCGCGTTGAACAGATGGCCGCCGACAAAGATGACCGACCCGATGATGATCCCGATAATTCCGGACTGCATCACCATCCCGATCAGGATGTTGATGACCATGCCGATGACGCCCGTGGCGATGCCCATACCGAACAGGCGCATGTAGCTGAGCAGATCGCTGACCCAACCCGAGATGCCATACAGCGCGCCCAGGCCGCTGATCAAGCGCTTAAAGGGGTTCTTGCTCTTGTGGCGCCCGGCGGAATAGATGATAATCGCCGCGCCCGCCAGCGCGATCCACTGGCCGGCCTTCGCACCCAGGATCAACAGGATACCGATCCCCGCCAGAATCATCACCCAGCTTAACTGATCGTACACGGCGTCCAGCCATTTCCCCTGCCGGATGTTCATATAGGCTGCGATACCCATACCGGCCAACAGGTGCAAAGCGCCGACCGCCACGCAGACCATCATCACGGGCATTGCGTTCTTCACCGGATCAAACACAGAGGGCCATGGCGCAAAGCCGAACCATGTGTTGTACAGCGCTCCCCAGAATAACGCGGCAACGCCGCCGGCGGCTAAAATCCACAGCATCTTTTTTGTGCTTTTTGAAGGCTTGCGTGTGAGAATTAAAAGGGGAATGATCACCGCCATCATCAGGCCGTAGCCCGCGTCGGAGATCATCATGCCCATGAAGTTGACGAAGAACGGCATCATAATCGCCGTGGGATCGAAACTGCGGGGCGCCGGAAGCGAGAAGCCGCTGACGACGGTTTCAAACGGCGACGCGGCTTTGTTGTTGTACAACAGCACCGGCGGCTCTTCATCGGCCAGCGGATCGTAAAACTGCAGCGAAACGGTCGGCGCCGCTTTCTGAAGCGCTTCTTCCACTTTGTTGACCATCGGCGCCGGCACCCAGCCCTGTAAGAAGAAGGTCTGCTCCGATTCCGTGAGGTGTTTGGAAGCGGCCAGCCGTTCGCGCTTGGATGCCAGCAGGTCATACAGCGTGCGAAGCGTTTCCAGATTGCCGGCCAGCGCTTGAATCTGCCCGGTGACTTCCTTCTGACCGCGGTCCGCGTCGGCTTTTTCCGTTGCCAGCGTCTGCAGGCGCTGGGCGGCGGTTTCGGCAACGTCGCGCAGATTGGCCTGTACAAAGCCGATCTCCTTGAGCTTTTGCAAAACGGCGTCCTTGCAATCGCGGTGCAGCACCAGATACACGCAGGCCTGGTCGCGCTGCTGGGATACCTCCCGCACAAAGCACAGCGGGTTCAGGTTTCCTTCGGAAAGCCATTGATCCAGCGCTTCCTTGGGAACGGTTCCCAGCATCTGCACGGTGGACTTCGTGTCGTGCACTTCCAGCAGCGGCACGTTCAGGGCCTGCCAGGGGAGCAGCTGCTCCACCGCCGCATCGATGCGCGCGCTCTGCCCGCGCAGGTCCCCGGCTTTACGCTCCAGGGTTTCCAGCGTTTGCACGGTATGCATCGCGTCCGGCAGCTTCGCAAGGGTTTCCTGCGCCTGCTGCTGGCTGATGGCGGGTTTATCGCTTAATAACGGTTTCTTCACCGTATCGTAACGGTTGAGTTTCCCGATCGCCCATTCGATCCGCGTCAGGGTTTCTTCCAGAGAGGGCAGTTCCCTGTCCGCGGCGGCTGGACGGAACGTGGTTTCATCCGTCTGCTGTGCGGTAAGCTGGAAACAGCCGAGCTTCTGGATGGCAAGCAGTAACGCATGCTTGTCCCTTTGCAGCGCAAGCAGGTCCACATGCTTCATGTCAACGATTGCCATCGTTCCAAACCCTCTCGATAATCATCTGCGATACCTGCGTAAGCTTTTGACGGGCGGCGTTCAGGCTTTCCTGCTGCGCTTTGAGCACCTGCGGGCGTTGTTCCTCCAGCCGCTTTTCCACCGCAAGCCGCCTATTTTCCAAGATCGCTTGATATTGCGCGCGCTGTTCCAGCGCCGCCTTGCGTTCGTCAGCCTTGATTTCGGCCTCGGCCGCCTTGATCATTTCGCGCGCTTGCAGCTGCGCGTCCTGCACGATCTGATCCGCGGTCTCCTCGGCTGTCCGCACCGCCTGAAACAGTTCCTGTGCCATGGGTGGATACACTCCTTCGGTAAGCCGTTATTTCGTTCCGAACAAGCGGTCTCCCGCGTCTCCCAGCCCGGGAACGATGTAGCCGTGCTCGTTCAAATGTTCGTCGCAGGCGGCGATGTACACGTCCACGTCCGGATGATCCTTCTCGATGCGCGCGATCCCCTCGGGAGCGGCGATCAGGCAAACCAGGCGGATGCTCTGGCAATTGCGTTTCTTCAAAAACGAGATGGCCGCCGAAGCGCTGCCGCCCGTGGCGAGCATGGGATCCAGAACGATCAGATCGCGCTCCTCGCTGTCCGCGGGAAGCTTACAGTAGTATTCTACCGGCTGGAGAGTAACGGGATCGCGGTAGAGGCCGATATGCCCGACGCGCGCCGTGGGGATGAGCTTCAAAACGCCCTCCGCCATGCCAAGGCCCGCGCGCAGGATGGGAATGATGCCGATCTTCCTGCCGCTGAGCATACGCGCCTTTGCAACGCATATGGGCGTTTCCACTTCCACTTCCTCCGTGGCGATCTCGCGGGTGACCTCGAAAACCATCAACATGGAGATCTCTTCCAAAAGCTCCCGGAATTCCTTGGCGCCCGTATTTTTGTCCCGCATGATCGCCAGCTTGTGTTGGATCAGCGGATGATCAAAGATGTGTATTTTCGCCAAACTACATCCCCCTTGCGCGCTGGGCGCAGCGATATGAGAACCAAGTCCCATTCTTATCTATTTTATACCATATGAAGACGCTTGGCAAGATATACTGGCAGCGCGCGCCTGTTTTTGATCGGTTTCAATGATCGATATTTTGAATGGAAACAAGCCTGCCGGAGCATACAAAAAGGCATTGCGGCCTTCGATTGTCTGGCGGCGACGCGCAAGCCCGTTGCCAGCGGCAAACGCGCCTGCGCGCCCTTACTTAATTCCCGGAACCGGCAAACGTGATATCGTCGCGCAGGCGGTAAAGGGTCGCGCCGCGTTTGGGATGGCAGAAGGCGTCCGCAAACCAATCGATATCCTTGACGGCGTCAAACTGCACCAAGCCGTATGTGACGCCGTTGACCTCTTTTGTTTTCATGTTGCTGTCCGCCCAGTGAACGGAATCCGTATCCGCGTCATAGTCGTCGATAAAAATCAGGCTGTGCGCGCCGTTGCCCCAGTAATAGCTTGCCTGCATCTGGAAATAGTCGCCGCGCCGCACCTGCTGCATAAACGCGTGGGCGATCTCCATGTTTTCCTCCAAAGAAAGATCGCCGTTATAAAGGAACTGCGCGGCAATCTCAAACGGGTTGCCATCGGCGGCGGCAAGATCTTCCCAGACGACGCCCTTGTAATAGCCGTCGTCCGTTTCCTTGTTCAGCCTGGGAATATTCAGCTCCACAGCCGGAAACTCCGCCATGCGGAACCCGCCGGCGTTTTGCAAAAACAGGTATACGGTAAAGTTTTTGCATACGTAGATATCGCCGGATTTTTCTGCGCGCTGCCACCGGCCGTCGGCGTTCTTGTACAGCGTCTGCGCCGTATCGATGATCGCGTCGATCAGCGCTTCCCTTGCGTCCGCGCTGACCGGAGCGCCCGTTTGCGGCGCTGGCGCGGCCTCCGTTACCGTGCTTGCGACCGGGTTTCCCGACGCATCCGTAATCGTGATCGATACGGCAAAGCCGCGGCCGGCAGCAAAGAGCAGCAGCGCGAATATCGCGGCGGAACCCCGTTTCAGCAAGTTTCGCACATCAGTACTCCAAATTTTCAAACGTACGGCAGATACAGTACTTGGAAATCGCGCTGTTCTGCGCGCGGTGCACATAGGTGTTGAGCAGATCCCGGATCATCGGCGGCAGCATGCGGTTGTACTTGATTTCCAAAATCATCCGCTCGTCGCCGATGGGCGGCACGGTGGGAACCTCTGGGTTAAACAGATCGCAGGAGGCCACCCCGGTGCGCAGCTGTTTATCAAAGGTGATGCGGACGTCCTCCACAGGGTAGAGATAGGCTTCCCGTACATAATCCACCAGCACGACGGGATGGAGAAGGTTGATGGTCATCTCGCGGAACACATCCTGCAACAGGCCGGAACGCGTTCTCTCCAGCCCCGTAGGATCGGAAGCCATCAGCTGCTCCGCAAGATCTCTGGGTACGGCGATGGAGCGTTTGGATATCAGGCTGCCGATTTTTGTTTTGCACTCCATGCGAATCAGCGAGTCGGACAGGTTATAGATGCGCAGGCGGTACTTATCGCGGTCGCGCACGCCGTTGATCTTGTCCAGCAGCGCCTGGTTGTTGTACGTATCGAAATACAGCGAGCGAATATGGTACTCGTTGCGTTCGGGATCGCCGTTTGGATCGCGATAGAGCACGCGGTCCAGCGCGCGCGACAGCAGATGGTACTCCATCTGCCCGATATAAAACTTCAATTCATGCCTTATCGGCAGCGCAACAGCCAAACCTCCGCCCCCTTTCTCCCGAAACGAAACCTCAAATTCCCACTTCGCTCTGGCAGGCGACCAGCGTTGCGTCGTGCACGCCTTCGATGTCCAGCATCCGGGTGACGATCTCCTGCCGTTCGCCCAGGCGTACTTCGTAGGTCATCTCCGCGCCGGCGCGCGTGAGCGATTTGCTGCGGAGCTTGAAATTCTTGGCCGAGCGGCTCAGCGCCGTGCGGATGGCCTGTTCGGCGTATTCGTCGTAATGGATCACCAACAGGTAGGAGTTGGGGTTGTTGAACTTGACGAACGAAAGCACGAACATCAGAAGCCCGATGCACATCACCACGATCAGCGCCACCAGATGCAGCCCCGCGCCCAGCAAAATGCCCATCGTAAGCGCCCAGAACATATAGGCGGTATCCATGGGGTCTTTCACGGCGGTGCGGAAGCGCACGATGGACAGCGCGCCGACCATGCCCATGGAAAGCGCGATATCGCTTTTAATGCACATGACCACAGGCGTGGTGATGAGCGTCAGCATGATCAGCGTAATGGCAAACGAAGGGCTGTAGAGCACCCCGCGGTACGTTTTCCTGTACACGATCGCGATCACCGCGCCGACGATGAACCCCAGCCCAAGCGCCACGAACAGATCGCCCGGAACGATGGACTTGAACTGCGCGGCCAACCCGGAGGAGCTGAGCACGTCGGAGATGCTGGTGAGCTGCATTAAGGATGAAAACATCATGGCTTATTCTCCTTCTTCCTATTGCTAACGGTTTATGATAGTTCGACGCCGGTTTTGTGTCAACCTTGGAGCGTCAGCTCCATTTCTTGCCTTCCGTGTAAAGGGCGTCGTCGGGCAGCGGTGGTTTCGGCCCGAAATAGCGTTCCATCTGCTCGGCGTTTAGCTGAAAATATTCCTGCACCATCTCGTAAAAGTAAGTCGGGCGTTTTTTCAATATATTCCGGGTTCGGTCCAAACGCTGATTCCAATAACGCAGCGCACCTTCGGGCGTCGTGGGGTTATCGAAGGTGATCGCCTTATCATTTTCCTCCGCCCAGCGGCTGAAGTGCAGCGGCATCTCCGGTTCGATGATCGCGACCAATGCGTTAAGCTCATTCATCATGAGCTCCGTTGTAAAGACTTGATATATCTCGCCAAGCCGCGTTAGGAACTGATCCTTCATCTGCTCGTTTTCCAGCAACTTGCGGATAATGGTGTTATCAATATGCTGGTCGCCAGCCCCCTTCTCCTTCAAATAGCTATAGGGACTGTTGAAGCCGCTGTTGAATAAGCCGTAATCCAGATCATAAACAATCCACTTCCACCGGCTGTTTTCGCCTTTGAGCTTGTAAAACTTAATATTGCCCGGATCGGAGTTGCCAAAGAACATTTCAAAGGCCATGTAGTCGAAATAGCTATCCACATCGATACGATCCAGAATATATTGCAGATCCTCGTGATTGGCGGCGGGAGAGAGCGTTTTGATTTTACTGATGAACGCTCTGTATTCTTTATTAGAGCCATACGCAACCGAACCGCTTGCAGAAAGAATATCCATGTTATCGGCTTGATCCAGACTGAGGCCTTCGTGCTGGGCGACAAAGTAACGGTCCACTCTTTCGCGCATATTGTAATGGCCCCAATAGAAGCCGTTCAGGTATACGACTACAGGTCTCCACGCCTGATAGATCAAGGTGGTTGGCTTATCGGCCACTTTGTTAAAGCAATCGATCAGGTGATCTTGAAAACCATCGATCAAGCGCGTCCAGGCGGTGTCGTTGCCGGATGTGCGGAGTACGAAGCTTTTATACTCCGTAAAGGGGCGATCCTCGAAGAGCTTTGCCGAAAAGTACTTGCTGCCGTGCTGCGATTTTGCTTTCAACTTGAAAGATTTCTGGGGCATATCCAAGCTGAAATCACCCTGGAGCTTAAACTCCATTCCCTGATCAAGCAGCTGCAATCCATCCGGCAGATAGATCTCCACATACCCGGGACTGGCGTCCAGCTCATCCTTGACCATACGGTAGACGGTGTTCTTAAACGGAAATACCGATTTATCTACGCTATTTCCCACGGTAAGCATGCCGGTTTCCGGGTTCCAAAGCATATCCGGGTCTGTAATAACGCTCACGACGGGCAGCGTATGGTAGACGTTGAGGAAATAGGTTTGCGTAACGATGGTGCTGGGCTGCAGCATGCCGGAGGGATCAAACGCCCGGGCGCGCAGCGGGGTGACGCGCGAAAACTCCAGCACGTCGCCTGCGTTGTAGCGCGTATCATCCTGCCCCGGGTCGGAACCGTCGGTGGTGTAGTAGACGTCCGTACCCTCCGCGGCGGCGATGGTCACCTGCACGGAACCTTTATATAAGCCGCCGCTTAGCGAAAACGACGGTGTGCTTGCATAGCCGTAATAGCCAACCCCGTTTTCCAAGCCGGGGGTCGGCGTGTTGTAGTAGTAAAAGCCCGCATAACCCTGCGAGCGCCCGTAGCTGTGATCGGTGGGAATATTACTGGGGAGGGGGATTCTGTCCAGCACCTTGCCGGTCGGATCGCAAAAGGAGACGACGGTATCCCCGGTTTTGGAAAGTTTAAAACTGGTATGCGGCTCGTAGTAGGTGCCGAGCTCCGTTTGCCCGTCCACGACGACAATCTTGCGCTCGCCGGCCCCGATGGTGGTTCCCAGCGGGAACTGCCATTTGCGCGGGCGGCCCAGATCGTCGCTCAGGCCGTAGTTGGACAAATCCACCGGCGCGGAGGACACGTTGTACAGCTCGATATAATCAGCCGTAATTCCCCCCGCGCCGATGGCTACGGAATCGTTGGATACCATCACCTCTGTGATGATCACGCCGATCGGGTTGTAGCTGCGGATCAGCTGATCCACCTTGCTCTGCCCGTCCGGCGTGTTGGGGAAACCGGGAGTCGCCTGTTTGAAAAACGTCCAGGCGCCGTTTGTATCCAGCCCCACGGAATAATCCACGGGGACGTTTTCAATGGTGACCCGGTCGATCAGCCTTCCGGCGCTGTCGCTTAAGACCAGGCTTTCACGTTCGGCGCTGATGGAAAAGTTGGTATGGGGCACGCCGTTTTGCTGGAGCCTGTCCTGGCCGCTGCAATACACCAGGTAATACCCGTGCGGGCCGATGACGGCGCTGTCCGGGAATTTCCATTTCAACGGCCTGTTTTCCCTGTCGCTCAGGTAGTACCCGGCAAGGGATACGGTGTCGTCGGAATTGTTGTAGATCTCAAGCCAGTCCACAACGGTACCGGTATCGTCGGGAATGCCGACCTTGGGATCCGGGCAGATTTCGTTGATGATCAGCGAGCCGGTTTCACGGGCGTTCGCGGTGCGGTAGGCCAGAAACCCTTCTTCGCCGTTGACGTAGCCCGGGCTGTAGTAATCGGTCACCTGGTATACCTTTTCGCCCGCTTCGTTAATACCGGTCAGCGCATAGCTTTGATCCGCGACCATCGTGGGCACGGTGACCTCGTCGATCAAATACAGATCGGGGTCGTACAGGTAGAGCTTCTCCCCGACGGACGAGATTTTAAACTTGCCGTGAAACGGCAGGCTGGGGTCCAGCTGATAGCTGTTGGTCGCAAAAACGATGACATACTCGCCGGCCTTGAGCATGTAGGCGGGGAAGGGGAAGGTGATCCTGTCGCTGCGGTTGGTAATCATCACGCCCTGGAGGTTCAGGTCCGCGCCGGTGCCGTTGTAAATCTCCAGCCAATCCGAGAACTCCCCGTTTTCATCGGGCACCGCGGATGCGTTGGCCGCCATCACCTCGCTGATGACCAGCCCGTCGTAAACGGTGCTGCCCACCTGCCTGCCCGCCTCTTTGGGAAAGACGACGTACATTACGGCAAGCGCAACCGTAAACAGGAGCATCAGCGGCAGGACTTTCAACAGCTGGGATTTTCGTTTGCGCGGCGCGTAATCCTTGGTCGGCCTTTGGCTTTGCTGCTCGCTTCTGGGCATTGTCTACCTCCTTATCCTCTGATTGCAGCACAATCAATAATGACTGAATTATAACACATTGGGCTCCGCCTGCATACAGCAGGGGGAGCCCATGCGGTTTCAACAGCTGTAAAAATTCACCGGTCGATGGCGTGGCGGATCAGCTGGATAAACAGCGGATGCGGGCGGTTCGGCCGCGAGCTGTACTCCGGATGGTACAGCGTTGCGCAGTAAAACGGGTGCCTCTCCAGCTCGAATGCTTCGGGATACTCTCCCTGGACGCTGACGGCGGTCATCTTAAGCCCGGCCTCCGCCAGCCTGCTTACGTAGCCGGCGTTCACCTCATACCCGTTGGAATGACGCTCGCGCGCGGTATCGCTTCCGTAGGCGTTTCGGATCGTTCCATCAAAGAAACGGATATCCTCGCCGCCCAGGCGAAGCACGGGCGCTTTCGTGCCGTTCAGGCTGCGCCCTTCGGGGCGGTAGACCACGGGGTGTTCCGTATCCGGGTCCACCTCGGTGGAGTTCGCTCCCGCAAGCCCCAGCAGGTTTTGCGCGGCCTCCACAAGCGCAAGCTGCATGCCAAGGCCGATGGCAAGCAGGGGGATGCGGTTCTCCCGCGCGTATTTCGCGGCGAGCAGCACGCCCTCCGCCCCGCGCGTTTCATACCCGCCGGGAAGGATGAACGCGTCGAACGCCGCCAGCATTTGCCCGGCCGTTTCCTCATCCAGGTCCTCGGAGCTGATAGTGGTGATATCCACCAGCACGCCTTCCGCCGTGCCCGCGTGATGCAGCGCCTCCGTAACCGACATATAGGCGTTGGGAGAATCGGGATAGGCGCATACCAGGGCTACGTACACGGTTTCGGTGGCCGCGGCCTTGCGCGCAAGCATCGCCGTCCAATCCCCCAAATCCGCCTTGCGGTCCTCCAGTTCCAGCTCTTCCAGCACAATTTTGGCAAGCCCCTGTTTTTCCAGCGATACAGGCAGTTGGTAAAACCCGTCCGACTCGAGGTTTTGAATGACGTTGGACGCTTTCACATTGCAAAACAGCGCTACTTTTTCCTTGGCTTCGGTGGTCATGCTTTTTTCAGTGCGGCATATGATCACATCGGGCTGGATTCCCATGGAACGGAGCATTTTCACGCTGTTTTGGATCGGCTTGGTTTTCAGCTCGCCCGCGGTGGCGATGTAGGGCATGAGCGTTACATGGATGTAACAGCAGTCTTTTAAACTATCGCACAGCCAGCGCATCTGGCGGATGGCCTCGACGTACAGCATCACTTCCATGTCGCCCACCGTGCCGCCGATTTCCACGATCTGGATATCCGCGCCGGATTTGGCGGCCACTTCCTGGATGCAGGCCTTGATTTCGTTCGTCACGTGCGGAATGGCCTGTATCTTCTCGCCCCGGTAATCTCCGCGCCACTCCTTTTCCATAATGCGCTTGTGAATGCGGCCCGTGGTGTAGCTGGACTCGCCCGTAAGGGTGACGTCCACAATCCGCTCGAAATGCCCGATGTCCAGATCGGCGGCCGTGCCGTCGTCCGTGATGAAGGTTTCGCCCGCCAGGAGCGGGTCCAGCCGGGAGGGTTCGGCATTGTAGTAGATATCCAGCTTCAAGAGATTGGTTTTATACCCGCGCGAATGCAGCAGCTTTCCCAAAGCCGCCGCCGTAATCCCCTTGCCGATGGAAGATACCACGCCTCCTGTGATGAACACATACTTCATATGCCTTCCCCCTTTATTCCGCAATATCCATCAGCACAAGCCGCGGCATATCCCGCATCGTTTCCTTGCTGAGCTTACAGTGCATCTGCGGCTTGGGGCTTTCCCCCATCCGGTCCAGAAATTCCTGCACGGGCGCAATGCCCAGATCCTCGCTGAAACGGGTTTTGTAGTGCATGGGGATGGTCACGCGGGGATTGAGCGCCTGCACGCACAGAGACGCCCGCTCCGCGTTCATGGTATAGGTGCCGCCCACCGGGATCATCAGCACGTCCGCCCCGCCGAGCGCTTCCTTCTGCGCGTCGTTTGGCAAATGCCCGAGATCGCCCAGATGCACGATCTTCAGCCCTTCCGCCTCGATGGCAAACGCAACGTTCCTGCCGCGCCGGGTGCCCTCGTGGTTATCGTGGAAGGTGGGAACGCCGGTAATGATCACGTCGGCCGCCGGAAAAAAATACCCCGCCTCATCCACAACCACCGGCTTTCCGCGGACGATGACCATGGAATCGTGGTCGTAATGATGGTGGCTAATGGTGACGATATCCGCCGAGAGCTCCCGCAACGGATACCGGCAGAAATTGCCGTAGGGATCCGTGAGAATCACCTTTCCATTGTTGAGCGTGAGGGTAAAGAGCGAGTGGCCGTAGTAACGTATCATCATGAGCGTGGTTCCTCCTTCTGCTCCGAAATCCAATACGCAAGAACATCCGCAAGCGCCGACGGCAGCGGTTCCTTTCGGCGCAGCCGCTGCGCGCATTGCTCCAAAAGCCGGGGTGCAAGCACGGCAAACCCGTTTTTTCTGCCAAGCTGCTTGACTGCCGCCCGGATGAGTTCCATCGGCTGGTCTTCCCATGCGGCCGGGTGGAGCTGCAAAAGCCGCAGCAGCGCGTATGGCCGCAACAGGCGGTCGTCGTTTGGAAACGGCGGCGTAACCGCGTGCGGAAAAGCGCTCAGCAGCCTTTCCCAACGGGAAGGCTGTAAATCAATCAGCAGCAAGCCGGACTCGCCGGTTTGCGTTTCAAAGCCCTTCTCCCGCATGGAAACCCGTATCCGCGCCAGGTCATCGGGGGTAACCCTGCGCGGCGCATCGCTGACGTATACGAAAGTATCCGGCCCATAAAGGCGTAAAAACGCCCTGCCCCCGAGCATGTCCTGAAGCTCCCGGGCGGGCAGCGGCGTGTTCATGTGCTTTTCTTGCGCAAAAAGTGGTAATTCATATTGTGCATGGCCGCGTACTGGTTTCCCAGATCCAGCTGATACTGCAGCGCGATCTCTCCGCCGTCGCGGTCCACGGTATAGTTTGCCTTGGTGCAGAAAACGGCCATCTCCATGGCGCCGTAGGGGGTGCGATACCGGCTTTCGAACCGTTTCCCCTTTTCAAAAACCATGTCGGCTTCGATGCTTCCCCTGCGGTTCATGGAAATGACGTCCTTCTTCATGGCAATCTCCACCTGATGCGGGGGCTGATCTTCGTCGATGCTCTCCTCGTACCGAATGACGTAGCCTTCGCCATTCTTTACAAGCTCGCCGGTTGTGATCAGGCGCATGGAATCTTCCGCCTGTCCTTCCGCGGTAAACTTCGCATCCAGCGAAATCAGGATCGGAACCCCTTTCCCTGCGTTCATTGCCAACCTCCAAAAACCTGCTATAATAAGAACGATTTCGATCCGATTATGCATCCGCATAAAGCTTTTGATCGGCATCGGGAAGAATAATACGGTGTTTCCCCGGCGGGGAACGAGGACCGGGAAGCGTTCCAAACGAACGGCAAGCGCCGAAATGCCGAAGCTGAAACCCTATGCTCAATATAGCACATGAAAGGGCTGCACGCAATGCTTAAGGTAACCGCCCGGGCAAAGATCAACTGGTCTTTGGACATTCTGGGAACGCTGGACAGCGGCTACCATCACATGGATATGCTGATGGGCAGCGTCAGCCTTGCGGACGAGCTTATCCTGGAGCAGGCCGATCAGCTTACCCTCTGTGTGAGCGGCAATCCGGCGGTTTCCGCGGAGGATAATCTGGTGATGCGGGCAGCCGCCACCCTGCGCGGCCTGACCGGTTTCGAAGGCGGCGCGGCCATGGATTTGCAAAAACGCATCCCCCACGGCGCGGGAATGGGCGGCGGCAGCGCCGATGCGGCAGCCGCGCTGCTGGGCCTGAACCGCCTGTGGAACCTCGGTCTATCCAAGGATACCCTGCACGATATCGCCCAGGCGCTGGGCGCGGACGTACCGTTTTTCCTGACGGGCGGGCTGGCGCGCATCGGCGGTTTCGGCGAGATTATTCAGCCGCTGCCGCCCATGCCGCAGACCGCGCTGGTGATTCTCCAGCCCTGCAAGCCGCAGGCAACCAAGGAGGTTTTCGTGCGCTACGATACGCTTGCGCGCGTCGCGCACCCGCAAACGCAGGCAGCGCAGCAGGCACTTGTGCACGGGGATTTCGAAGCGCTGCGCAAGACCGCGGGAAACGTACTGCGGCAGGCCATCGCTCCAACGCTCCCGCAGATTGCGGAGGGCGTCGCCGCACTTGATTCCTGCGGCGCGGTTTTTGCCGAAATGACGGGCAGCGGCTCCGCCGTGTTCGGCGCGTTTGCCGATACGGCCGCCGCCGCGGCGGCTTACCAGACGTTGCGCAAGCGGTGGAAAAAATGCTGGATGGCGGAAACGAGCAGCCAAAGCATTACGATGGAAGAGGTATAGTATGCAAAAGCACGCGCTGGCCGTTCACGACGTATCCTGTTTCGGGCGCTGCTCCCTCACGGTGGCGCTGCCCATCCTCTCCGCGGCGGGCGTCCACACCTCGGTGATACCAACGGCGCTGCTGTCCACGCACACGGGAGAGTTTACCGGGTATACGCATTTGGACTTGTCCGACCAGCTGCTGCCCATCGCCACGCATTTATCGACGCTCGGGCTGCATTTTGACGCGTTTTACAGCGGGTATCTGGCGTCCGGGAAGCAGGCGGCGCAGATTCTTGCGATCATGGATCTGCTGTGCGGCAAGGAAACGCAGGTATTCGTGGACCCGGCGTTTGCCGATCACGGGAAGCTCTACTCACACATGGACGCGGACATGCCTTTGCAGATGCGAAGGCTCTGTGAACAGGCGAACGTGATTATCCCTAACTTTACGGAGGCGTCGTTCCTGCTGGGCCGCGCGTACCGGCCGCACGGGTATGATACGGCCTATGTACAGACCCTGGCGGCAGAGCTTGCCGCTCTCGGCCCGCAGAGCGTGGTGATTACGGACGTGCACATCGAACCCGGCCAAACCAGCGTTGCCGTATATCAGAAAGAAACCGAGTCGTTTCGCCTCCTGAGCAAGGAGGAGTTCAGCGGCGTATTCCACGGTACGGGAGACATTTTCGCCAGCTTCCTCATCGCCTGTTTGCTCAACGGCCTGCCGCTGAACGAAGCTGCGCAGACCGCGCTTGACTGCACCCACGACGCGATCCGCCTGACAATCGCCGGCGGCGAACCCCTGCGCTTCGGCGTGCGTTTTGAGCTTGTGCTTCCCCAGCTGTTGGACAGGCTGCGGATGGCCGAATAGGCTTGATCCTTTTCATAGAAACAAACACCCCGCACGCTGCGCGGGGTGTTTCAACCTGTTGAAAAAGCCACATCTGCGTTGTCACCTGCGCGATGGTGCGGGCATCACGTGCGTCCGTGTACGCTCATACCCGCACCACGTTTGGTTTTTAGCAGTTGCGACCTTTTGAACAGGCTGGCAGAGTGTTTTCAAAGCAAGGTTTATTGACACACACAAACACCCCGCGCGTTGCGCGGGGTGTTTGTGTGCACCGGAATAATTACGCGGCTTCTTTGTCCGTAAATACCGCGGCGATATGTTCGGCGGAGAAGGCAGTCTTTTTGGTGAGGAGGCTTACCACCGGCACAAGGATGAGCCCGATCAGCATGGCGGCGGCGCCGCTGTAAGGCGCAAGCGACATATCTCCCGTGATCAGGGGCGGAAGCATGGCGATGAGCGCACCGCAGATTACCCCCGCAAACGCGCCGATTTTGGTTACGCCCTTCCACAGCAGCCCGTAGAGGAACGGCGCTAGGAACGCGCCCGCAATGGTGCCCCAGCTCAGCGACATCAGGGAGACGATCGCCGTTTTTTGCATCAGGAAGTTGATGACCAGCGAAAGGATCACGAACACGATGCAAAGGCTGCGCATGGTCCAGACGCTGGCTTCATTTTTCATCTTCGGCGCAAAGGTGCCCAGCAGGTCCAGCGTGATGACCGAGGAGGAGGAAAGCACCAGCGCTGTGAGCGTGGAGATGCTGGCGGAGAGAAGAACCACAACGAACAGCCCGAGCATAACGTCGGGAATCTTGACGACTTCGACATTGGAGAGGATCGTCGGCATGATCATATCCTTGGACATCGTTCCGCTCTTAACCAGATCGATGAGCTTTACGCCGTCTGCGGAATTGATTTGATCCAGTATAACGCGGCCGAAGCTACCGGCAAAGTAAACGCCGCCCGCTACGACGAGCGCGAAGACCGTGGAGATCACCGTGGCGCGCTTGATGCTTGCGGTATCCCTGATGGCGAAGAATTTGTGAATCATCTGCGGCATGCCCAGCACGCCCAGCGATGTGAGGATGACGTTGCTGGCAAGCCAAAGTCCGTCGCTGCCGTTTTTGGGGAAGATCGAGTTGAACCCGTCGCCGCCGATGGCCGCGTCGCCCAGGCTTGCGAGGCCGTCCGTCACGCCGCCCGCTGCCCGCACGATGAAAATGATGATCGCCGCGATGCCGCCCAACATGATCAAGCCCTGAATAAAATCGGTAATCGCCGTCGCCTTATAGCCGCCGGCAAACAGGTACACGGAGGCCAAAAGCGCGATGCCGATCACTGTCCAGGTATAATCGAACTTGAAGGCGATGGAAAACATGTTGCCAAGGCCTTTGTAAACGCTTGCGCTGTAGGGAATGAGGAATACGAAGATAATCAGGCTGGCGAGAACCTTGAGTAGCTTGGAATTATACCGTTTTTCAAAGAAACCGGGCAGGGTTTTTACGTTGAGCCGTTCACCCATCGTACGCGTGGGTTTGGCCAGCAGTCTCCAGGCGAGAAAGCTGCCGATCAGCGCGTTGCCGATGCCGCACCACACGGCGGAAAGCCCGACGCGCCAGCCCACCGAACCGGCATAGCCCACGATGATGACGGCAGAAAAATAGCTGGCCCCATAGCTGAGCGCACTCATCCAGGGACCAACTTTTCTGCCGCCCAGCAGAAAACCGTCGAGCGACAGGTTCTTCTTTGCTGTTAACGCGATCACGATGACCATCATCAGTACGTATGCGCCCAAAACAACGAATTTCATAAAAAAACCGCCCTTCCATACTACTTTGTCTCCCCAGTGGAGACTCTACGCGCTTTATTATACACAGTCCCCATGAAAATGCAAGATATTTCCCGCATACGACCATTTTTTGCATGATTATGCCATTCCGCGGCCGGTTTCCGGGCAAAAATCCGCCTTATTCCCCCTCCAGACAGCCAAACGCCTTCTCGAACAGAAACCCGCAAACCATATCGTTGCGCTTCCAGCCCTCGTCCTCGGGCGTATAGCGATAATACCGCTCCACCTCCATGATCAGCCCCAGATAGGCCTGCGCGAACGCGAAACGGATTTCCGCCTCTCGTCCGGGGACGACGGGGGTTTCCGCCACGGCATTATACGCGGAAAGGCTTGCGCGTTTCGCAAACAGTGGCTTATCAAACTCAAAGCAGATGAAATCCATCAGCGGATCGCCCCAGAACCCGCGTTCGGGGTCAATCCAAGTGTAGTGCATGCCGTCTTCCCGGCGGTCGCACAGGATATTTGCTTCCCATAAATCAAAATTCACCATGCGGCATTCCGCGCGGGAGAGAACCTCCCGATGGCGTTGAACCAAGGAGAGCAGTTTTTCGCCGTTTTCACAGGGTTTGCCCATAGCCGCGGCGTCGCTTACAATCGCCCGCACCATTGCGTACAGGGCCTGCGGCCAGGTATCGTGCAGCCCGCACTGCGGGTATCCGTACCCGCGGTTCGCAATGCGATGGATTTGCGCCGCCATCTCGGGCAGTTTCTCCGTCGCGCTCTCCTTTTCCGCAGATGTGAAATCCATCTCGTTCATCTGCTTGCCCGGCACCAGCTCCATGATAAAGAAATCCGAAGGCAGCAAGGCGCGGGAGAAATCCGCATGGGATATTTCCGGCACGGCAATGGCTGTATGCGAACGGAGCTGTTCATACCAGAACACCTCGGACTGCATCATGCTGCGCTCGTACGTCATCACGGGCGCGCGGCTGTCCGGCGCGATTTTCAGGGCGTACCTGCGCCCCGCCGCCTCAAACGCATACACCGCGTTGAACTCCCCCGCGCCAAGCGGGGAAACGTTCCCGGCGTCGGGAAACCCGGCGGCAGCGCATAGCGCGAGTACGGCGGAAGAATCCAGTAAAACCTTGGTGCTGCTTTTCATAGGTGGTACCGTCCTTCAATTCGGCTTTATTTCCATGTCTATTCTGCCCCGCAGACCGGCAACCCTTTTCGGCAGCAAAAAAAGAACCGGAACTTGCGTTCCGGTTCTTTTCGCATTATGGAAGCGTCCTTAGTACATGCCGCCCATGCCGCCCATGCCGCCGCCTGCGGGAGCCGGGGGTTCCGGTGCGGGAATGTCGGTGACCAGGCTTTCGGTGGTCAGGATCATCGCGGCGATGCTGGCCGCGTTCTGCAGTGCGGAACGGGTAACCTTGGTGGGGTCGATGATGCCGCGCTGGACCATGTCCACATACTCATTCTTGAGCGCGTCGTAGCCGAAGCCCTTCTTGTTGCTGTTCTTGATCTTCTCCACGATCACGCTACCGTCTACGCCGGCGTTCTCGGCAATCTGGCGCAGCGGCTCTTCGAGCGCGCGCAGGATGATTTCCACGCCGGTTTTGGCGTCTCCGTCGAACTTCTTGAGCTCGGTTTTGACGGCGCCCAGCACGTTGAGCAGCGCGATGCCGCCGCCGGGCACGATGCCTTCTTCCACGGCCGCGCGGGTTGCCGCCAGCGCGTCTTCAATGCGGAGCTTGCGCTCCTTCATTTCCACTTCGGTGGCAGCGCCGACCGAGATCACCGCCACGCCGCCGGCGAGCTTGGCCAGGCGCTCCTGGAGCTTCTCGCGGTCGTAATCGCTGGTGGTGTCTTCAATCTGCTTGCGGATGGAGGCCACGCGGGCGTTGATCTCGCTCTTTTCGCCAGCGCCTTCGATGATGGTGGT
>JAEWTC010000042.1 GCA_023459675.1 Bacillota bacterium | reverse complement strand
TATGATTATGAAGCGTATCTGGGCAAGATCCGCACCGCCGCGGCCGCCGACACGAAAACGCTGGCCAACCTGAACGCCGGCTTTGCGTTTGAAAACGGCATGCTGCTCGACGTGCGCAACCTGACCTATTTGCAGGAAAACGGCCTCACGTTTGCGCAGTATGTGGAGAGCCGGGGTATTGAAACGATTGTCTGGAGCGATGAGATGCGCTTTCTGCACGACCGCAGGCCGGATTTCAACACGCTGTACGGCAACCTGCGCTATGTGCCGGAGGTTGAAGCGTTTCTGCAAGCGCATTGCACGCTGCTGGATACCTTCGACGCGCCCGGCTACGGCATGCGCCTGAAACAGGCGGCGGATGAACCCTGCGTGATCCGCGTATACCGCGTTAATCCCTGAAAAGCTCCTGAAGGCGCGCGGCTGCCCCGGGTACATTGTTCCTGATCTCCGCCGCGATTCCGCGAACTTCCGCTTTCATCACGAAGATGCGGGAAGCCAGCGCGCAGGCCTCCTGCAAATCGTGCGTCACCAGGATGACGGCGGCGCCGGTCGCCTGTTTCAGCGTTTGCAGCGACGCGTGCGCGCGCTCGCGGGACAGGATATCGAGGCTTGAAAACGGCTCGTCCAGCAGTAAAACCTTCGGGGAAAGCGCCATTGCGCGTGCCAGCGCGCCGCGCTGTTTCATGCCGCCGGAAAGCTGGTAGGGGTATTTCTCCTCCGCCCCTTCCAAACCCATGTCCGCAAGGCATTGCAGCGCCAGCTCCCGCGCCGCGCGCTTGCCCAGCGCGGGACGCGTTTTTTTCAGCGCGTATTGAATGTTCCCGCGCAGCGAAAACCACGGAAAGAGCTGATCAAAGCTCTGGAAGATCATCAGCTTGTCCTTGTCCGGCGCCGGGGACGGCTGCCCGTCCAGCCGTACGGCGCCCGCGTCCGGCGGCAGGAAGCCCGCCAGCATGCGCAGCAGCGTGGTTTTGCCGCAGCCGGAACGGCCGACAAACGCAAGCGTTTCGCCGCTTTGCACGGTAAAGCTTACGTCCGCAAGCACCGTCTGCCCGCCGAAGGATTTCCATAAGCCGTCCGCTTCCAAAATCATGGCGTTTGTTCCTCCGTGCGCACGGCCCATTTGCGCAGCGTGCGTTTTTCCAGCCGGTCGAACAGCAGCCCTTCCACCAGCATGCCGATGACGGCCACCAGCACGATGCCCGCGAACAGCCCGGCCGTGTTCATCATCGCGCGCGCCTTGAAAATATACCAGCCGAGCCCGCCCGTGGCGCCGATGGCGCCGAAGATCATCTCCGCGGAGATCAGGGCGCGCCAGGCCCTGGCCCAGCCGATGCGAAGACCGGACAGCACCGAGGCGAGCGCCGCAGGTAATAGAATTTCTAGCACGATCCGCGCCTTTCCCATGGAAAAGCTCCGCCCCAGATCGGTATACAGCGCGGGCGCGTTCTGCATTCCGCTTTGCAGGCTCAACAGCAGCGGCCAAAGGCAGGCGTGTACGATGACCAGCGTCACGGCCGGATCGCCCGTTCCAAACCAGATCACGATCAGCGGCAGCAGCGCCATGCCCGGCAGCGGGTGCGCCAGGACGGTGAGCGTATCCGTCAGCCGGTCGAAAAACGGGCTCAGCCGCGCCGCAATGCCAAGCCCCAGCGCCAGCACGATGCCGATGAGAAACCCCAGCGCGATGATCCCCATGGAAAAGAGCACTTGCAGGAAAAGTAAGCCCTGCGTCAAATCTGACCAAAGCGCTTGCGCCACCTGTTCCACGGGCGGAAGCAGCAGCGGGGAGATCCGCGTCAGCTTGACGACGGCTTCCCAGACCAACAGCAGCAGCAAAAAGAAGAACAGACGGCTGCACCAGCGTTTTTCATAAAAGAGACGGCGCAAGGCCGCAAAGCGTTTCACGGCAGCACCTCCGCGTCCGCAAAGGCGTACTCCGCGGCGGACGGCGCTTTGGACAGAAGGCCAAGCTCGGCCATGGCGGCGGCAAACCGGTCCACCCCCACCAGGGTTTCGCCGTAGATCGTGCCATGATAAGTCATCATTTGCAAAAGCAGATCCTCGTCCACGCCGTATACGGGCGCAAGCCGCCGCGCCGCGGCGAGAAGGTCCGCGTTGATCCGGGCAACGGCCTGCGAAAGGCACTGCCGGAACGCCGTAAGCAGCGCATTGTTTTGCTCATACAGGCTGGTTTTGGCAACGCCGCAGATAAAGGTGAACGGGCCGCCCATCACGTCCTGCCCGGTGAGAATGGTATGCATGCCGTTTTGCAGTTCCAGCTCCGTATACGGCGGCGTGGCGATGTGCAAAGCGATTTCCCCGCCCGCAAGCATGGCGCTCATCGCGTCGGGATGGCTTAAGGACACCAGCTGCGCGTCAAACCGGCTGGAATCACCGAACTGCTGCTGCGCCGCCATGCACAAGAGAATGTGCTGCGTGGAACCGGGGCTTAAAATTGCGATCCTGTCATCCGGCTCGAGATCCGCAAGGGAATGGATATCGGCGCGGTTGGTGACGAAGGAAACCTCGTTAGCGGACAGGGCGCCGAACGTTTTCCAGTCCATGCCGGTATCCACGCCCAGCAGCATCGGCCCGATGCCCATGAAGCCGACGTCGATATCCCCCGCGAGCATCCCCTCGCGAATGGCGGTCGGCCCGCCCAGCTGCACCCAGCGGATTTCCACGCCCGGCAGGGCTTTTTCCAGCAGCCCATCCTCCTTCATCACCTGTAAAGGCGCGTAGGCGACGCCGAATTGTTCGGCGATCGTAAACGTTTGCTTTGCCTCCCCGCCGCACCCGGAAAACAGCGCAAGACCGGCAAGCAGCAAAAGAAGCAGCCGCGCTTTTTTCATCACCGGCGCGCCTCCATTCCGTTAAACGTTCGGGGAATGACCAGGTTGTTGCCGCCGCCGTCCAGCACCCGGAGGGTTTCGTAGTACAGGCGAAGCCTGTCCTCCATATCTCCGGTTTCCGTGGCGAGCACGCAGTGGCCGAAGCGCGCGGTGGCGTTTTGCAGCGCCGGAACCACGCCGCCCGCGCCCATATTATACCCCGCCGCAAGCACCCCGGGTAGGGCAAGGATCTCCTCGATCGGGGTAACGGAGGCGATGGCGCCCGGCCTGCAGAAGGGCAGCTGCACCGAAACCTGCACGCCTTCCCCGGTGCGGCCGCGCAGCGAAAGCGTTTCGGGCGCTACCTTCTCCCCCATGGCCAGGCGGATGACGGCCTGCAAAAGATCAAAGCCCGTCAGCCACGGAATGAACACGTCCTCAAACGCGCCGCCGATCCGGGCGGAGGCTTCGTTGACGATCACGCCCCGGTCCCCGATCAAGAATTGGATGTACAGCGGCCCCTGCGTTACGCCCAGCGCAAGCGCAACGGCTTCCGCCGTGGTTATGATCTCCCGCGCAAGGCGCCGGTGCACGCTGGGATAGCGGTGCGCGGCGCAGATGCCGATATGCAGGGGATCGTCGATCCGCTGGCGGTCGGTCAGCGCGAGGGGGAACAGGCGGCCGTCCAGAACGAAGGCCGAGAGGGTCAGCTCGTCGGACGGATAAAAGCTTTCCACCAGCGCTTCGTCCGCCCGGGAAAAGGAAAGGGTCTCCGGCAGCCGCGCTATGGCCTCATACGCCGATTTCACCTTGAACACCCCGCGTTGCCCCTGCGAATCCAGCGGCTTGAGCACCAGCGGTACGGCCAGATCGCCGATCTCCTCCGCCGCGGCGCCCCGCCGCACAAACGCGTGCGGCGCGTTGGGCACGCCGAAACGCGCGAACGCTTCTTTCATTCCGCGTTTGTTCGTTGCCCGGTACGCCGTTTCGGCAGATATGGGAGACGGCAGGGACAGCGCCTCCGCCACCAGCGCCGCGGTGAGCACCGGCTGATCCGAGCCCGCGGTGAAAACGCCCTCTACGCGGTGCTTTTTCGCGGCGCGGATACAGGCCTGCGCGTCAAACGTGCTCACGCGCTCATGCGCGTCGCAAATCGCCTCCGCGGGCGGGTGCGCCAGATAATCGGCAAGGATCACGGTATGGCCCATGGCTTTGGCTTGCCTCGCCGCGTTCCATTGGCACTGTGAACCGCCCAGCAGCATAATCTTCCCCAAACCGTTGCCCCTCCGTTTTTGCCGTACGCGGCAGCCGCCCGCCTTGCCCCAGCCCGCCGCTTATGCTACAATCCTCCCAGAAACAGGCGAGGAGGGATTTGCGTGCATCGTTTGGAGTGTTTGGGCGATATGTGCCCGCTGCCGCTGATGAAGCTGATGCAGTGCCGGGACATTCTCAGCCGCGGCGAGCGCGTTTTGCTGGTGACCGACCACAGCTGCACGTGTGAATCCGTTCTGTCCTATTGCCGGGCGCAAAAGATTGACGCCAGGGTGGAGGAACCCATCTCCGGCATCTGGGAAATTACCCTCCAAGCCGCGGCGCCGCACGAAAACACGCGTTAGCAGATGGTGGTCGGCACCATATTTTCGAAATATTTCTTGATCGTCGCCATCTGAAAATCATTGCCTTCCGTTTTCTGCTTATAGACAACCGACACGTCGTACCGCAGGCAGAAGTCTTCCGTATCCACGATTTTAAGCTGTTGGAGATAGATTTCCTTCTTCACGGCCATATAGGGCAGGAACGATAGGCCGTTCTTCCCCACCACCATGGATTTGACGGCCTCGGTGGAATCCAGATGGTAGGAAACGTTGAAATCCTCCATCGAGTAACCCATGCCCGTAAACTGCTCGGCGATCATGCGGTACGAGGAATAGCTCTCGTCCAGAAGCACCAGCGGATGGCTCTTGAGCGCTTCCATGGAAAGGCTCCTGCGCACGCTGTAATCCGCCGCGGCCACCAGAACGATCTGATCGGAAAACACGTTGCGGCAGTACAGGCCGCTTTCCGAAACCGTGCCCACGATAAACCCGATATCCGCCAGGCCTTCCTGCACGTGCCGGATCACGTCGCGCGAGGGCATGGAAGCCAGGGTAAACGTATAGCCCGGAAACCTTTCCTTGGCCTTGACCAGCGCGCAGGGAATGGCGTAGTTGGCCGCGACCTGCGTGGCCACCACGCGGCAGGTTTCGCTGTGGTTGCGCAGGTTGTTGAGCTCCTCCAGAAATTGATTGTACGTGAAGATCAGTTGGGCGGCGTAACGCTGCGTCAGCAGCCCCGCGTCGGTCAGCTGTATGCCGCGGTTGCTGCGCTCAAACAGCTTACAGCCTAACGATTCCTCGATTTTCTGCATTTGCAGGCTCAGCGCCGGCTGCGATATGTGCGAGGCTCCGGCGACCTTGGAAATGCTCTTTTCCTCCGCGATCTTCAAGAAAAGGCTCAGGTGTTCCAGCTGCATGGGCATGGCTCCTCTCCGGGATCCGTTGACGCCGTAAATTAGCATCTTTCATGGTGTATCAGTTTTTATTATACCATTTGCTAGGTTTGCCATCAACGTTCTTTATATTAGATTGTGATAAAATTGTCTAATGCTACACAAGGAAGTTCAATGCTTAATCTAAAACCCCCCATGCTATAATCATCTGGAATGACGCCGGCGATGCTTTCAACAGCCGGTCATCAGGAGGAGGTGCCGGGATGGCGGAAACCGCAAGTGCGCCGGTACGCAAAACCATACCCAGGGCAACGGCGAAAAAGAAAAGAAGAAATCAGCTTCCCATCGCGCTGATCGTACTGCTGATTACGATTGCCGGCGGTGTTTTGCTTTCCGTATTCGGGTCGCCGGACTTGGGGATGTTTCTCCTGTTCGGCGGGTGTTTTGGGTTCATCCTGCAAAAATCACGCTTCTGCTTCACCGCCTCCATGCGCGACCCCTGCATTACGGGCAGCACCTCGGTTACCAAGGCGGTGCTGATTGCGTTCGCGCTGACGACCATCGGGTTTACGGCCATCAAGTACAGTGCGTTCGCGTCCGGGCAAACCGTTCCCGGCATGAGCTACGTGCAGCCCGTAAGCCTGGCAACCGTCATCGGGGGTATCCTGTTTGGCATCGGCATGGTGATTGCAGGCGGCTGCGCTTCGGGAACGCTGATGCGCGTGGGCGAGGGCTTTCATATGCAGGTGCTTGCGCTTTTGTTCTTCGTGATCGGCTCGCTGTGGGGCGCTAAGGACATGGGCTGGTGGAACCTGAACGTAATCGCCGATTCTCCCCGCGTTTTCCTGCCGGACGTTTTCGGCTGGCTTGGCGCCGTGGTGATCCAGCTGTTGATCATCGGCTGCCTATACGTGGCGGCGGACCTGTGGGAACGCAAGAAAATGGGGATCAAGGACGCGGAGTAAGATTATGCCGTTGGCATAACGCTTCCAAATACAACCGTATAGGAGGACACGAACATGGCGGAATATGAATTGGATTGCCTGGGCGAAGCCTGCCCCGTACCTTTAATGAAGACCGAAAAGAAAATGAAGGACCTGAAAACCGGCGACGTGCTGGTTGTGCACATTGACCACAGCTGCGCGATGAAGAACGTTCCCGAATGGGCGCGCACCCAGGGCCATAACGTGGAAGTGGACGAAGTGGACGACGGCGAGTGGGACGTCGTCATCGAAAAGGTATAAGGCGGCATTCGCCCCGCCGCGCAGCCCTGCAAGGCGGCCGTTTAACCCCCCGGGGCAGAAAGGGTGTTGACCGTTGAAAAAGGTTTGGGAGAACATCAGCAAGAACCGATACTATCAAATGGTGTTCAAGAATCCATTTACGTATATCACCGGCGCGGTGCTTCTCTCCATCATGCAGATTGCCCTGTTTGCCTATTCCGGCAATCCCTGGGGCGTATCGGGCACGTTTGCCAACTGGGGCGCGTGGCTCTATCAGGCGTTGGGCGGCAGCGTGGAAAAATGGTTCTACTTTTCTTCCTCCGGAGCGCAGGCTACGCTGAAGGCGGGTATTTTGCAGCACACCGGCACGATGCTCAACATCGGCATCATTCTGGGCGCGCTGATTGCAACGCTTCTTGCGTCCCAGTTCAAGTTCAAGAAAATCAAGTCCTTAAAGCAGGTGGTCGCGGCGATCCTGGGCGGCTTGCTGATGGGCTACGGCGCAAGGCTCGCGGGCGGCTGCAACATCGGCGCGCTGTTCTCGGGCATCGCCTCCCTGTCCCTGTCGGGCTGGGTGTTCGCCGTGTTTCTGCTGGCCGGCGCGTGGATCGGCTCCAAGCTGCTGGCGAAATTCTTCATGTAAACCTCCGGCGGCTTGCCCGCAGGCCGCCCGGCGCGTTTGGCTGCGGCTACAGGAAAACCGTGATGCGGACACGCTCCCTCGCGGTTTTCTTCATGAATATGGATCCCTGCGCATCGCCACCCTGCGGGGTTACATGCGTAAGGACGAGAGGAAAAGGATAAAACCATGGAAAAGAAGATTGAACATTACGACGTTGTGATCATCGGCGGCGGCGCCGCCGGCATGACCGCGGGCATCTACTGCGGGCGCGCGCGGCTGAAAACCCTGATTATCGAAAAAGCGCTGGTCGGCGGCCTTGCCACGTATACCAACGAAATTGAGAACTATCCGGGCTTCCCGGAGGGCAGCACGGGCTTCGGCCTGATGGAGCTTTTCCACAAGCAGGCCAAGAAATTCGGCGTGGACTTTAAGCTGACGGACGTGCGCGCGGTGAAACTGGAAGGCGAAGACAAGGTGGTGGAAACCTTCCGCAACGCCTACCACTGCAAAGTTGTCATCATCGCCTCCGGCGGCAAGCCGCGCCTCACGGGCGCGCCGGGCGAGGAGCTATATCTGTACGACAAGGGCATCTCGTTCTGCGCCACGTGCGACGCGGCGGCCAACACCGGCAAGACCGTACTGGTGATTGGCAGCGGCGACGCGGCGATTGAAGAGGGCATGTTCCTGACGAAGTTCGCCAAGAAGGTGCTGGTTTCCGTTCTGCACGACGAAGGCATTATGGACTGCAACGAGATTGCCAAAAACGAAGCCCTGCAAAACGAAAAGATGGAATTCCTGTGGAACACCACCGTTGCAGAGTTCAAGGGCGACGGGCATTTAACCCACGTCGCGCTGAAAAACTCCAAAACGGGCGCCGTGACGGACGTTCCCGTGGACACCTGCTTCATCTTCATCGGCTATCTGCCCAACACCGAGATTTTCAAGGGCATGGTCGATATGACGCGCGGCGGTTACGTGATTACCAACGAGCGCATGGAAACCCGCATCCCGGGCGTGTTCTGCGCGGGCGACGTGCGCGACAAGTTTCTAAAGCAGGTTGCCACCGCCGTGGGAGACGGGGCGATTGCCGGATATGCGGCGGAGAAATACATCGCCGAAAGCGAAATGTTCGAAAACCAGATCATGGGCGACGACCGCCGCATTGTGTACGTTTACAACGCCGCAAGTGCGGATGACCGCAAGCTGCTGGCCGAAATGGAGCAGTACGGCCAGAACTGCTGCGACCTGATGCTCAAGAAGGTGGACGTATACAAGTCCAACGGTCTGGCGCAGCGGCTGGGCGTGGAGCAGGTGCCCTGCGTGGCCTATATCCGCGACAACCAGGTGATCGGCTGCGTGACCTGCGGCGATATCTGCCCCACGAACATCGACGAGCTGGTAAAGAAATAAGCGCTTCGGATACACCCGCGCGCCG
>JAEWTC010000041.1 GCA_023459675.1 Bacillota bacterium | reverse complement strand
CAAGCGCAACGCACCGCCAGCTTTCCGATGCGCAGCTGAAAGCCGCCGGCATCAACCCAGGCATGGTGCGGCTTTCCGTGGGCCTGGAGAATATCGAAGACATTCTCGACGATATCGAACAGGCGCTCAACCGCGTGTGATTACCTGTTTCTACATTCTAGATTCCGAAGGAAACCGTTCCCGGTTTCCTTTTTCTTCGCTTCCGGTGCGCTTTATACAATCCCACCTTGCGCATTTTGAAATTCGTTTGACAATCCCATGAACCGGTGATATTATGTTACAGTTGCCCTTTGTGTGCATACGTTGCTGGGCAGCGCGGCAAAAAACGCCGGAAACGGCTGATTTCAGGCCGCTTTGAACATCCTTTGTGAGGAGTGAGCCGCCGTGGACGATGCGCTGCGCGACCCGGCCAAACGCGTGGTCGGCACCAAGCAGGTGCTGCGCGCCGTAAAGAACGGGCAGGCCGCCAGGGTTTTCCTGTGCAAGGACGCGGACGACTACATCTACCGGCAGGTAGAAAGCGCTTGCGGGGAGCACAAAGTGCCCGTCACCCTGGTGGACAGCATGGAGGCGCTCGGCAAGCAATGCCTCATCGGCGTCAAAACCGCCGCCGCGGCCGTTCTCAAGTAGGATACCCATTCCCCGTCATATCGCTCCTGGGGTTGAGGAGCTTTATGGATAAATTTCTCGGAGGTGTTATCTTTGCCCACGATCAATCAATTGGTTCGCAAAGGGCGTAAGAAATTGGCGGAGAAGTCCATGTCTCCCATACTGCAGAGCTGCCCGCAGAAACGCGGCGTATGCCTCAGCGTGAAGACCCGGACGCCGAAAAAGCCGAATTCCGCCCTGCGCAAAATTGCACGTATCCGTCTGACCAATCAGATCGAAGGTACGTGCTATATCCCCGGCATCGGTCACAATCTGCAGGAGCACAGCGTGGTGCTGATCCGCGGCGGCCGTGTGCGCGATCTTCCCGGCGTGCGCTATCACATCATCCGCGGCGCTCTGGATACCGCAGGCGTTGCCAATCGCAAGCAAGGCCGTTCCCTGTACGGCGCCAAGAAGAAGTAAACTCGCTTCTTTAAAGCCTTTGCGCTTTTCATGCAGGAACTATTTCCAAGCGGGCGCAGGCGTTTGCCTTTGTTGCAAGGGCATCCACACCGCGTGGCTATCCGGAAAAACGGAGCGGCTGATGCTGACGGCCGTCGGAAATCCCGTGTCCAGCGCACATGCCAACAGGAACAGGAACTTACCATTATGAGGAGGTAGAACTATGCCCCGTCGCGGCTTTGTACCCAAGCGCGAGGTGCTGCCCGATCCCGTATACGGGACCACGGTCGTCACCAAGCTGATCAACCAAATCATGCTCGAAGGCAAGCGCGGCACTGCGCAGCGCATCTGCTATTCGGCATTCACCACCATCGCGGAGAAAACCGGCAAGGACGCCAACGAAGTGTTTGCCGCCGCGCTCAACAACGTTTCCCCGCAGCTGGAAGTCAAGGCCCGCCGCGTTGGCGGCGCCACCTACCAGGTGCCTATCGAAATCCGCACCGAACGCCGCCAAACGCTGGGGCTGCGCTGGCTGGTGGACTTCAGCCGCAACCGCGGTGAGAAGACCATGGCCGAACGCCTGGCAGGCGAGCTGATCGACGCCTCAAACAACACCGGCAACGCCGTCAAGCGCAAGGAAGAAATGCACCGCATGGCGGAAGCCAACAAAGCGTTTGCGCACTATCGCTGGTAAACGCACGCAACGCTTTTTACAGCGCACACGAAAGGAGAACCGTCACTTATGCACAGAAGCCACCCGCTCGATAAGGTTCGGAATATCGGCATTATGGCTCATATCGATGCCGGTAAAACCACGACAACCGAGCGCATTCTCTTCTACACCGGACGTACGCACCGGATGGGTGAAGTGCATGAAGGCGCGGCCACCATGGACTGGATGGAACAGGAGCAGGAGCGCGGCATCACCATTACCTCCGCTGCCACCACCTGTCAATGGAACGGCCACCGCGTCAATATCATCGATACTCCCGGCCACGTGGACTTCACCGTTGAAGTAGAGCGCAGTCTGCGCGTACTGGACGGAGCCGTTGCGGTGTTCTGCGCCAAGGGCGGCGTGGAACCGCAGAGCGAAACCGTATGGCGTCAGGCCAACCGGTATCATGTGCCGCGCATCGCCTACATCAATAAGATGGACATCATGGGCGCGGACTTTTTCCGCGTCGTGAAGATGATGAAGGAACGCCTCAACGCAAACGCCGTTCCCATCCAACTCCCCATCGGGGCGGAAGGAACCTTCAAGGGCATCATCGATCTGGTCACCATGAAAGCCGAAGTATATTATGACGACGACGGCAAGGACGTGCGCGAAGAGGAAATTCCCGAGGCGCTGCGCGCGCAGGCCGAGGAATACCGTCAAGTACTGATCGAAGCCGTAGCCGAACAGGACGAATCGCTGCTGGAGAAGTTCTTCGATGGCGAGGAGATCTCCCTGGAGGAGATCCGCAGCGCCATCCGCAAGTCCACCATCGCATGCGAGATGACCCCGGTTCTGTGCGGCACATCCTACCGCAACAAAGGTGTGCAGCCGATGCTGGATGCAGTCGTTGCCTATCTGCCCTCCCCGCTGGACGTCCCGTCCATCAAGGGCACGAAGCCCGATCATCCGGACGTTGTTCTGGAACGCCATGCCTCCGACGACGAGCCCTTCTCGGCGCTCGCCTTCAAGATCATGACGGACCCGTTCGTCGGCAAGCTCGCGTTCGTGCGCGTGTATTCGGGCACGGTATCGTCGGGCAGCTACACCTATAACTCCACCAAAGGCAAGCGCGAACGCATCGGCCGCCTTTTGATGATGCACGCCAACAACCGCGAAGAGGTGGAAACCGTCTTCTCCGGTGAAATCTGCGGCATCGTCGGGCTGAAGGACACCACCACCGCCGATACGCTCTGCGACCAGGCCAAGCCCGTCATCCTCGAATCGATGGAGTTCCCGGATCCCGTGATCCAGGTTGCCATCGAGCCCAAGACCAAGGCCGGTCAGGAAAAAATGACCCTGGCGCTGATCAAGCTGGCCGAGGAAGACCCGACGTTTAAAACTTACACCGATCCCCAAACGGGGCAGACCATTATCGCCGGGATGGGCGAGCTGCACCTGGAGATCATCGTGGACCGGCTGCTGCGCGAGTTCAAGGTGGAAGCCACCGTTGGTAAACCGCAGGTTGCCTACCGCGAAACCATCCGCAGGGAAGCCGAAGGCGAAGGCCGCTACGTGCGCCAGACCGGCGGCCACGGCCAGTACGGCCACTGCAGAATCCGCATCGAACCCGTGGAAGCGGGCGCCGGATATTCGTTTGAAAACAAGATCATCGGCGGCGTCATTCCCAAGGAGTACATCGCGCCTATCGACGCAGGCATCAAGGAAGCCTCGCAGTCCGGCGCAATCGGCGGGTTCGAGGTGGTGGACTTCAAAGCCACCGTGTACGACGGCAGCTATCACGAAGTGGACTCTTCGGAAATCGCCTTCAAGATCGCCGGTTCCATGGCCTTCAAGGATGCGCTCCGCAAAGCCGATTCCTGCCTGATGGAGCCCACCATGAAGGTGGAAGTGATCATCCCCGAGCAATACATGGGCGACGTTATCGGCGACATCACCAGCCGCCGCGGCCGGATCGAAGGCATGGAAGCCCGCCTTGGCGAGCAAAGCGTGCACGCGTTCGTGCCGCTGAGCGAGATGTTCGGCTACGCGACGGACCTCCGCAGCCGCACGCAGGGCCGCGGGCTGTTCACCATGCAGTTCGACCATTACGAACAGGTGCCCAAGAGTATCGCCGAAAAAGTGACCGGACGCAAAGAAGCCTGACATAATCATTTAAGGAGGTGCCGGCAATGGCAAGTATCGCGAGAAACAGAGTTGTGCTGGCTTGCACCGAGTGTAAGCAGAGAAACTACAACTCGATGAAAAACAAGAAGAACACACCCGACCGCGTCGAGCTCAACAAGTACTGCCGGTTCTGCAAAAAGCACACGGCTCACCGCGAAACCAAGTAA
>JAEWTC010000040.1 GCA_023459675.1 Bacillota bacterium | reverse complement strand
CCCTTTCAGGCAAAGTGATCATTCCCGGTTTCGCAGATGTCCACGTTCATTTGCGGGAGCCGGGTTTTTCGTATAAAGAAACAATCGCTACCGGCACCGCGGCGGCGGCGCGCGGCGGCTATACCGACCTGTGCGCCATGCCCAACGTAAGCCCCGCCCCGGATACCCTGGAACACCTGCGGGAACAGACGGCAATCATCCACCGGGACGCGTGCGTGCGCGTGAAGCCCTACGCCTGCATCACTCTGGGCCAACAGGGCAGGGAGCTTGCGGACGCGCAGGCGCTTGCCCCCCATGTGGCCGGGTTTTCGGACGACGGCCGCGGCGTGCAGAGCGAAAGTATGATGCGAAACGCCATGCTGCGCGTCAAGGCCGCGCAGGGCATCATCGCCGCACACTGCGAGCAGGACGATTTGCTAAACGGCGGCTGCATTCACGACGGGGCGTACGCGCGGAAGAACGGGTACAAGGGCATTTCCTCCCAAAGCGAGTGGCGACAGCTGGAGCGCGATCTGCGCCTTGCGAAGGAAACGGGCTGCAAATACCATATGTGCCACGTGTCAACGAAGGAAAGCGTGGCGCTGATCCGCAGGGCGAAGGCGGAAGGGGTGGACGTGACCTGTGAAACCGCGCCGCATTACCTGCTATTGACCGATGAAGATTTACAGGACGACGGGCGGTTCAAGATGAACCCGCCCATCCGTTCCGCGGCGGACCGGGACGCGCTGATCGAAGGGCTTTTGGACGGAACGATCGACATGATCGCCACCGACCACGCGCCCCACGCCGAGGCGGAAAAGGCGGGCGGGCTTCAAAACAGCCTGAACGGCGTGGTGGGGCTGGAGTTCGCCTTCGCGGCGCTGTATACCGGGCTGGTGAAGCCTAAGCTCCTGCCCTTGCAAACGCTGCTACGGCTGATGATCGACAATCCCCGCCAGCGCTTCGGGTTAAAAGCGCCGGAGATAACGGAGGGGCAGCCCGCCGATCTGGCGGTGCTCGACCTGGACGCGGAATGGGTGATCCGGCCGGAACAGTTTTTATCCAAAGGCCGCGCCACGCCGTTTGACGGCATGCGGGTGACCGGGGATTGTGTCCTGACGATGGTGGGAGGTGAAACCGTATGGCAGGCGTAACGCGCAAGCTGGTGATGGAAAACGGATCGGAATTTCTGGGAACGTCGTTTGGCGCGGTTCGCGACGTGCTGTGCGAAATGGTGTTCAACACCTCCATGGTCGGGTATCAGGAGATCGTCACCGACCCGAGCTATACCGAGCAGATGGTGGTGATGACCTATCCCCTGATTGGCAACTACGGCATCTGCGACGACGACCATGAAACCCGCGTGCCTACCATGGGCGCGATGGTGGTACGGGAGTATAACGACCTGCCCTCCAACTTCCGCGCCACAAAGACTCTGAGCAAGCTGCTGGAAGACCACGGCATCCCCGGAATACAGGGCGTGGATACGCGCCGCATTACCCGCATGATCCGAAACGAAGGCAGCCAGCGCGCGATACTGTGCGCCCCGGAACTCCCCACGCAGGAAGCGCTTCGGAAAATCCAAGCCTACCAGCTGCCGCGCGATACGGTTTCCCGCGTTTCCTGCAAAACGCCGTGGAGCGCCGACGCGCAAACCCCGCGTTTCACCGTGGTTTGCGTGGACTGCGGCATAAAGCTCAACATCGTCCGGGAACTGAACAAGCGCGGCTGCAACGCCGTTGTGGTGCCGTACGACACGACCGCCGAGGAGATCATACGTCACCGCCCGGACGGACTGTTTCTCTCCAACGGCCCGGGCGACCCGGAGGACGTGCCCACGGTCATCCAGGCGGTGAAGGACTTAAAGGGCAGGCTGCCGATTTTCGGCATCTGCCTTGGCCACCAGATGATCGCGCTGGCGTACGGCGCGAAGACGTATAAAATGAAGTTCGGCCACCGCGGCGGCAACCACCCGGTGAAGGATCTGCGAAACGGCAAGATCGCCGTAACGAGCCAGAACCACAGCTTTGCCGTGGACGTGCAAAGCCTTGCGGATACCCGCCTCACCCTCACCCACCTAAACCTGCTGGACAACACCGCCGAGGGACTGGAATGCGCTGCCGACCGGCTGTTCAGCGTGCAATACCACCCGGAAAGCGCGCCAGGCCCGCAGGACAGCGCCGCGTTGTTTGACCAGTTTACCGGCCTGATGGAAAAGGAGCGTGAACGGCATGCCTAAGCGGACGGACATCAAGCGCGTGCTGGTGATCGGCTCCGGCCCGATTGTGATCGGCCAGGCCGCGGAGTTTGACTACGCGGGCACGCAAGCCTGCCTGGCGCTGCGCGAGGAGGGGTACGAGGTGATCCTCGTCAACTCCAACCCCGCCACCATCATGACGGACGTCAACATTGCCGATAAGGTTTACATGGAACCGCTGACGCTTGAGTACGTAGCCAAGATCCTGCGCTTTGAGCGGCCGGACGCCATCCTGCCCGGCCTTGGCGGGCAAACGGGCCTGAACCTCGCCATGCGCCTGCACACCAAGGGCGTGCTGGAGGAGTGCCAGGTGGAAATCCTGGGCACGAGCTTTGACAGTATCAACAAGGCGGAAGACCGCGACGAGTTTAAGAAGCTCTGCCAGTCTTTGGGCGAGCCGGTGCTGCCCTCCACGATCGCCACCACGGTGGAGGAAGGCATCAAAGCCGCAGACGAGATCGGCTATCCCGTCATCCTCCGCCCCGCGTTCACGCTGGGCGGTACGGGCGGCGGCTTTGCCGACGACGAGGCGGAGCTGGTTGCGCTGATGAAAAACGCCCTGAAGCTCTCCCCCGTCGGGCAGGTGCTGGTGGAAAAGAGCATCAAGGGCTTCAAGGAAATTGAATACGAGGTGATGCGGGACGCCAACGACACCGCCATCACCGTTTGCAACATGGAAAACCTCGACCCCGTGGGCGTGCACACGGGCGACTCGATCGTCGTCTGCCCAAGCCAGACGCTGACCAATAAGGAATACCAAATGCTCAGGGACAGCGCGCTGAAAATCATCCGCGCGCTGAAGATTGAAGGCGGCTGCAACGTGCAGTTCGCGCTCGACCCCGAGAGCTTCCAATACTACCTCATCGAGGTCAACCCCCGCGTCAGCCGTTCCTCCGCCCTCGCCAGCAAGGCCAGCGGCTACCCCATCGCCCGCGTATCCGCCAAGATCGCCGTCGGGCTGCATCTGGACGAAATTCCGCTGGCGAACACGCCCGCGAGCTTCGAGCCGGCGCTGGATTTCGTGGTCACCAAAATCGCGCGCTTCCCGTTTGACAAGCTGGAGGGCAGCTCCAACACCCTGTCCACGCAGATGAAGGCGACGGGCGAAGTAATGGCCATCGGCCGCACGATGGAGGAAAGCCTGCTAAAGGCCGTGCGCTCGCTGGAGATCGGCGTCAGCCATCTGCACATGCCCAAATTTTCCGGCATGGAAACCGAAGAGCTGTTTTCCTACATCCGCGTCGCGACCGACGACCGTATTTTCGCCATCGCGCAGCTGATCCGCCTGGGCGCGACGCTGAAACGCATCAACGAGGAAACGAAGATCGACCTGTTTTTCCTGGAAAAGATCAAGAACATCGTCTATTTCGAGGTGCAGCTCATCAACGGCAAGGACGACCCGGACGTGCTGCGCGCCGCCAAGCATTTGGGCATCAGCGACAAGTACATCGGCCAGGTGTGGGGGCAGTCGGAGAAGGATATCTTCCGTTTCCGCCAACGCGAGGGTTTGCTGCCGGTGTACAAGATGATCGATACCTGCGCCAGCGAGTTTGCAAGCTACGTGCCCTATTTCTACTCCACCTACGAGGAGGAGAACGAAAGCATCGTATCCGCGAAAAAGAAGATCGTGGTGCTGGGCTCCGGCCCCATCCGCATCGGGCAGGGCGTGGAGTTTGACTACTCCACCGTGCACGCCATCTGGACCATCCGGGAAGCGGGCTACGAGGCCATTATCATCAACAACAACCCCGAAACCGTGTCCACCGATTACACCACCTCGGACAAGCTGTATTTCGAACCGCTGACCGTGGAAGACGTCATGAACATCCTGACGCTGGAAAAGCCGGAGGGCGTGATCGTGAGCCTGGGCGGGCAGACGGCCATCAACCTGGCGGACCGCCTGCACGCGATGGGCGTGAAGATCATCGGCACGGACGTGGAAGCCATCCGCCGCGCGGAAAACCGCGACGCGTTTGAAAAGGTGATGCAGGAGCTCGGCATCCCCCAGCCGCAGGGCGAAGCGGTGACGCACATCGAGGCGGGCGTGGAAGCGGCAAAGCGCATCGGCTACCCCGTGCTCGTGCGCCCAAGCTACGTGCTGGGCGGGCGCGCCATGCAGATCGTCAACGACGAAAAAACCCTGCGCCATTACCTGCGCACCGCCGTGCTGCTGGACGAAGACCAGCCGGTGCTGGTGGATAAGTACATCATCGGCAAGGAGCTGGAAACCGACGCCGTGTGCGACGGCGAGCACGTGTACATTCCCGGCATCATGGAACACGTGGAGCGTACGGGCATCCACTCCGGCGACAGCATCAGCGTATACCCGACGTTTACGATGACCGAGCGCATCAAGCAGATCCTGATCGACTACACGGTGCGCCTGGGCCTTGGCATCGGGATCATCGGCCTGTACAACATCCAGTTCATCGTGGACAAGCAGGAAAACGTGTATGTGATCGAGGTCAACCCCCGTTCCAGCCGTACCGTGCCGTTCATTTCCAAGGCCACGGGCGTGCCGCTGGCCGATATCGGCACGCGCGTGATTTTGGGCATCAGCCTGCAGGAACAGGGCATTACCGACGTGATTGCGCCCGAGAAAAAGCGCTGGTACGTGAAAGCGCCCGCCTTCAGCTTTTCTAAGATCCGCGGGATGGACGCGTATTTAAGCCCCGAAATGAAATCCACCGGCGAAGCCATCGGCTATGACAAAACCCTAAACCGCGCGCTGTTCAAGGCCATGCAGAGTTCCGGGATGAACGTATCCAACTACGGCACGATTTTCGTAACCGTGGCCGACGAGGACAAAGCCGAGGCCCTGCCCCTGATCCGCCGGTTTTACGACCTGGGCTTCAACATCGAGGCGACCGAGGGCACGGCTGTGTACCTGAAGTCCAACGGCATCCGCACCCGCTTGCGCCGCAAGCTTTCCGAAGGCAGCGACGAAATCCTGACGTCGCTTCGGCAGGGGCACGTGAACTACGTGATCAACACCCGCGGCATGACCATCGGCGACCATGACTCCGACGGCGCGCGCATCCGCCGCTGCGCCGTGGAAAATAACGTGACCATTTTCACCTCGCTGGATACCGTAGGCGTACTCTTAAACGTACTGGAAGAAATCACGCTGACCATCTCCACGATCGACGCCGAGTAAAGAAGGCAAGCGGCGCTGAAATCCCCCGCACACTGCCGCGCCGTATCGCCGCCATCTTGCGCCCGCGAAGCCCTCGACGTAGCGCTACTACTACTTCGGGTTTCGCAAACGCAACCTGACAGCAATCCAACGCGGCATCGCACCGGTTCTTTCATCGCCGTTTGCCTTAGGAGGATAAATCCTATATGGTCTACATGATCATGGAAAACGCGCGGATCGCAAACAACACCTGGCGCATGCAGCTAACGGGCGATACCGGCAAGTTCACCCGCCCCGGCCAGTTTGTGCAGGTGCAGGTGCCGGGCTTTTACCTGCGCCGCCCGATTTCGGTGTGCGATTGGGACGAAAAAAGCCTGACGCTTATCTACAAGGCGGTCGGCCGCGGAACGGACGCCATGACCCGCCTTAAGACAGGCGAAACCGTAGACCTGCTCACCGGCCTTGGCAACGGGTTTGCGGTGAAAGCCTGCAAGCCGCTCCTGCTGGGCGGCGGCGTGGGCGTGCCCCCGCTGTATAAGCTCTGCAAGGAGCTGATCGGCCAGGGAATGAAGCCCGCCGTGGTGCTGGGCTTCAACACCCAGCCGGAAATTTTTCTGGCGGAGGAGTTTAAAGCGCTGGGCGCGGATGTGACCGTGACCACCGTAGACGGTTCCGCGGGCGTGAAAGGCTTTGTGACGCACGGCGCGCAAAGCCTTACGGGAACGTTTGACTACGTTTACGCCTGCGGCCCGGAGCCGATGCTCAAAGCCGTGTTCCGCCTGTGCGCGCAAACCGGCGTTCCCGGCCAGCTCAGCCTGGAGGAACGCATGGCCTGCGGCTTCGGCTCGTGCATGGGCTGCACTATCCAAGTAAAAAGCGGCGCGAAGCGCGTATGCGCGGACGGCCCGGTGTTTGAAACGGAGGAACTGCCATGGTAGACACAAGCGTGGTTCTTTCAGGTATCCGGCTGGACAACCCCGTGATCCCGGCCAGCGGCACGTTTGGCTACGGACAGGAGTTCCGCCCCTATTACGACATCAACGTGCTGGGCGCGTTCTCCTTCAAAGGAACGACGCTTGCGCCGCGTTTTGGCAACCCCACGCCGCGGGTAGCGGAATGCGAGGCCGGTATGCTTAACGCCGTCGGGCTGCAGAACCCCGGCGTGCACCACGTGATTGCGCACGAACTACCCGCATTGCGAACATTTTTTAGAAAGCCCGTGATGAGCAATATCTCGGGCTTTTCGTTGGACGAATATGTGGAGGTCGCCCGGCTTTTGGACGCGCAGGAGGTGATCGGCTGGCACGAGATCAACATCTCCTGCCCCAACGTGCACGGCGGTGGGATGGCGTTTGGCACCAGCTGCGATAACGCCGCCGCCGTCACCAAAGCCGTGAAGGCCGTGTGTAAAAAGCCGGTCTACATCAAGCTGAGCCCCAACGTGACGGATATCGTTTCCATTGCCAAAGCCTGCGAGGACGCGGGCGCGGACGGCCTGACGCTCATCAACACGCTGCTGGGCATGCGCATCAGCCTGTGCACCAGAAAGCCGGTGCTCGCCAATAGTATGGGCGGCCTCTCCGGCCCCGCCATTTTCCCGGTGGCGCTGCGGATGGTGTATCAGGTAGCCAAAGCCGTGCGCATTCCCGTGATCGGCATGGGCGGGGTGCAAAGCGCGCAGGACGTGCTGGAAATGATGCTCGCGGGCGCAACGGCCGTGCAGGTGGGCGCGGCGAACCTGGTCAACCCTTACGCCTGCCCGCAGATCATCAGCGATCTGCCGCGGGTGATGGA
>JAEWTC010000039.1 GCA_023459675.1 Bacillota bacterium | reverse complement strand
ACCAGCGAGTTTTTGATGACGCTTTGATCGATGCCCTTATCGGCAAGCTGCTTGCTCCATAACATAGCCACGCCGTAGGCGCGGATCTCCGTTTCGTCCGTAATGCCCATTTTGCTGCGGATGAGATTTTTCACGTCGGCGCTTTCGTTGACCTGCGCGTCCAGCCGTAGCAGCGCGTCGCTCATCAGGTCGGAAACCTCGCTGATCTGTTCCTGCTCGCTTTTCTCTCCGCTGCGCTTGAATTTGTTAAACAACCCCATGGTGCCATCCTCCCTATGCGTTTATTTTGCCTTATAGCTGTTCTTGGCGACGTTCGCCGCGAGATCCTTGATGAACCCCTTCTCGTTGTCGTATGCTTCCTGCGCCTTGCGGCAGACCTCGGGCAACTCGCCGTTGAGCTTCTCCAGCAGTTCGCGCCTGCGCGCGTATTCCCGGTACGAAACGCTTTGCTTCAACCGCTCGTCGCAGCTCCGCGCCAGCGTGATATACGCGACCATGGTATTGCGCAGCCCTTCCGCGCCGCCGGATTCCCGCACCGCGTCGTGAATGGAGCCGATGTCGTACATCATAAAGCACAGCATGCTTACGGTGCGGCTGAGCGTTTGGTTTTGCTTGTCATTCAGCGCCGCGCCGCTTCGCTTTTGGTCCGCCAGGGCGGATGCGTCCGCAAGCACGGCCTGGCTCTCCGGGCTTTCGGGCGCAAAGGCCTGCGCAATGCCGTAGTCCATCGCTTCCAGGAAAAAATCCAGGTTGGCAGGCCTGTGCTCCACCACATAGCGCAGGGGCGCCGGTAGCAGCGCAAGCGCCGCGTCGTAGGCGCAGGCCATCAGCGCGGCATGCGCGTGCGCGGGAAGGCGGTTTAGCGCGGCGCTCAGATTACCCACCTGTTCCAGGAAAACGTAGGTTTCCATCGCAAACAGCATGACCGGCTGCTTGTCCCGGGCATAGGTTGTGCACGCGAAATACGGCACCAGAATCCCGCACGGAACCACCGCGCCCGGATCGTTGGCTTGCAGCGCTTCCACATAATCCTGCAATATCTCGTGAACGCGGTCAAACCGCTGGATCGTGTAATACATATTGATGCGCGTGCCGTGCACGGTCACCAGCCAGGACCGGTTCCCCAGCGCCGTGATGATCTCGGTCGCCTTATCCATCAGCGCGAACGCCCCGTCAAAATCGTTCTCATACAAAAAGGCGTGCGTGGCCATTTCAAAGTAGACGGTCGCGAGGCCCGCCTTGTCGTCGCTGTCGTCGCAGAGGGTTTCCAGCTCGTGGTACAGCTCCAGCGATTTCTCCTTTTCGCCCAGCACCTTGGCGCAGGTGGCGCGCCATTTCAGGCCGTTGATGATGCGGGATTTTTCTCCCAGCAGCGTCGCCAGCCAGTACATTTCCTCGAAGTACACCCTGCTTTCCTCATATTCCTCCAGCCGGTACAGCGCCTGCGCCTGCGCGTAGAGCATATCGTGGTGGCCGATGCTGACCATATTCTGGTACCGGGGCAGGGCCTCGGTGGTGAAGGCAAGCGCTTTTTCGTACTCGCCCTTGTCCAGGTAGGACTGCGCCATCATATACTCCGCTTCCGAAGCGCCCGCCGTTTCCTCCGTGGGCTCGCCCGCCCCGGCGGCGCCTCCCATGCGCGCGCGGCTCAATAGCTGCAGCTCCTGGGCATAGCCGCCGCGCGCGCCCATCAGCGCGGATAGCGTACGGCCTTCGTTGTCGTTGTACGGACGGCCTTCCTCAAGCGCTTTGCGCGCCTTGTTCAAAATATTCCGGTAGGTGTTGGCAATGGTGTGCGCGGACGCGTTTTCAAGCTCCGCCCAGATGGAACACAGCTCGGCCATGTTCCAATCCAGCAGGAAGGACATATTGATTTCGTCGGCAAGGAAGGCTTCCAGCTTGTCGTACTCCTGCGCCTGCAGGTGCTGATACGGCAGCTCGTACGCCACGCGGGAGCGCAGAAAGCTGCGCATGGATTCCTTGGTGATCAGCCCGGCCAGGTTCGCGCCGAGGTAGGAAAGCGTAAGCGTTTTGGGATCGGCGGCAAAATACGCGGCAAGCCGGGAGTGCAGCAATTGAAAATCTTCCCCCGCAACGAAACGTTCGGCCGCGTCTTTTACGCGCTGGCCGTTCAGGGAGTACACGCGCGCGCCTTCGCACAGCGTTTCCTTGAGGTAGGGCTGCAGCTCGTACTGGATGCGGCTGAAATACGCATAGGGCAGTACCGGGGGCTCGCTTGCGGCGTACAGCGCGTCGATCAGCCCGTCCAGATCGGCGGCGCCGTGCAGCCACTCAACCGGCTCCTGCGTAATTCCCACGCCGTTCAGGTAGGAGCGTATGCCCGTTTCCATCCCGGGGGACAGGTGAAAGCTGCCGTGCAGGAATTCCTTGAGCACGTCCCGGTCCCGGCTCAGTACGCTGAGGAGCTCGTCGTCCGAAAGACCCGCCCGCGCGCACAGCAGATAGCCGACCATGCGCCGCGTGACGACGGGGTTGAAGTGCCTGCGCGAGAGCAGCCCCTCGAAGGCGGCGGAAATATAGCGCTCCGCGCTTGGGTAGGCTCCGGCAACGGCCTCGCCGCTGCGCCAGGTAAGCGCGTGGCTGGCAAGGATGGACAGGTAGGCAGCGTCTGGCGACGCGCTGAAAAGCTCCAGCAGGCGGCCGCGCTGGGGGGCGGTCAGCGTGCGCCCCGCCAGGGACAGCGTTTTTTCAAGGATCGCCTTCGCGTCGTCCGTCGATAGGGGGCTTAAGTTCAAACAATCGTGCGCCGCGGCGATCTCGGCTTTCATCTGGGCGTACTGGCCCTCGTCCATCGAGAGCACCAGCCGCACGTCGGGCGAGGGCGGCGTTTTGGCAAGCAGCGCGCGCAGCAGCGTGCGGGGCTTGCCTGCGTTTTCAACGCCGTCCAGAAAAACGACCGCGGGCTTGCCCTTGCCTGCGGTATACGCGGAAAGAAAGGCTTGCGCGTCAAACGCGGCAACCTGCTGCGCGGTCAGGGTTTTCTCCGCGCCCAGCTCCGCGCACACGCCGTACAGCAGGTTTTTCACGTCGGCGGAGGCCGCCGTGGCCCCGATAAAGCGCATCACGACGTTGGCCGCGCCGGAAAGCGCCGTCCGGCTTGCAAGCTCCGCCATCAGGGAGGATTTCCCGCCGCCCGGGCCGCCCAGAATGAACAGCGGTTTCGCCGCTTCCGTTTTCCGGTGCGCAAACAGGCTTTTGCGCGGGAACGCGAGCGCCGGGGCGTTCAGCGCCCGTTTGAGATCCGCTTCCCTGCCCGCGAACAGCCTGTGATAGTCGTCCATTTTCCCGTGATGATAGCCGATTTCGTCGCTCAGCTCGTTCGCGCCGGTTTTCGCCATCTCCTGCCGGACGTGGGCTTCAATCTGCGCGTACACGGCGTCGCAGAAACGGTTGAGTTCGGCGTCCCGGTCGCTCTCGGGCGCCGACAGGTTCAGCGTATAGCGGATGGGGTTTTTCGAAAGGGCCGCAACGTCGTCGCGCAGGCGCAACGCCTGTTCATAGGCCTTCTCGTCGCGCCTGCCGTCGGAAAGCGTGTCGTAATACCTGGCGGTCTCCTGCGGCGGCACGCCCTGCAGCTGCCGCACCGCGCAGATGGAGCCGCCCGCAAAATCCGGCAGGCGCAGGCGCGCCATCAGCTCGCGGTGGGTGGCGGAGGCAAACAGCGAAAGCCGTTCCTGCTGATTCAGGGAAAGCGTTTGCGCGGCGGCAAGCAGCATGCCGCGCAGCGCGTCCTCCGTGGTGTTCTTTGGGATGGCGATAAAGGCATAGCTCGCGGGAACGTCGTTGTCGTCCTCCGCGTAGGCCGTTTTCAGCATATCCTGCTGCTGCGCGGGCAATGCCGAAAGGATGCGCTGGAACGTCGCGCGGTCAATGCGCTGGGGCAGCGGCCGCCAGCCGTAGCGCTCGCCTGCCAGAAAGATGAAATTGGGGCGCGGCGTTACGCGCTGGCAGCGGTCGATCTCGTTTAGGCAGATGCCCAGTGTGGAATAATCCTGCGAATCCTGCTGGGAAATGCCCCAGCGCAAATCAATAGCCTGAAATGCGCAGCCGTGCTGGTGGCAGAGGAGGGCCGCCTTTGGGAAAACGGTCCTGTGCAGCGCGTTGCGCTCCAGGGTGAAATCGTTGAACGTGGAGGAGATGAAGATCCGGAGAGTGAGCATGGCAATCGCTCCTTCCTGTAAGGGACTGCCGCGAGCCTGTTCGCTTTCCAGGAAAGCGTTCATCGCCCCGGCCGCCCGTACCGCGAGGTTAGTGAATCGCCCCGCGCCAAAGAAATGCCTGGCGGCGCGCGTTTGCCTCCTGCGCGGGGGAGGCGTGCAGCGCCGGCGCTTTCCCGGGCGGGAAAGCGAGTGCGCGCTTGATTCTTGCGGAAACGCCGGATATTGATTGCAGTGTAGCACGACCGCCCTTGCGAATCAATACGGCGGGGCCGCCAAAAGCGTGTCTCCGGTAAAATTTCGTGGAATATTATGGAAGCGGACGCGGGAAAAGCGCGCCGTGTGCGTTGCCCGCGGATCGCTGGCTTCCTCGTATGCGGAACGTGAAGCCTGCCCGCGCGCATTTCCGTGCCGCAACGGTAGGAAACGCGAGGCGCAAGGCGAATTTCTGTTCCATGAAGAACCGCGCGGGGACGTTTCCGTGGGCCGCGGCTTTGCCGCTCCGGCGCCGTAACGGCTCCGGGGGAACGCCAGGCGCGATGATTGCATATGCAAAGGAAGGATACCGGATATGGAACCCAAAATCGTTCGATTTGCCAAAGAAACCGCGCCTGCCGGCCATCACGGCACGATTTTAGCGGGCCCGGTTTTGCCGGAGGGGATGCGCAGCCCCTTCAGCCACGCGTGGGGATATCTGGAAAACGAAGCCGCCATGGAGGGACACGCGCATCCCGAGGAGGAAATCTATATGGTGGTCCGGGGGGAAGGGTTCGTACACATGTACGGCAAACGGTATCCCGTGAAGGCGGGCGACGTTGTGGAGATCCCGGTGAACACCTATCATACGATGTCCTGCGAGGCCGGGCACGCGCTGCAGTGGGCCGCGCTGTGGTGGCCCGCCGAAGGCTGAGGGAGCCAATGCCCGCCGCGTCGGGTTTCCTTGCGCACGATGATTTGTTAGAAACTCCGCAAATGCCGCCGCCGTGGGCGCGGCGGTAAAATTTGAGGATTTCCCCGCCCGGATTACGAGCGTGGATGCGGTTTTATATGCTTCAGCCCCGGCGCGTTCGCGCAGACCGGCGAAGGGGAAAGCGCCGCGGGCGTGCGCCGTCCGCGCCGTTTTTCCTGCGCGTTCCCGGCGGACTGCGGGCCGCTCGGCGCGGAACCGGGTGGAAATATTTACGGGATAAGGAAAAATGAGACGGTTCATACCAAAGGCCGCCTGCGCGTTGCGCGGGCGGCCTTTGGCGCCGTGGGGTGTGGGTATGGAGGGGGGTTACCGGAGATTTCGGTTATGGAGGGGGCTATCGGAGGGCTCGGCTGTGTGGGTCGGGGGTATCGGGGTTTTGCTTGTGGCGGGGGAGTTATCAGGGCTTTCCCTGTTGCGGTTGGGTACCGGAGGGCGGAACGGCGGGCGTTGCCTGGCTTTTCTTGGCTATGCCTGCCCTTCCCGTGCGGGGCGGCTCAGCGCCGCCCGGCCTCTTTCTTTTGCAGCAGCACCGCGCAGCCGGAAAATTCCGGCATGGCGGGCAGGCGCAGGCGGCCGTTTTCACACGACGCGGCCTGCGCGCTTTGCCCGTAACGGTGCGCAATCTCCCATTGTCCGCCGCCGGGGATCTCCGCCTCCACCGCCTCGGGCTGGGCGAAGGAGTGGATCACCGCCAGCGTCTGCGTGCCGTTTACGCGCAGCGCGCATTGCCAGCCCGCCAGATTGCGCCAGCTGGCCAGGCCGCTTTTTACGATATACAGCTCGCTGTCCAGCAAAACGTTGACCGACCGGCGGTAAAACGCAATCGCATCGTCGATCGCTTCCCATTGCGCCTGGGTCAGCTCGTGAACGTCGCCGGAAAGGCACAGGCGGCCCAGCATCCCTGCGGACAGTGAATATTCCAGCCGCCTGCGGTCATCGGTCTTTCGCAGCACCGCCCAGATCTGGCTCTGCCTTGCGGGCACCAGGCGGCCGACGTTGGCCGCGATCACGGGTATCTCGCGTTCCTCGTGCGCGTCCGAAAAGCTGGACATATCGGTCAGCAGCAACATCGAAGGCTCAAGCCGGTGGCCGCCCGAGGCGCAGTTTTCAATCAGCAGGCCCGGGTTGATCTCTTCCAGCAGGCGGAAGAAATCCTGGTTGCGCGCAATCCTGCGGCGCAAGCCCTCGCCCGGTGATTCCGCCCCGTCGCAGCCCACGCCGATATTCTCGTTATAATCCACCTTGACGTACCCAAACCCGTTATCCCGCAGAAAATGCGCAACCTTTTCGGTCAGGTACGCCCATACCTCCGGGTTTTCCAGATCGAGCATCCGCCGCGTGCCGGCGCGGATCACCATGCCGTCCCGCTTGAGCAGCCAATCCGTTTTTTGCATCAGCGAGGACGAGCACCCGATGTTCTCCATCTCAAACCAGACGCCGGGCACCATGCCGTGCGCGCGGATGTAATCCGCCGCTTCGCGGATGCCGTTGGGGAACATAGTTTCGGAGGTGTTCCAGTCTCCCAGGTCTGTTTCCCAGTGCCCCTCCGGCTGGCGGTACCAGCCGCAGTCGATCACAAAGTAGCCGAGGTCATGGCCGGAAACTCGGTCGACAATCGCTTTGATGTTTTCCAGCGATGGGTTGCCCCAGGTCGTGCAGTATTCGTTGAACATCACGGGCAGTTGTTTTTCGCTGGGGGCGTGGAACGGCGCGTGGTGGTTGACCCACGAACACAGGTTGCGCTGCGCGGCCTCAATTCCGCCCCGTGCCGCGGTGAGGAGGGCGCGGGGGCTTTGGAAGGTTTCGCGCGGTGCAAGTTCCTTTTGCCAATGCCCCGTGTCCCCGTCGGCAAGGCCGCCGCTCATGCAGATCTCCACGTTTTTGCGCGCGAATTCCATCTGCCAGGACGACGCAAGGCACAGCTCGGCCGCCCACGTGACGTTGTTTTGAGTGTCCTCCACGCCGGCAAAGGGGAAATAACCCTGCAAGGGCAGCGAGCCTACGGCGCCGA
>JAEWTC010000038.1 GCA_023459675.1 Bacillota bacterium | reverse complement strand
GCCCCACAGCAGAAACGGGGTCGCCTGCCAGGCCAGATACTGCACGCCGTCCCAGTAGAGGCGGATCAGCGCAAGCCCAAGCAGCGCCGCCGCGCAGCAGGCGCGCAACAGCGGGCTGCGCCAGAGGGGCGCGTTTTCCATCCACTCCGTGCGCTTTGCGCCAATATAGGCGCCCAGCACATATACCGGCGTCCAGTGGAGAATGGTTTCGTACGGCACCGGTATCTGCGGCAGATAATAGAGTACGTTGCAGACGATCATGACAAGGAGAACGCGCCACGCGCGCCCGGCAACCCACGCCACGAGCGGATACAGCAGCACAAAGCCCATCAGCGTCAGCACAAACCACAGCACGGAGTTGATGGGCGTTACCGTTACGCTTTTCAGGAGAAAGGAGAGCGACCAGGCGGGGATATGCCCGACCGTCAGCGATTGTCTGACGAACGTATACAAAAGCATCAGCGCGTTCCAGAACAGATAGGGAACGAGCAGGCCTTTGGCTTTGGAAAGAACCACCGCAAGATAACCACCGCGCGGTTTGCGGAAAAAGAGGTAGGCGGAGAAGAAAAAGAAGGCGGAAATGCCGCTGTCGTAAATCGTGCGCACGAAGCGGTTGAGCGTAACAAGCGCCGGGGATAGCGGCGCAAAGTATTCGGTAAAAACGGTGTGCAGGCCGATGATCATGACGATGCACAGGAATTTCAGGTAGTAAAGCTGATTGGATGCTTTTTCCGGCACGGCTCACTCCCCCGCTTGCATGTAAAATTTCGATCCCCAGTATACCCGAAAAACGGCGTGCGGGAAAGAGCCGCGCCTTCCGGTGAATAGCGCCGCGCCGTTTCCGGGGTTCGCGCCGGGATAAGCTCCACCCTCCGCTCCGCGGCGGTTTCCGGGCTCGTCAAGGCACGGCAGCGTACCCGCGCCCGCAGACCGCGGCGTTATTCCAGATTCTGTTTCTTTTCATACTGCCGCAGCCGCAGCGTTTCCACGCCCGCGAGGATCACGATGCCCACGCCGTGCGTATCGTTGAAGTTCCAGGACAGGCCGCGGTAATACGCCCTGGAGTAAGAAAAGCCGGAGCCGCGGCAAACGCCGTAGAGATTGCCGTCGCGGTCGATACAATGGTTCGCAAGCCCCTTCCAGGCGCGATAAACGGCGTCGCGCGCCTGTTTGCACAGCGCTTGTGGCAGAACCCCGCGCCGCACGCCGCGCGCCAGCGCGCAGAGAAACATCGCCGTGGAGGACGCCTCCCGGTACGTATCGGGTTCGTCCAAAATCTGGCGCCAAAGCCCCTGTTCATCCTGCAGCGCCAGAACTCCCTGCGAAAGCTCGCTGAAGAACTGCAATAGGCTTTCGCGGCTTGGGTGATCCGCGGGCAGACGTTCCAACAGCTCGCTGAGGGAAAACAGCACCCAGCCGTTGCCGCGGCTCCACGGGATGCCGTTCTTCCGGTTCCGGCGCATGCATTTCATGTGCGCCATCACGCGTTTTTCCGGCATGTAGAGGTGGCGGCGGAACCCGGCAAACTGCCTTGCGCATTCGTCCAGATAGCGCGCGTCCCCCGTCAGCACGCCGTAGCGGCACAAAAAGGGCACGCTCATATACAAATCGTCCGCCCAGAGAGTATCGTCCCGGCGCACGAAGGTGCCGTCCGCTAGGCGGGGCTGGCGTTCCATCATATAGTCGGCAATCGTGTCGGCAATCTCCCGCGCCTCCCCCAGCGCATCGGCGGGCAGGCACGCAAGCATAAACGCCCCGAACGAGCCGCAGTCATCCAGCGCGTCCAGCCAGCAAAGCTGCTGGTTGATTCCGGCGAACCCGTACCGGTTCGTATCCCACAGAGCGTAGGCTTGGGCCCCGGTCACTTGCCGCAGGTGGCCGCGCACGTAGCGCACGATATCCGAATCCCCTGTCGAAAGGCCGTAGGTAAGAAGCCCGTACAGCGTCACCCCCAGCGGATACGTCCACCGCCCGTACAGCCTACTTTCCACATAAGGGCGCAGGGCTGTGTTTGCATACCCCGTACGCCAAACGCAGGGACCGTGAAGCCCCATAAACACGCCGGGCAGCCGCGTGAGCTGCCGGGGGTCTGAAAGCGCATGCGGCATCGGCCCCAATAACAGCCATGGGGTGCAGCAGCCGTGCACAGGCACGGGCGGGTGCAGTGCCGCGGGTTGCGCGTGTGCGCATTCCACCGCGGGCACAGGCAGCGTTTCACCTGAATCCACGGCATACACCAGCTGATGCGTTCCCGCGGATAGCGCCATGCTTCCGGGAACGTAAGGTTCGCCGTCCAGCCACACGGCGCGCGCAGGCACGCTCAGCGTTACGCGGCAGGACTGGGGCCGGTCCAGCGTGAACGCCGTCCAGCCGTAGGTTACGCCGCCGTCATATGCGTGGGTGACCGTCTCCCCCGGCATAGCAGGCAGCCACGCCAGCCCGGTTGCCGCTTGGTCGTCGCCCCACATCGGCCGCAAATCTCCCGGTATCCCGGCTAGCGGTTCCGTGAACACGAAGCCCGCGGCGCCGCCGCGGCTTGCAAAGGGCATCATGTAATTGCAGGGTTCCCATTGCGGCATGGCGTTGGCCAGGCTGCAGCCAAACCCCGTGTCTGCGCGTTCGCAGGCGATCAAAAACCGGTTGGCTCCCTCCCGGAGGGATACAGAAAACCGGCAGGGTTCGCCGCTGCGCTCCTGATTGCCGTCTGACGTAAAAACGGCCTCGGCATTGAGCCAAATGCGCACCGGCCCGCGGCAGCGGACGAGGAACGTAGACGGTTTGGCCAGCGGGCACCACAGCTCGCCAAGCGCAAGCGCCACGCTTCCCGCCGCCGCGGATGGAAACCGCGCGTCAAACGCGAGCTGATAGGCGGCCGCCCGGTCGCAGCCGATTCCCGTTTCATCAAACGTTCTCCACGCAAAGGGAAGGGGCGGGTTCTCCCTGATATAGCGCGAGGCCAGCAGCGGCAGGATGGTTTCCGGGGTTTCGCCGCACACACAGGCGGCGCTGCGCTCTGGCGGGAAGTAGTCCGGCATGGCCGTCACTCCTTGCAGGATCGGTATTCCGTTGCATCGATACGAGGGCGGGCGGCGCGGAAGCCCGCTGCGCGGGGGCAAAGCGGAAACCGAGGCCACTTGCCAGCCCTTGGAACTCCTCCGCCATGTTAGGGAATAACGCACGAATCTGTTCCCTATTATACCGCATTCCGTGGAGCATGGCGATAGCCGCTGCCATCATGAACGGCAGGCAATTTCCGCGCCCCCGCCCCGCCGCAGTTCCGATCTCTATGAAAGCCGCAGGGAGATTTCTGAATTATCTGCTAGTCCGATTTTGAGAATACGGGGTTTTACAACCGGATAGAGCGGGGCAATGATACTATTACCCTGTTTTCAGCGCAACCGCCGTTTGGCCGTCCATCATCAGCTTTTGCAAACAATGTGATTTTTGTACTACTTTTCATCGCATACCCGCTTGCCATAATCGGCGATATGCGTTAAAATATAGCTATCTTTCAAAAGAGGTATAAGAGGCATGAATACAAATCGCCTGATCGGTTCCTACCCGAAAATCGGCATCCGCCCGACCATCGATGCGCGGCAGGGCGCCATGCGCGTGCGCGAAAGCCTGGAACAGCAAACCATGAACATGGCGAAATCCGCCGCGGCGCTTTTTGAAAAGCATCTCCGCTATGCCGACGGTACCCCCGTGCAGGTGGTGATCGCGGATACGACCATCGGCCGCGTGCCGGAAGCCGCCGCCTGCGCGGATAAGTTCCGCCGCGAAGGCGTGGACGTTACCCTCACGGTAACGCCCTGCTGGTGCTACGGCGCAGAAACCATGGACATGGACCCCCTGACCCTCAAGGGCGTATGGGGCTTCAACGGCACGGAACGCCCCGGCGCGGTGTACCTGGCAAGCGTGCTGGCCACCCACGCGCAAAAGGGCCTGCCGGCGTTTGGCATCTACGGCCACGACGTGCAAAACGCCACCGATACGGACATCCCCGCGGACGTGCAGGAAAAGCTCCTGCGCTTTGGCCGCGCGGCGGTGGCGGCGGCCTCCATGCGCGGCAAGAGCTATCTGCAGATCGGCTCCATTTGCATGGGCATCGGCGGCTCGATTATCGACCCCGCATTTCTGGAAGAATACCTGGGTATGCGCGTGGAGAGTGTGGACGAGGTCGAAATCATCCGCCGCATGACCGAGGAAATTTACGACCGCGAGGAATTTGAGCGCGCGCTGCGCTGGACCCGCGAAAAGTGCCCGGAGGGTTTTGACAAAAACCCCGCCGCCATTCAGAAAACCGCAAAACAGAAAGAGGAAGACTGGGCGTTCGTCGTCAAGATGATGTGCATCATCAAGGACCTGATGAGCGGCAATGACAAGCTCCCCGAACGGTGCCAGGAAGAGCGGCTCGGGCACAACGCGATTGCCGCCGGTTTCCAGGGGCAGCGGCAGTGGACGGATTTTTATCCCAACTGCGATTTTCCCGAAGCGCTCCTCAACACCTCGTTTGACTGGAACGGCGCGCGCGAGCCATACGTTCTCGCCACGGAAAACGACGTTTTAAACGGCATCGGCATGCTGTTTGGCAAGCTGCTCACCAACACGGCGCAGATTTTTGCGGACGTGCGCACCTACTGGAGCCCGGAAGCCATTCAAGGCGCAACCGGGTACGCGCTGGAGGGCAAGGCGGCGCAGGCGGGCGGCATCATTCACCTGATCAACTCCGGCGCGGCCTGCCTGGACGCGAACGGCCAGAGCAAAAATGGAAACGGCGAGCATCTGATGAAGCCCTGGTACGAGGTCAACCAGGCGGATATCGACGCTATGCTTGCCGCCACCACGTGGAACGCCGCCGACAACGGATATTTCCGCGGCGGCGGGTATTCCAGCCGGTTTGTAACCGAGGCCGAAATGCCCGTGACCATGATGCGCCTGAACCTCGTGAAAGGCATCGGCCCCGTACTGCAGATTGCCGAGGGCTGGACGGTGAAACTGCCCGACAAGGTATCCGACGCGCTGTGGAAGCGCACGGACTACACCTGGCCGTGCACTTGGTTTGCCCCGCGTACCACGGGAAGCGGCAACTTTAAAACTGCGTACGAGGTGATGCGCGCCTGGGGCGCAAACCACGGCGCCATCAGCTACGGCCACATCGGCGCGGACTTAATCACCCTGTGCAGCATGCTGCGCATCCCCGTTTCCATGCACAACGTGCCGGAAGAAAGCCTGTTCCGCCCCGCTTCGTGGGGCGCGTTCGGCATGGACGCGGAGGGCGCGGACTACCGCGCCTGCGCGGCCTACGGCCCCTTGTACCGGTAGAAATTCATAACGCAAAGCCCGCGCCCGAAAGGGCGCGGGCTTTGCGTTTGCCGCGGTTTTACTGATCAGCCCTTTACCGAACCGCCGGTGACGCCTTCCACGTAGAACTTCTGCATGATGATGAACAGGATCGAAATCGGAATGCTGACCAGCACGCCGCCCGCGCAGAACTGGCCGAAGTAGTTGTTGACGCGTACCTTGTCCACCATGGCGTAGAGGCCGATGGCAACAGTCTTGTTTTCGGACAGGCCGGAGTTTAACATGATGTTGGCGAAGATGAAATCCATCCACGGCGCCAGGAACGCGGCGATGACCGTGTACACGATGATCGGCTTGGAAAGCGGCAGCACGATACGGTAGAACACCTTGAATTCCGACGCGCCTTCGATGTACGCGGCCTCGCGCATGGATTTGGGCACGGTATCGAAAAACCCTTTGGCGATCAGGTACCCCAGGCCGGAACTGCCGGAGTAAACCAGAACCAGGCCGATGCTGGAGTTGGTAAGCCCGATGGATTTCATAATGAAATACACCGCGATCATCGATAAGAAACCCGGGAACAGCGACAGCGTGCTCGCGAACGTGATCATGCCCTTGCGCGCCTTAAACCGCATACAGCTCATGGCATACGCCACCATCAGCACGAAGGTGGACGAGATGATGCACGTAAACACCGCGATGATGAGGGTGTTTCGAAACCAGCTGGGGAAGCGGGCCACGTCGTCCGCGCCGAAGAGCAGGGTTTTATACTGTGCCAGCGAGAATTCCTGCGGAAAGAAGCTGCGGATATTGGGGCCCGTGTCCGCGCCAAACGACGTCGCCACCAGCCAGATGATCGGGATCAGCCAGAACAGCGCGAGAAACGCGAGAACCAAATGCCGCATGGTAAGCTTGAAAACCTTCACTGGAACCGCTCCTCTCTGTCGCCCTTGATCATGCCGCGGAAGGCGATGACGGTAAACACGGCGCTGATCAGGAAGATCAGGATGCCCAGCACCGACGCCATTTTATAGTTATAGTAGTTCTGGGTCAGCCGGTAGAGCCAGGTGACCAGCAGGTCGATCTCCTGCGCGTTGGAGTTGGCAAGAAGCTGATCCTTGGTGACGAACACATCGTTGGTCAACAGATAGATGACGTTGAAGTTATTGATGTTGGCCGTAAAGGAGCTGACGAGATACGGCCCGGTCACGAATAAAATATAGGGAAGGGTGATCTTGCGGAAGCTCTGGAACGCGTTGGCGCCGTCGATGCGCGCGCTCTCCAGAATGTCGGATGGGATATTCATCAGAATGCCCGTTGCGATCAGCATCAGGTACGGGATACCGATCCACATGTTGATCAAAATGATCATCACCTTGGCCCACACGGGATGGGTCAGGAACGGGATATAGGCGTAACTTTCGGAAAGCAGGCCGATTTGCTTTAGGAAATCCGTCAGCCCGATACCCGCGCAGATGGTATTGACGATGCCGGTATTGGCGAAGAAATTGCGCACCAGCAGCAGCGACACGAACTGCGGCACCGCGATGGTGATGATGAAGAACGTGCGCCACATGCGCTTTAAGCGCGTTTTCTTGTTGTTGATGAACATCGCCAGGAAGATGCCGAAAAAGAAGTTGGTGAACGTGGCGAACACCGCCCACACCAGCGTCCAGGAGAGCACCTTGCCAAACGAGTACCCAAATGTGATCGTCTGCGATTGGGTAAACAGCGTTCTGAAGTTCTGTAAGCCCACCCAGGTGAACAGATTGGTAGGCGCCATATGGGTTTGGTCGTAATTGGTGAACGCCACGCACAGCATCACCAGCAGGGGCACGATCGTAAATAGCATCACGCCCAGGCTTGGCAGCGTCAGCAGCGTGATATGGAATTTCTCGTTGAGCAGCTCGCGGACGTCGTCGGTAAAGCGGTTGATTTTTTTGCCCTTCTTTTCCAACACTTCCAGCCGGCGCACGGCGTGCAGGTTCTTGACCCAGAACAGCACCATGGCAGCGAGCACCAGAATGGCAATCAGGCCGAACAGCAGAATCATAAACGAGTGATCGTAATCGTTGACCTCGTTTTTCATGGTCGTGGCGTTGAACACCGCCGCGCGCTTCACTGTGCCCAGCGTGCCGAACTTGCTGAGATACGGCCACAGCAGCACCGGGTACAGCACGAACACCGCCGCCTGCACCACGGTCACCAGCACGCCTTTGACGAACTGCCTGCGTTTGAAATACCCGGCGCCGAAGATGACAAGCGACATACGCACCCACAGGTCGCCCTCGCGGACGTCTTTAACGAAGGATGAGAAAAACGAAATCAGCCCGCGTCCCAAGGCCAGAAGCGCGCCGCGGAAGCCTTTCCTCGCGGCGGGTATCCGTTCATCCATTGCGGCCCTCCTCCCCTGATGAAAAAACAGCCCGCGCGCTCCGTTAAGGCTCGCGCGGGCGTGTTTGCGTCATGGGAAACGTTTGTTAGTTGGCAGCTGCGGTAATGCCGGCCACCATGGTGTCAAGCAGGGTCTGCAGATCGGTTCCATCCGCGTTGCCGCCATAGATGATGGCGCCGAACGTGCCGGCGGGAGACCAGTAGTTGCCGCCCACGCGCTGCGTGGTGGCGAAAGCGCTCTGCGCAGCCAGCGCAGCGATGGCGGGAGCGGCCTGCACTTCGGCAGATGCGCCCGCTACGAGGTTGGAGGGGCCCTGCCCGCGGATCACGAAGCGGGAAACCTGGCTCTGCTCGTTGGTCATGAAATCGGCAAACTGCATCGCCCAGCCCACGTTGGCGCTGTAGGCGTTCACGCCCACCAGTTTATAGCCGGCGAAGGACGCCATCTGCACCTGCTGCCCGGCCACGGTATAGGTGGGCAGTTTGGTGGCGGCATAGTTCTCGCCCCAGGCTTCCTGCGCGGCGGTGGCGTTCCAAACGCCGTTGATGCCCGCGACCACGGAGCCGTCCTTGATGCCGGTTACGAATTCGCCGTCACCCTGGTTGATGAAGCCGGGGTTCGCCGCGATGGCAAGCATGGCCTCGGCAACCTGTACGCCGGTGATGGGAGTATCGGTCGCGTTCCAGTTACAGACGTTGGTCACGCCGTCGGCGGAGAGCGTCATGCTCAGGCCAGCGCCCGCGAAGAACGAGTACATGTACCAGGAGCCGCTCATTTCCATGGATACTTTCTTGCCGGCGGCGGCGGCGACTTCCATCATCTTGTCCAGGGTCATCACGTCATCCGCGGTGAAGACGGACTTGTCATAGAACATGAAGTAGCCGTTGTCCGCCGTGGCGGGATACGCGTAGAGGGTGCCGTCCACCGATGCGGCGGCCACGGAACCCGCGCTGTTGCGGGCGGTGATGTCTTCGGGGTTATACACCGGCTGGAGCGCTCCGGCCAGCACGAGTTCGCCCAGCTGGTCGTCCGCGAAGGTGTATACGTCCGCGGCGGCGGTGATGTCGGTCAGCACCGTGGCTTTCGCGGTGGATTCGGACTGGATGCCGACTTTGATGTCAAACGTGGTTCCGGGATTGGCTGCCTTGAAGCTGTCGATCACGCCGTTGATCCAGGCCTGGTCGGCGTCGTCGCCCACCCAGACGAGAAGGTTCACGGTTTCGTCCGCAGCCGCCATGGATACCAGGCCAAGCAGCATGGAAACGGAAAGGAAAAGCGCCAGAAGTTTCTTCATAAGGGATTCCTCCATTTTTTAGTTTGGTCGCATTTCTCGCTCTGTGTACTGTACTCAGACTATATCACGCTCCAAAACCCGTGTCAATCCATCTGCGCCGTATAGGTATAAATTGGCAGCAAGGAACGGGAACAGCGCGCGCGGCGGGCATATTGTCCGCCGGTTTTTTTATATGCTATACTATAACCGGCAAACGGCGCTTTGAAACCGGAAAAGGGGGAAGTTCCCATGAAGAAACGATTGCGGGTTGCGGCGGTTGCCGCGCTGTGCGCAATGCTGATGAGTACGGCGGCGGCGGACGGGGTTTTCGCAACGCCCGTGGAGGGTTTGCCGGATGATTTTCTGTTTTCCGCGGACGTTTCCAGCGTGCTTTCGCTGGAAAACAGCGGCTTGACCTTCAAAGACCAAAACGGCGATCCCGCCGATTTGTTTGCGCTTCTCAAAGAGGGCGGGTTTGGCGCCGTGCGCGTGCGCGTGTGGGTAAACCCGTACGACGGCGAAGGCAACGCCTACGGCGGCGGCGTGTGCGATTTGAACACCGCCTGCGAGATCGGGCGGCGCGCAGCGCTGGCAGGGCTAAAACTGATTGTGGATTTCCATTACAGCGATTTCTGGGCCGACCCCAAAAAACAAATGAGCCCGAAGGCCTGGCAGGGCATGGCGGTGGAAGAAAAGGCCGACGCGCTGTATGCCTATACCCTCGCAAGCCTGCAGGCCATCAGCGCCGCGGGCGCGGAGATCCTGATGGTGCAGGTGGGCAACGAAACCGACGGCGCGATGGCGGGCGTGACCAACTGGAACGATATGGCCGTTTTGATGAAAGCGGGCAGCCGCGCCGTGCGCGAGGCGGCGCCGGGCGCGCTGGTAGCGCTGCATTTTTCCAAGCCGGACGCGCGCTATGCCAGGCTTTTATGGGCGCGCAGCGTGGATTACGACGTATACGCCGTGAGCTACTACCCCTTCTGGCACGGAACGCTGGCAAACCTGGAAGAGGTGCTGAAATCCGTTTCCGCGGAATACGGCAAGAAGACCTTCGTGGCGGAAACAAGCTATGTATATACGGAAGAAAACGGCGATTTTCAACCCAACTCCGTACCCGCGACGGGCGCGGCGATGGATTACGCCGCCACCGTGCAGGGGCAGATGAACGCCATGCGCGCCGTAACCCAGGCAGCGGTAAACGGCGGCGCGATGGGCCTTGCCTACTGGGAGCCCGCGTGGCTGCCCGTGCCCGGTGATACGCAGGAAAAACAGGAAGCCTTATGGGAACAGTTCGGCTCCGGCTGGGCCTCCTCCCACGCGGGGAGCTATGATCCAAACGACGCGGGGCTGTATTACGGCGGCTCCTCGTGGGACAATCAGGCGCTGTTTGATTTTCATGGGGTTCCCCTGCCGACGCTTCACTTTCCGCTGTACTGCCGCACCGGCTCCACGGCGGAGCGCCGGGTGGACAGCACCCAAAACGCCGTCGCGCTGGGCTTTGCGGGAGACCCGGTACTGCTTCCGGAAACCGTAAACGCCGTGATGAACGACGGCAGCACCGAACCCGTGCCGGTAACCTGGGACGCGGACCAGCTGGCGCAGGCGGAAACGGCGGGCGTGGGCGTGTACGAAATCGACGGTACGGCAAACGGGATGCCCGTGCGCTGCACCCTGACCATCACCGCGGACAACTACCTGCTGAACCCCGGCTTTGAAGACGAAGCCATGGATATGTGGAAGGTGGAAAACATCGGCGGCGTGACCGACCAGGTATACCGCGCGGAGAGCGTGAACGACATCAAAAGCGGCAAGGGCCTGTTCCACTTCTACGATCCCGAAGCCGTGGAGTTCCGCGTGGAGCAGACGGTGACTGGGCTTGCGCCCGGCAATTACAATTTCAGCCTTTACATTCACGGCGGCGACGCGAAGGAACAGGACATGTATATCTACGTGATCCTGAACGGCGAAACCTGGGCGACCGCGCCGATGGCCGTAACCAAATGGCAGGAGTGGCAGCACCCGGTGATCGAGAACATCCCCGTGACGGACGGTACGGTGACCGTGGGCGCGTACGTGAAAGCCGCCGGCTCCGGTCCGTGGGGCAAGCTGGACGACTGGATGCTCAACAAGGCGAAGTGACGGGTTTATGATCGAAATCAGAGAAACGAGCGCGATCAGCCCCGAAGCCGTTTCAATGCTTGCGGAGCTGAACGCCGCGCTCACAAAGATCACCGGCGCGAGCGGCGAGGGGAGCTTTTCCGACGAGGATGCGGAAAACGAGCGTTCCGCGTTCGTGGTCGCCTATGCGGACGGCGTTCCCTACGGCTGCGGCGCGCTGCGGCCGTTTACGGAAACCGCCGCCGAAGTCAAGCGCGTATATGCCCGCCCGAATACGCAGGGCGTAGGTACGGCCATCATAAAAGCGCTGGAAGCAAAAGCCCAGGCGCTTGGCTATACCCGGCTCGTGCTAGAAACCCGCAGGGTCAACACCGCCGCCATCGCTTTTTACCACAAACTGGGCTTCTCCGATTGCCCGAATTTTGGGAAGTATACCGAGCAGGAGACCGCCCTCTGCATGGCAAAGAAATTGTAACCATCCGAATAAATACAAACGGCTCCCGCCCTGCGGGCAGAGAGCCGTTTCCTTTATTCTTTTATTTCCAGCCCCCAAATCTGCCGATCCCTCCGGAAGATCAGGCACGTGATCACTCCAAGGAACGCGATCACGAAGAATAGGAACGCTGCGCCGGAGCCCTTGCCCGAGCCGAAGGCAGCGAGCAGGACGGACTGCGGCGGCTGGGCGGCCATCAGGGGTTCGAACACGCCGTCTACCAGCACGCCGCCCAGGAAATAACCGATGGGGATGGTGAAGAACTGGAGCGTGTTGCGCACGGAAAACACCCGCCCCTGCATAGGAAGCGGGATGTGGTTGCGCAGCAGCACATCCATGTTCGCCCCCATCAGCGGGATCGCGATCCAGCCCGTCACCGCAGCGGCGCACCACATGGGCACCGAGCGTCCGAAGGCGAGCATGAAATTTTCCGTGCTCATGGAGATCAGCAGCGAATTCATGATCACGCGTACGCGGCTTTTAGGCGCGGGCAACAGGGAGCTTGCCACGCTGCCGATTAAAAGCGCAACGCCCGTCACCGCGTTCACAGCCCCGAGCGCCACCTCGCCCCCGCCCTCGCGGGACAGCAGCATCGCGGGCAGCGCCGCGTTGTAGATGGACGCGGTAAAGTTGATCGCAGCCAGGAACAGTATCAGGTCGAGGATGCCCCGGTTGTTGCGCAGGTAACGCAGGCCTGCCCGCGCCGAGCGCAGCACGGTTTCCTTTTTCTTTTGCTCGTCCGGGACCTCCGGTATACGCACAAAAAACAGGAGTGAGCAAAACGCGAACGCGAATGTGAACAGGTCGAACACAATCACGGCCTGGATGCCTGTGAAAGCCAGTAAGGCCGAAGCCAGCACAGGCGTCAGGATATTGACCAGCGAGGTGGAAAACGAGCGCATGCCGCTGATCCGCTGGTAGTGCTCCTTGGGCGTTAGCAGGCTTACGGCCACATCCGACGCGGGCTGCTGCACGGTGTTCATCATGCCGTTGAGCGCGTTGAGGCCGTATAGATGCCAAATCGCAAGCCTGCCCGTTTGCAGCAGAACAAGAGTCGCCACCGTGCACAGTGCGGCAAAGCTGTCACATATGAGCATTGTCATTTTCTTGTTCCAACGGTCGCTCAGCGCGCCCGCGAAGATGCTCATCAGCACATACGGCGCGTACGAGCACACAGTGAGCAGGGCTGTGGTCAGCGCCGATCCCTGCCGCTGATACGACCAGATGATCAGGGCGAAGCTCGTCATGGAGCTGCCCAGCGCGGAAAACGATTGGGTTGACCATAAAATCAAAAAGCCGCGAAGCTGTTTGACGAAAATCTGTAGTTGATGCATGAGACTTTGCTCCTTCTAAATCCAGTTTCAATTTAGAAATGCAAAGTCCATCGGGACGAATGTAGGGCAAGCGAGCCTATGGCCGCGCCTGCGTTAGTGCTCCATGCGGGTTCGCCCTGTCAGACCTTGCATGGAGCGGAAGCAATGCAGAGAATCACGGGGTGTACCTCCTTGGTCGATCAGTCTGCCGCGGCAAGCATAGCACAGCCGATCCGCGAAGTAAAGTCCCCGCGCCGCGCTTGCCCGGCCGATGCAAAAGAAGGGGCACGCCTTACCGGGCGTGCCCCTTATATCCCTGGATCGTTGCGGCAATTCGCGCCCGCATTATACCATTTGGAGTCCGTCCATCCAGCACACGCCCAGATAGGTTAAGCCCAGGTGGATGGTGAGCACGGGGCCGAGGCTGACCACGCGCATGGAAAGGTTTTCGCCCAGGCGGGCGCGGAGCATGGCGTGGAGCTGGGGCAGGTTCGGGTTTTCGGTGTGGCTGTGGATCACCACGTAGCGCACGCCTTCGGGCACGGCTTCGGTCAGCTTTTTGAGCTGCTCGTGGCTGCCGCGCGCGGTGCCGTCGGAATAGACCGAGCCCTGCTGCAAATAGAGGATGGGGCGCAGGTTCAAAATCGTGCTCACGCTTTGGCGCACCACGCCCAGCCTGCCGGAGTTGCGGAGGTTGGTCATATCGTTGACGGTGAAAATGTTGTGGATATTCTTGCGCTCCTCAACCAGTATATCCATAATCTCGGAAAGCGTTTTGCCGTCCTTGATCAGCTGTTTGGCGCGCACGATGAGGAAATAGATGCCGCCCGCGCAGTTGCGGCTGTCCAGTACCTGAATCTGATCGGCGTTCACTTCCTGCGCCGCCATGACGGCGTTTGCAAACGTGCCCGAAAGGCGGGACGAAATGGTGATGCAAAGCACCTGCCTGCCCTTGGCCATCTGCTTTTCATACGCCTTGATGAACGCGTCCAGCGAAGCCTGGCTGGTTTTGCGCTGCATATCCTCCCGGCTGATGAAGGGCTCGAAACGCCCGTTCTCCCCTAGGTAACGCTCAGCATATTGTTTTTCGCCGAAGGTATAGGTCATGGGCACGTAGTACGCGCCCAGCTCTTCGGCTTCCTGGCGGGAAATACCCGCCGCGCTGTCCACCATAATGGCTATCACAGTTCGTAACCCCCCATCTTGCGGAACCGCTGGTATCGTTTTTTGGTACGTTCACCCTCCGGCATGGCGCACAGCGCTTTCAGCTCGTCGGCAAGCGCGGCACGCAGCGTTTGCGAAACTTTGATAAAATCCCCGCCCTCTTCGGAAAACACGCGTTCCACCACGCCGAAGGAGAGCAAATCCTGCGCGGTGAGCTTCAGCGCCTCGCTAGCATCCTCCGCCCGGCCCGCGTCCTTCCACACGATGGAGGCCGCGCCCTCCGGCGATATCACGGAATACACGGCGTTTTCCAGCATCCACACCCGGTCCGAAACCGCGAGCGCCAGCGCGCCGCCGCTGCCGCCCTCGCCGATGAGGACGGATACGATCGGCACCTTGAGCCCCATCATGGTCATCAGGTTTTCGGCAATCGCCTGCCCCTGCCCGCGCTCCTCCGCGCCGATGCCGGGAAACGCGCCGGAGGTATCGATTAGGCACACCACGGGGCGGCGGAACTTTTCCGCCAGCAGCATTTGCCTGAGCGCCTTGCGGTAGCCCTCCGGGTGCGCGGAGCCGAAGTTGCGCCGGATTTTCTCTTCGGTTTCCACGCCTTTTTCAATGGCGATCACGGTAACGGGCCGCTGGTTGAGCCACGCGACGCCCGCGACGATGGCGTGATCGTCCGCGAAGCGGCGGTCGCCGTGCATCTCCAGAAAGCCGTCGAACATCTGCCCGATATAGAACGTAGACGTGGTGCGGTTTTTGGCCCGCGCCGCCTGTACGCGCTGATATGCGTCGGTCATGCTTTTCCCTCCCCGCCGTGGAGTTTCAACAGCTGGGCGATTTCCTGCTTCTGCGCGGCGCGCGGCACAATACGGTCCACAAAGCCTTTTTCCAGCAGGAATTCCGCCCGCTGAAAGCCCTCGGGCAGCTTCTGGCGCATGGTTTGCTCAATCACGCGCGGCCCGGCAAAGCCGATGAGCGCGTTGGGTTCCGCCAGGATGACGTCCGCCTCCATGGCAAACGACGCCGTCACCCCGCCGGTGGTGGGGTGGGTCAGCACCGCGATATACAAAAGCCCCGCTTTGCTGTGGTTCAAAACCGCGCCGCTGGTTTTGGCCATCTGCATCAGCGAGAAAATGCCCTCCTGAATGCGCGCGCCGCCGGACACCGTATACCCCACCACGGGCAGCTTGCGCTTTTGGGCGTGCTCGAACAGGCGCGTGATTTTCTCGCCCACCACCGCGCCCATGGACCCCATGATGAAGGTGCAATCCATGCAGAACACCGCGCAGCGCATGCCGCCGATCTGCGCCGTGCCGGTGATGACGGCCTCGTTCTCCCCGCTTTCCAGCCGCGCTTTTTCCAGCTTCTCGGCATACTGGGGGAAGTGCAGCCGGTCCACGGGCTTCAAATCCTTATCCATCTCCGAAAAGGTACCGTCGTCGCACAGCCAGCGCACGCGCAGGCGCGCGGGCATAGCCTGCGCCGCCCCGCACAGCGGGCAAACGTAGTCGTTCCCGGCCATCGCCGACTCCGGTACGGACGCCTTGCAGGCCGCGCACTCCACAGCGGTCTCCCGCGCGTCCGCCTGCGGCGCGGCAGGCGTTTCCGCCTCGCCCTCGAGCCGGATGTTGGGCTTTTTGAACAGCCGGTTGTTGAACAATGCCATCGCCGCACCTATGCCTTTCGGTTGGAAAGATAATCGGTG
>JAEWTC010000037.1 GCA_023459675.1 Bacillota bacterium | reverse complement strand
ACCGGCGATGCGCATATTCCCCTCATAGGAGCTCCCGATGGACAGCACCATGCCCAGGCCTTCCTCCACCGGCACGTCGACCGCCGTGACGTCGGCCCTGTCGTACAGCATCAGAAAGCCCATGGTCGGGTTGGGCGACGTCGGCACAAACACGCACACCTTGTCGCTTCCGTCCAGGGCGATATGGTCGTTGGTGATAAACCCGATGCTCTTGCCCTTGGAATCCGGGAAATCCACCAGCACAACCTGCTTGAAGCTGCTCTTCCCGTCGTCCGTGAACTTGCTGAAGATGTTCTTGAGCGGTTTGTAGATCACTTTCAGGACCGGGGTTTTCTCCAATATCTTCTCAATCTTCCGGGTGATGCTGTTTCCGATCACCCTGCCGGACAACACGCCGATGAGATAAACGATCAAAATCGTAGCGACGATGCCAAGACCCGGGATTCGCACGCCGAGATATTCGTAGATAACGTTTCCCAGAATGGAATCCGCCCACAGGAATATTTTTACCAGCACCCAAACGGAGATGGTGATGGGGAGCAATAAAAACAGTCCTGTGATGAAATCCTTCTTGATACGGCCCTTTTTCTGCATAAGAATCCCCTTTCGGCGCGTTGTGTTCCCCATAAATTATGGCAAAAGGATCGGCTGTGGTTGTGTCGTACATGCCGCGCGGCGACCGCCCTTCGCGTTACACGGAAAGCATCTGCCGGAAAAATTGCACCGCGGTCTGCATGGCCGCGTCGCTTGGCGCGCACTCGCCGCGCAGGGCTTGCTGGCGGTCCAGCAGGAACGGCGAAAAGCGGTAGACGTTTGCTTTAAGCGGCGCGTAGAAGCGGCCGTCCGTCACGTGCGGGGACAAACAGGGGGCGATCACCACGCGGTCGAACAGAATTTCGATGGCGGTCTCCAGCGCGTCCCACGCCGGATGGTTCATGCTGCTGCGGGCGGAAACCTCGTTTGCAATCGTCACGGTCAGCTTGGCACCGTGGCGGCTTACGTTCTGCTTGATCAGCGCTTCCCACCAACCGAGCTTCCGCCGGCCGGGCAGGGTTTTCAGCGCCAGATGGAGCGAGGCCTGGGACGGCGGCCGGGAAGCCTCCCCCTGCGTGCGGATACCGGTGATCGTGAGCTCGCTTAAGAAAAACTGCGCCATAATTTCCCGCTTACGCCAGCGCATGCGCAAAACGGGGAAGAACACGCGCGGGTGTTTCAGCAGGAAACGCCACCGCGCCGGGGCGTGGGGCGCGAGGGTTTTGAGCATCTGCGCGCTCGCCTCGCAAAGCGCCGCGCGGCGCGCATGCCGGGTCAGCCAGTGGCCGTTTTGGAACAGCGCGTTGAGCGCGCTTCCCATGCTGTCCTCCGGGGCTTCGGTTGCGTCGATGCGCGCCTCCAGCTGCCCCTTCTCGGTCATGCCGATCAGGGCCAGGGGCGCGCCTTCAGGCAGAAAACGGCGGAAGGCCGCGTCGGTCACGTAGCCGCCGTGGTCCAGCACGAAGCAGGGGGATATTTTTCTAAGCTGTAAATGCGCGGCAATCGCCTGCGCGCCCGCCCCGCCGGAGAGCCCGTCCATCGACAGCGCCACGATCAAATCCCCGCCCGGCCGGTAGCCCTCGGCAAGCAGCGCGTCCAGCGCTTCCAACAGGGCAATCAGGTGGGCGCGCTGCAGGGGCACAACGGGCGCGCCGCCGTCCGCCTGCGTTTTGCAGGATAGGCTGTCCAGATGCGATACGAACAGCAGCGGGTCGGTTACGCCGGACCCCGTCATCTCCAGCGTGAACGCGCCGTTTACAAACGCCCGCTCCTCCATGCGCTCAAACAGGCGCGGGTAATGCGCCTGCAACAGCTCCCGCACCCGCTGCGCCCCTTTGGCGGTATACGCGGTGTAGAAACCCAGGCTTTGGAACATGTCCCGCATGCGGCGCTCGTTAACGGGTACCAGAAAATCGCTCAACTTGGAACCTCCCGGCTGATGGCGGCTGCCCGGCTGTAAAAGGGTACTTCGGTTGGGGAATCATTCGGCCCGCGCGGGCGGAACTCCTGCCGCGCGGGGGCAGAGGGGCGGATTGGCGGTTTCCATTCCGTGCAAAACATGCTAGAATAGGGCAGCAGACAAACTGAAACGGAGGGCGTCCCTATGAAACGCATCAGCATCGTCGTCCCGTGTTATAACGAGGAGGAAGCCATTCCCCTGTTCTATCGCGCCGTGGCGGAGGTGCTTGAAACCCTTCCGGCCGAGGCGGAGCTCTGGTTTGTGAACGACGGCAGCAAGGACAACACCCTTGCGGAGATGAAAAAGCTGCATGAGGCCGATCCGCGCGTGCACTACCTGTCGTTCTCCCGCAATTTCGGCAAGGAGGCGGCGATGTTCGCGGGGCTGGAGGCCGCCACGGGCGACCTGGTTGCCGTGATGGATGTCGATCTGCAGGACCCCCCGTCGCTGCTGCCCGAAATGTTCCGGGCGGTGGAAACGGAAGGGTTTGACTGCGCGGCAACCCGCCGCGTAACCCGCAAGGGCGAGCCCAAGCTGCGCTCGTTTTTCGCGCGGCGCTTTTACGGGCTCATCAACCGCATTTCCAAAACCGAGGTGGTGGACGGCGCCCGCGATTTCCGCCTCATGACCCGGCAGATGGTGGACGCAATCCTCTCCATGCGCGAGGTGATCCGCTTTTCCAAGGGCATTTTCGGCTGGGTGGGCTTCAAAACCAAATGGCTGGAGTTTGAAAACGTGGAGCGCGTGGCGGGTGAAACCAAGTGGTCGTTTTGGAAGCTGCTGCTCTACTCGCTGGACGGCATCATCGGCTTTTCCACGGCGCCGCTTGCCATCGCCAGCATCACGGGCGTGCTGTTCTGCGTGGTGGCGCTGTTGCTGCTCTTGTTCTTCCTCATTAAAACGCTCATCTGGGGCGACCCGGTGACGGGCTTCCCGATGACGATCTGCATCATTCTGCTGCTGGGCGGCATTCAGCTGTTTTGCATCGGCATTCTGGGGCAGTACCTGAGCAAAACCTATCTGGAAACCAAGCACCGCCCGATTTACATTCTCAAGGAGAAAGAATAGATGACCCGGCAGTTTTACATCGGAAACGTTCCCATCGGCGGCGGCGCGCCGGTCACCGTGCAGAGCATGACCAACACCGACACGCGAAACGCCGAGGCCACGCTTTCGCAAATCCGCGCGCTGTGCACTGCCGGAGCGGACCTTGTGCGCGTCAGCGTGTACGACGACGAATGCCTGCCCGCGTTTGGGGAGATCTGCAAACACGCGCCCGTGCCGATCATCGCCGATATTCACTACCGGGCCGATCTGGCCGTGGCCGCGCTGGAAGCGGGCGCGAAGAAAGTGCGCATCAACCCCGGCAACATCGGCTCCGCGGAGAAGGTAAAACTGGTGGCGGACTGCGCCAAGGCGCACGGAGCGCCCATCCGCATCGGGGTCAACTCCGGCTCCGTGGAAAAGGACATTTTGGCCAAATACGGCGGCGTAACCGCCGAGGGCATGGTGGAAAGCGCGCTTTCCCACGCGGCGCTTTTGGAACAGGCGGGCTTTACGGACATCGTTCTCAGCCTCAAGGCCAGCAGTGTGCCCCTCACCGTGCAGGCGTACCGGCTGGCCGCCGCGGCGTGCGATTACCCCCTGCACTTGGGCGTAACCGAGGCGGGGCTGCCAGGCGTTGGGCACGTCAAAAGCGCGGTGGGCATCGGAAGCCTTTTGCTGATGGGCATCGGCGATACCCTGCGCGTCTCCCTGACCGGCGATCCCGTGCCGGAGGTTTCCGCGGGCATCTCCATCCTCAAGGCCTGCGGGCTGCGCAGGGAAGGGATCAACCTCATCTCCTGCCCCACCTGCGGCCGTACGGGGATCGACGTTTCCGGCATCGCCCGGCGCGTGCAGGATGAGCTTGCGGATATCAAAACGCCGCTTACCGTGGCGGTGATGGGCTGCGTGGTCAACGGCCCCGGCGAGGCCCGGGAGGCCGATTTCGGCATCGCGGGCGGCGGAAACGGCAAGGGCGTGCTCTTTGAAAAGGGCAAGCCGCCCCAGCCCGTGGAGGGCGATCTCGCCGAAATTCTAGTACGGCGCGTCAGGAGCGTGCAGATTGAACAAAGCGGAACTGATTCAAACCCTTGAAAATACGCTGCCGGAGCTGAAAGGCCAGCTATCCATCGAACGCGTGCTGTTCCGCGCGGCGGATAACAAGGCGTATTTCAGTCTCCTGTCCGCCGTTCTGGCAGATGAGCGCGCGTTTTTGCGGCTGGAGCTGAAACTGGGCTCGCTGTTCCCGGGCATGCGCATCGCGCTGCGCGTGGCTTCGCCCAACCTTGCGGACGATTTCAAGGCCGATATTCAAAAATATACGCCGACGCTCAAGGCCTTTCTGCGCCGCCAGAGCCCGGCCATCAAAACCTGGCTGGACGACGTGGGCTGGTCCATCGAAGGCGACCAGATATTGCTCATCTGCCCGGACGAGTTTGCCGTGCAGTTTTTCAAGCGCAACGCGCTGGATGAAAAGCTTTCGCAGGCCGTGTGGGATATCTTCCGGCTGAAGCTGCCCGTAACGCTGGAACGCTGCGGCGAGCGCGAGCAATGGGTGGAGCGCATGCGTGCGGACGCCCGGCAGCGGCGCGAGGAGGAGCAGGCGCAAGACCGCGAGGCAAACCCGCACCGGGCCCAGGCGGAAGAGCCCGCCTGGGAAGCGTCCCCCGCGCCGGAGGTGGCGTCTGCGCCCAGGGAAAAACCCATTCAGCCCAAGGCGCCGCCCGCGCCCAAGGGCGTCGTGGTAAAAGGCCGCGCCATTGCGGAGCCGCCGGTGCCGGTGCTGACCCTGAACGAGGAAAGCGGCGTGGTGGTGATCGAAGGCCTGGTCACCAACGAGCCGGTGTTCCGCGAGCTCAAGGGCGGCGAAACCGCGCTGCTCTCCTTCGCTTTGGGCGACGATACCTCCACCGTGTACTGCAAGGCGTTTTACAGCTACCGCATGCGCCGCTCCGAGGACCCGCCCACCCGCGCCGAAAAGGAAAAGGTGAACAAGCAAGCCGCGCGCGTGAGCAAAGGCGCGCGCCTCAGGCTGCGCGGCGAGTGCAAGATGGACAGCTTTTTAGACGAGCTCTCCGTCAACGTGCGCGATCTGCAGATCATGCCCGCGGACGAGCGGCTGGACGCGGCCCCCGAAGGGGAGAAGCGCATCGAGCTGCACCTGCACACCAACATGTCCGCGATGGACGCGACCGCCGACGTTGCCATGCTCATCGAGCAGGCGGCGCGCTGGGGGCATCCCGCCGTCGCGGTGACGGATCACGGCGTAACCCAGGCCTACCCCGCCGCCTTCGCCGCGGCCAAAAAGCACAACATCAAGCTGATTCCGGGCATGGAAGGCTACCTGTGCGACAGCGTTCCGCTGGTGAAAAACGCGGACGCGCGCCCGATGACCGACCCGATTATCGTGCTGGACTTCGAAACCACGGGTCTGTCGCCCGTGGCCGACCGCATTATTGAAATCGGCGCGGTGAAGCTGACCGGCGATTCGGTTACGGAAGAATTCTCCATGCTGTGCGACCCCGGCGTACCTTTGAAAGAGGATATCGTCAAGATCACCGGCATTACCGACGCGATGCTTGCGGGCAAGCCCACGCC
>JAEWTC010000036.1 GCA_023459675.1 Bacillota bacterium | reverse complement strand
AGGCCGGGGTGCGTGTCGTTGATGTGGAACACCGCTTTGTCCGGCAGGCGCTGAAAATCCGTGCCGTAGCGCTTTTTGAACTTCTTGAGCGCCGTTTGCAGCGTGGCGGACGTAAAGAAATACTGCTGCTTCATGCGCAGCATTTTGCCTTCCCAATGGCTGTCCTCGGGGTAGAGCACCTTGTTGATGACCTCGGCCATGCGCATTTCGTCCATGGCCTTGTCGTACTCGCCGCGGCCGAAGGTGTGCAGGTCAAAGGTTTCGCGGCTGCGGGCAGACCACGTGCGCAGCGTGTTTACCATGCCCGCGCCGTAGCCGACCACCGGCATATCGTAGGGAACGGCGTCGATGGTATAGGCGTTTTCCAGCGCGAAATAGCGCCGCCCGCCGGTTTCGTATTCCTTCACCTCGCCGCCGAACTGCACCTGGCAGATGTCCTCGGTCACGGGGATTTCCCACACGTTGCCGTCCTGCAGCCAGGGGTCGGGCAGCTCCACCTGCTGGCCGTCCACGATCTTCTGGCGGAACAGGCCGTACTCGTAGCGGATGGTGCAGCCCACCGAGGGGATAGAGAGCGTGGAAAGGCTGTCCAGAAAGCAGGCGGCAAGCCGCCCGAGCCCGCCGTTGCCAAGCGCCGGTTCCGGCTCTTCCTCCATCAGGGAGGCGATGTCCACGCCCAGCTCGCCCAGGGCTTTTCGGTAGGCGGTCTGCGCGCTCATGTTGATGAGGTTTTGGTTGAGCGCGCGCCCCATCAGAAATTCGATGGAGAGGTAATACAGGGTTTTCCCCTGCTCGGCTTCGGTTTTCCTGCGGCTTTCCATCCACAACTCCATAATCTGGTCGCGGATGGTGATCGCGGTGGCTTTATACAGCTGGTGCCTGGTGGCGCTTTCCACGGTAACCCCGTAATACCGCAGCAGCTTTCCAACCACGGCCTGCCGGATTGAATCCATATCACATGCTTTGGCTGGCATAACGCGTTCCTCCCGGAAAATAGTCCGGCTTTGATTATACCATGAACGCGCCAAAACAAGCAAAACGCCGTCTGCGATCCGTTATTCGTACAAGCCAAACACGCTGCTTACGTCGTGTACGAACAGGATTCCGTTTCCCGGCTCCTCAATGGCAAGCGCGTCCTTTACGGCCGCCGCAACGGCCTGGGCGGTTTCGCGCTTGAGCACCATCAGCACGATTTCCTTTTCCGGCTCGACGTGCATGTGAAACAGCGTGCCGGTTTCATGGATGCCGGAACCCCGCGCGCCGATGATCGTAGCGCCCGTCGCCCCGGCACGCGTTGCGGCGTCCACGGCAAGCTCGGCCTTGCCCTTGTCCACAATCACAAACACGGATTGATACATCGTGATCCTCTCCTCTTTGCCAAGGTTCTTTTCCCCGCAGGCAATGGCATGCGACCCCCAAACCGCCGCGATCTCCGTTACGAAGGCAACGCCGTGGCTGCGCTTGTGAAACTTAAGCTCCGCGCTCAGGGCTTGCGCAAACCGGAGCCCTTCTTCTTGCGGCGCGGCAAGCAGAACGACTTCCTTCTTCGCCTCGTTGAGCGCAAGCGTTTCCAGCAACGGGTGCCGCACCGTGCCCCGCCCAAGCAGCACCGTGCCGCCGGGCAGCCTAAACCTGCGGGCATTCTGCAGCACCGTGCTTGCCGCGCCGCAGTTGACGATCACACACACAAGCACGATCGCCCCTTTGTCATCCCTCACGCCGCAACCCTCCCTTCCGCGTCTTCCTGCGATAAAGCAACCCCAGCACCTGCAGGGTGATCAGCGGCGTAAGCGCCACCATGGCGATCACGCCGAAGCCGTCCAGCAGCACGTCCGCGCCTTCCATGCTCTGCGCCGCACCCTGCGCAAACGCAAGGATGAAAACGGCCGTCATGGGGCCGGAAGCCACGCCGCCAGAATCAAACGCGATGCCCACAAACAGCTTGGGCACAACGTAGGTTAGCCCCACGGCCAGCGCGTAGCCCGGCAGCAGGATGTGCCAAAGCCGCAGCCCCGGCACAAGAATGCGCACCATGGACAGCGCGACCGACACCGCAACCCCAGCCGCCAGCGCGATAAGCACCGTAATGCGCCGTACGGAACCGCTGGTTACGTTTTCAATTTGATTGGTGAGGATGTAGACGGCCGGCTCCGCCAGGATGGTTGCCAGCCCCAGGAAAAACCCGGCTCCAATGAGCAGCGCGGGGTTTTGCAGCGCGGCAATCTGGTATCCGACCAGCGTACCAACGCGCAGAAACCCGGCGTTCACCCCCGTAAGCAGCAAAACCAGCCCGACAAGCGAGTAGAAAAGCCCGATCAGTATCTTCCCGCTCTCATGCCGGGGCACCCGCCCGGAAAACCGCGCATACACAAGGAAGATGACCAGAATGGGCACAAGCGCCGCCAGCACCTCCGCCGCCGCGTGCGGCAGGATATGGAGAAACGGCGTGAACAGGCCCTGCGCCTCCTGCTGCGCCACGTTCACCGCGCCGGCAATCTGCTTGGGCGGGCTCAGGATATCCAGCGCCATCATCGAAAGGATCGCCCCGGTGGATGCGACCGCCACAAGCCCGAAGCTGTCCTTCTCGGAGGCTTTGCTGTCTTTTTTCAAGGCGGATATGCCCACCGACAGCGCCAGGATGAACGGCACCGTCAGCGCCCCGGTGGTCGCGCCGGACGCATCAAACGAAATGGACAAAAACGCGGGCGAGGTAAACAGCGCCAGCACGCCGATGAGCGCGTACAGCACCGTGAGCATGCAGTTGAGCGGAACGTTGTACACGATGCGCACAAGCCCCGCCGCAAGCAGCAGCGCGATGCCAAGCGACACCGTACCCACGATCAAGCTTTGGGAGAGCGCGCCGTTTGATACCGTTTCCACCTGATCCGCCAGTATTTGCAGATCCGGCTCGGCCACGGAGATGACAAAGCCAAGCACCGCACCGGCTGCCACGACAATCCACAGCTTGTTCGTTTTCGCGATCGACGTGCCCAGATAGCGCCCGATACGGTCGATGCTCAGGTCGACGCCAAATAAGAACACGGCAAGCCCGGCAATGATGAAGCACGCGCCGGCCAAAAACCGCGCAAGCACAAGCCCGTCCAGCGGGGCGACGGTTCCATGCAATAAAAGCACCAGCACAACGATCGGCAGCACGGAAAACGCGGCCTCCCGCAGTTTCCGTCTCAAAGCAAACACGCCGTCTCACCTCCCCGTTATTCTTTTGCTTGCGTGATGGCTCGCTGAGCGCACCGTTCTTCTATACCATACCAAAAAAGCCGGAACCCCGCAACCCCTGCCCGGCGGTAGGAGAGAGAGTTCCGCATTTGCCTTACTGTACAAACGGACGGCCCCCTGCTATAATAACCAAAGGTACAAGCTGCGCACAAGTTCCCGTTACGCCTACCATGCCCGGTTACGCACGGGCAGGGTTTTCTTTCGGCAGTCCGGCAAGGCGGCGGCCGAAGGGACGCACAACGCGCGCCGTAGGCCGGCGGGATTGACAGCCGGGCAACGGCGCTGCCACGGTTTCCCAAAGGAGGAGAACAATGCCAGACAACCTTGGGGTAAACCTGCAAATCGCGAGAAAACAAAAGCTCATCCGCCCGTTCCACTGGGTTTGGCTGCTCGCATGCGCCGCCGCCTACGTTGCGCTGATGCTCCTGATCATATGGTACTTGCAAACGCAGATGAACGGCAGCCTCCCCGCGGAGAGCGGGTATGTGTGGCCCGGCATCCTCGCGCAGGGGCAGGT
>JAEWTC010000035.1 GCA_023459675.1 Bacillota bacterium | reverse complement strand
GCCGTGAAATCCTTCTTCGAACAGCCCGCCGCGCCGCCTGTTATGGAAGAACCCACTGCGGAAGAACCTGCCGCAAAATCCTTCTTCGAGGAACCCATCGCGCCGCCCGTTATGGAGGAGCCCGCCGCCGAAGCGTTTGCGGAGTTTACAACCGGCGAGTTGGAACCCGAAGAAGCGTTTGCCGGGGAGCCCGCCGCAGAGCCTGCCGCGCCGACCTTTGAGGAGAAGCTGCAAAAGGCGGCCGATACGCTGGAGGAAAAGCTGCATCACGCCGCCGAAACGCTGGACGAGAAGCTGGATTCGGCGGGCAAACGGATGCAGGAGAAAATGGACGCGGCCGGCAAGGCAATCGACGACACGACGCCCGACGACATCGACGAGCGGCTGCGCACCGCGGCGCAGGCCGTGGAAGAGAAGCTCAACGAGGCGGGCCGCAAGATTGAAGAATTTTTCAACGACCCGGTGATGCAGAGAAGAACCCGGGAAGCCGGCAGCCGTACCGGATCGTTTTTCGACCGCGCAGGGAAATCCATCGCGTCGGGCATCGACAGCTTGATGAAAGCCATCGGCCGTTCCGGAAATAAAACAAAACCCGATTCAGCGGACGAGAACCGTAAGCCCGATGAACCGCAGGACAAGGGGGACGCATAATTTTGGCCGTCGTATTTGAAAAAACCAAACTGCTGACCGATAAGCCGTTTCATTACTGCCCGGGCTGCACGCACGGCATCATCCACCGGCTGGTTGCCGAGGCGCTGGAAGAATTGGGCATCGGGGAAACCGCCGTGGGCGTTGCGCCGGTAGGCTGCGCCGTGTTTGCCTACGAGTACTTCAACTGCGACATGATGGAGGCCTCGCACGGACGCGCCCCCGCCGTGGCCACGGGCATCAAGCGCGTATGCCCGGACAAGGCGGTGTTCACCTATCAGGGGGACGGCGACCTTGCCTCCATCGGCACCGCCGAGATCGTACACGCGGCAACGCGCGGGGAAAAGATCACGACCATTTTCGTCAACAACGCCATATACGGCATGACCGGCGGGCAAATGGCGCCCACCACCCTGCCCGGCCAGGTGACCACCACCAGCCCCGGCGGGCGCGACGTGGAACGGTGCGGCTATCCCGTGCCGATGAGCGAAATGCTTGCCACCCTGCAGGGGGCGGCCTACATCGAGCGTGTGAGCGTACACGACGTAAAGCACATCCGGCAGGCCAAGGCGGCCATCAAGAAGGCGTTCCGCCTGCAGATGGAAAACAAGGGGTTCACGATGGTGGAGGTGCTTTCCACCTGCCCGACCAACTGGGGCCTGTCCCCGCAGGAATCCCTGCGCTGGCTGACGGAGCATATGCTGCCGGCGTATCCGCTGGGCGTGTTTAAGGGGGACCAAGTGTAATGGAAAAGCAATTCCTGATCGCAGGGTTCGGCGGGCAAGGCGTGCTGCTGATCGGCCAGCTGATTGCCAAGGCCGCGATGCTGGAAGGCCGGGAAGTGAGCTGGATGCCCAGCTACGGCCCGGAGATGCGCGGCGGCGAAGCCAATTGCGCCGTGGTGGTAAGCGACCAGGCCATCGGCTCTCCGCTGGTGACGGAGCCGCTGATTCTGGTTGCCATGAACGGGCCGAGCCTGCGCAAGTTCATGCCTAAAATGCCCAGGAAGGGCTTGCTGTTGTACAATTCCTCGTTAATCGAAAACACCAATCTGCGCACCGATATCGACGTCGTAGCCGTTCCGTGCAACGCGATTGCCGATTCGCTTCACGAGCCACGCGTCGCCAACATGGTAATGCTCGGGGCGCTGCAGGAAGCCACGCTTGCCTTTTCGGTCAACAGCCTGCACACCGTGATGGCCGATTGGCTGGGCGTAAAAAAGGCGCATCTGATGGAGATCAACAAAAAAGCGCTTGGGCTAGGCCGCGCGATGGTCGTGCGCTGATCCCGGCGCCAGAAATTTCCAAATTCGCTACCAGTCCCCGATAATTGAACCGGCCGGCAAAACGGCCGGTTTTTATTTGCGAAAAGCATTGAAAACGCGCGTATTCCCTTGTCCGCGCAGGCAAACCGGGCATTTCCCCGCCCTGTAAACCGGCGGATCCGCGCGTATACCGCGCCGAATTATCACGGGAATCGATCGCTCTGTGTTATTGACAGATATCAATGCGCTCGTGTATCATGTAAACATATCCCGCGCATGGGTTGACGATAGCAACAGTTCCTGCAGGCACACGGCGGCAACCGGTGCTTACAGGAAGCAAGTTTCGTCCAGGCGCTTCATGATCGCGATCTTCAGGCAGTGCCAACCCGCGTCGCAGCTAAAGAACACGGTCTCTGCACCGCAGAGAAACCGGTCTCTCAGCGAAAGGGGAATCCAAAAATCCATTCCCCCCGGTTCTGACGGATTCATTCCTTTTTGCGATCGACTAAAACGTTTTAACCCGTTCGGAGGACCGCTCAGTGAAACATCGCATTCTCATCGGCTTCCTGCTCCCGCTGCTTCTCCTGTGTGTGTTCGCGCCTATCTTTACAACGTATGCCCATTCGCTGCTGACGGCAGAAATCGCCCAGGCCTTCCCGGGGGATGTGTCCGGGCTGCAGCTCATGCTGCGGGGAAACCGCGTGCTTCCGCTCGCGCAGATGCCGGGGCTGGCAGCCGTTCAGTTCCGCCAGTGGCTGCTGATTGCCGGGCTCATTCTGGCTGCCGCCGGGGCGATCCTTTCGATGTTCAAGCGGCCCGGCGTTTTGCGCGCCGCCGCCGTACTTGGGTTATCCGCGCTTCTGCCGCTTCTCCTGTTCGCGTTCTACATCCAGCAGCTGGACCAGAGCATTCTGCTGAGCGTCATGCTGACGGTGAAATGGACCCTATGGCTGCCGCCCATTCTGGCCGCGGCCTTGTTTGCCGGAGAGCTGTTCGCCTGCAAGGGCATGGACAGGCTGCCGGTCGGCGACCGGAAATGGCGCATCATTTCCGCGGCGCTTTGCGCCATCACCCTTTGCATGCTGCTGTTCCCCTTCGCGCAGACGACGATCACCCCCGGCACCTTTGCCACTGGGGAGGAAGACGCGCTGGCGACGCGTTCCCTGTCCGGGTGGGCATGGATGGCCGGGCGCGAGCCGCTGTTAAAAGAGCAGGCGGACCGGACGGGGCTGTTCCAAAACCCCGTGCAGGGCGGGTATCTGGAAAGCCTTGTGATGCTGAGCGACAGCGCCTCAAGCGTGACGACCCTGTTTCAAATCCCCACCTACAACGGCTCCGTACACGGGATGGTGATCGCGGCCGCGGTGCTTCTTGTGCTGGGGCTTGCGCTCCAGCTGATCCGCAGGGTGGACCGCTGGGTACCGGCCGGTATCATCACCGTTGCGGCCCTGCTGCTGCTTTCCGAAGTGCTGGGGATGCTTGCCATCAGCAGCGCCGCGCAATTCCAGGGGTCGGTGTACCAACTGATGTATATGGGGCTGGGCGGATATACCCTGTGCCCCTTGCTGATGAGCGCCTTCGCGGCCTGCGCGGCCGTTAGCGCCATGCTTGGCATCCGCAACGCCGACAGCCCCTACTTCGTCAACCCCATCCCCCCCGGCAAACGCCTGTGGACCGTCAGCCTGATCCTCGCAATCGCCGCGTCCGTACTGATGCTGCTCCCCATCGTTTCGATCAATCTCCACACGCCGGGGAAAATCAACCTTTCCTCCCCCACGGTATCGCAGCCGATGTCCGGCGCCGCGCTGCTTGCCTGGCAGCAGCCCGAAACCCTGCAAAACCCGGCGAACGCCCGCGGAAAGGCCCTGTATGGGGAGGAAGCCGCGAAAAACAGCCTGACGCTTGCCGATTTTCAAGCGGTGCTTGCCCATTCCCTCCGCTCCGCAAGCATTCTGGCCACCGTTACCATTGCCGCGTCGCTGCTGGGCGTTGCGCTTCTGATTTGGAGGCGGCACAAGAAACGGCTGATCATCGCCGTGCTGCTGCTCAGCACGCTGCTGCAGGCCGCCGCCGTTGTGATTTTTACCACCCTGCTTCCCAAGGACGTCGGCTTTATGGTGGGGCTGGGCTCGCTGTACGCGGCCATGGGGTTCAGCGCGTTCTCCGCATTCTTCGCCGGATTTCTGGATTACGAGGAGCTGCCCAAGAAGTTCAAGCTCTTCCTGATGCTTCTGCCGTTTCTGGTTGCCGTGTTCCTGTTCGCTTACCTGCCGCTGTCGGGCTGGCGGTATGCCTTCTATAATTTCAAGCTGGGCCTGCCGATGGACCAGCAGGAATACGTGGGCTTCAAGTGGTTTGTATCCTTGTGGACCAACGCGGCGCAGCGCACGGAAACCGTGCGGGTGCTGACCAACACCTTTGCCATGTCTGGCCTGGGCCTGGCCTCCAGCTGGCTGCCCGTGGCCTTCGCCATTTTCCTGACGGAGATCCGCGCCAATGCTTTCAAAAAGTTCGTGCAGATCTTTACCACGCTTCCCAACTTCATCAGCTGGGTTCTGGTATTCTCCTTCGCACTGAGCATCTTCTCGCTGGATACCGGCATCGTCAACAAGCTGCTGGTGGGGCTTGGCATCCTCCGGCAGCCGGTGGCCTGGCTGAACTCGAGCGAGTACATATGGCTGAAAATGTGGCTGTGGAACACCTGGAAGTCGCTGGGGTGGGGCGCCATCATGTATCTGGCGGCCATTTCGGGCATCGATCAGGAGTTGTACGAAGCCGCCAAGGTGGACGGCGCAGGCCGCTGGCGGCAGATACTGCACATTACCATTCCGGGCCTTCTCCCCACCTTCTTTGTACTGCTGCTCCTGCAAATATCCAACATCGTCAACAACGGCATGGAACAGTATCTGGTGTTCCAAAACGCCATGAACAAGTCCACCATCGAGGTGCTGGACCTCTACGTATACAACATCTCGCTTGGTACGCGCTCTACGACGACCATTTCCATGGCCACGGCCATCGGCATCCTGAAGTCTCTGGTCTCTATCGTTTTGCTGTTTGCCGCAAACAGGTTGAGCAAAGCGGTACGCGGCGAATCGATTGTGTAAGGGAGGGACAGGAAACATGACGACGCTCAAGCAGCAGCGCACCGCGCGCCGGAGGGTACACCGCCATTATACGGTTGGCGACATTGTGTTCAACGTGCTGAACTACGGCTTTTTCGCCCTGTTCACGTTCGTGTGCATATTCCCGTTTTACTACCTTTTCATCAATACCATTTCGGATAACCAGCTGGTTTCGCTGGGGCAGATCACGCTGCTGCCCAAGGGCGTTCATCTGGAAAACTACATTCAGGTTTTGAAGATCGAAGGCCTTGCGGACGCCGCCATCACCTCGGTTGCCAGAACGGTGCTCGGCACCATCTGGGCCGTGGGCGGCAGCGCGTTTCTGGGGTACCTGGTGACCAAGCGGGAAATGTGGCACCGGACCCTTTTCTACCGGCTGATCGTCATCACTATGTATTTCAACGCGGGGCTGATCCCCTGGTATATGAACATGCGGATGCTGGGCTTTCTGGACAGCTTCTGGGCATACGTCATCCCCTGGCTGGTATCGCCCTATAACGTGCTGCTGGTGAAAACCTTCATCGAAAACGTTCCCTCCTCTTTGGAGGAAAGCGCGCATCTGGACGGCGCGGGGTATATCGTCAGCTTCCTGAAGGTTATTCTGCCGCTGATTACGCCGATTATGGCGACGCTCGCCATCTTCACCGCCGTATACCAGTGGAACAGCTTCGTCGATACCATGGTGCTGATGCCCGGCGGCAAGCATTACACGCTGCAGTACGTGCTCTACAAATACCAGAACGAGGCCAACGCGCTGGCGGCCATGATGCGGACCACCCAGAACTCCAGCTCCATCGCAAACCTGTCCACCAAGCAGACCGCGCTTTCCGTGCGCATGACCGTCGCCATGGTGGTGGTGTTCCCCATCCTGCTGGTCTACCCCTATTTCCAGAAGTTCTTCGTCAAAGGCATCATGATCGGCGCAGTGAAGGGTTAATTTCATATGTAACCGGCCGATATAGGCCGGTACAAATAAAAGGGAGGGTTACACAATGCGGAAACTCAACAAGTTTGTCGCGATGTTGGCGGCGGTCGCCATGCTGATGAGCATGACCATCGTTGCCGTCGCAGACGACACCTACCGGGAACCCATTACGATCACCGTGTTTGACGAACTGGCCAATACGCAGAGCACCGGCTGGTTTGCCAAGATCCTCAAGGACAAGTTTAACGTGGAGCTGAACATCATCTCCACCAACCTCGACCAGAACGCATGGCAGACCCGCATGGCGGCCGGCGAGCTCGGCGATCTGGTGATCCTCGGCGATATGGGCGATCACCTGGTCAGCGCCCTCAACGCCAACCTGATTCTGGACTGGAACGAACTGGATCTGACTCCCTACGCAAACATCGCCGCCTATACCAAGGCCGCGCAGGAAAAGCTTTCCAACTTCGTCAAGAGCGCCACCGGCCTGGAAGGCGTGTGGGGCTTTGGTCATGACATTGGCTACAACCGCACCGATTGGGACGTCGTCATCGAGCCCAACTACGGCATGCAGGTTCGCTGGGACGCTTATGTTGCGGCCGGCAAACCGCAGCTTAAGACCATCGACGACCTGGTACCCTTCCTGCAGGCGCTGCAAGACGCCGTTCCCGTGAATGCCAACGGCGAAAAAGTATACGCCTTCGGCGGCTTCCCGGATTGGGAAGACTGCGTCATGAAGTTCACCTGGGACCTGATGACCTGGTACGGCTTCGCCGAGCAGGATTATCTGGGCGTGAACTGGGGCACCGGCGAAATCGTCAACCCGCTGGAAGAGGGAAGCCTCTACCACAAAATGCTCTCCATCAACAACCAGCTCTACCGCGCCGGTTTGTTTGACCCGGAAAGCATCAGCCAGAACTTTGACACCTATTCCGTGAAAGTGGACGCAGGCCGCTATCTGCTGGGCCTGTGGGGCTGGAAAATGCAGTCCTACAACTCTGACGAGCGCACTGCCAAAGGCGAAGGCTATGTGACCATGATCCCCGAAGACGCAGCCCCCATCGTGGTCGGCACCGCGCCCTTCGGCTTCAACCGCGTATGGACCATCGGCGCCAACTGCGCGTATCCCGAACGCATTCTGGAGATCATCGACTGGCTGTGCTCCACCGAAGGCATCATGACCACCTGGAACGGCCCGCAGGGACTGTGCTGGGATTATGACGCAAACGGCAAGCCCTACGGCACCGAATTCGGCTGGACGTGCTACCGCGACGAACAGAACACCGAAATGCCGGCCGAGTACGGCGGCGGCACCTACTACGACGGCAAGAACGCGCTGAACAACTCCACCATCCTGATGAACGCGTATGATCCCACCGGCGGCTTCTGCTACAACCACGACGCGTGGGAAGACGGCATTGCCAAGCTTGAAAACAACATGCTCAAGGCATGGAGCGAGAGCTATGCAGGCGGCGCCCGCACCGGCGTGGAATTCTACAAACAGACCGGCAAATTCTCCCTGCATCCGGCTACGATGTACGTTGTCGCCGCCAAGTCTGACGACCTCAACAACATGCGCGCCCAGTTCGCCCCCATCATGAAGGAATACAGCTGGAAGTGCGTTTATGCCGCCAGCGAGGAAGAATTCAACACGCTGTGGGCGGAAATGGTTGAAAAGTGCAAGGCCTTCGGCTATGACGACGTGACCAACTTCTACCTTGGCGAGATCGCCAACAAGATGGCTGCCATCGCCGCCGGCGAATAAGCCAAACGGCAACGGCAACTTGATCCGGCAAAACAGAAGCGGGAGCGCAAGCTCCCGCTTCTTCTATGTTCCCCGCCGCTTCCCTGGGTTCGGCGCCCGGCGGACCTACGCGGGCGGCGGGTGTGCCGCCCGGGCGGCAGCCGGCGTATCCCTGTCCCCGCGGCTATTTACCGCACAGCGTCCCGCCCCAGCAGGTAAGCTCCGATCAGCCCGCTGACGGGGAACAGCGCGGGCGGCACGATATAAGTATCGATCCGGTGTAAAAGGACGGGCGCCTGCACATATCCGTTGAGCAGTTCCAGCACCTGCGCGCGGATCAGCGGGAAAAGCGCCGTTCGCTGCATTACGCCGCCGCCCAGGATGATTTTCTGCGGGCTCAAGGTAAGGATCAGGTTGACGCACAGCTGCGCCAGATACCCGGCTTCGATTCGAATGGCGGGGTGGTTGTCGGGCAGGGCCGCTGCGTCGCCCCCGGCGTGCGCGCAGAGCGCGGGGCCGGCCGCAAGTCCTTCGCAGCAGCCGTCGTGATACGGGCATACGCCCTTGGGGTTAGGGTCGTCTTTGTGCGGGCGCAGCAGCATATGCCCGATTTCCGGGTGCAGCAGCCCGTGCACCAGGCGGCCGCCGGACAGCACCCCGCCGCCCACGCCCGTGCCGATGGTCAGATACACGGCATCCGTAAGCCCTACGGCGGCGCCCCGGTCCGCCTCGGCAAGCACGGCGGCGTTGACGTCCGTATCGAGCGCGCAGGGAATGTTTAGAAAATCGCGCAGCGCTCCCAATATAGGATAATTCTTCCAAGCGAGTTTGGGCGTGCTGGTGATCGTCCCGAAGGTTGCGGACGCTGGGTTGACGTCCACCGGGCCGAAGCTGCCGATTCCCAGCGCGTCGATATGCTGTTTCGCAAAAAACGCCTGCATCGCGGGTACGGTTTCGCTGGGGGAAAGCGTCGGCAGCGTATGCCTTGCCAGCTCAGTTCCCCCCTCGTCGAAAACCCCGAGCACCATTTTGGTTCCGCCCGCTTCCAGCGCGCCGATCCTGCGCATAACGCCCCACTCCTTCGGATGTTTTCCGTATCATACCAAATACAGACCGTAAAAACAACTTGACGAACCCGCCCGCGTACCGTACAATAACCCCATAAAACATGGATGAACCGGTCGATCCATCTCATAGACGAGTGATCGGCTGTTTGTTGTGGAACGCAGCGAAAGGAAGCCTATGTCTTTTTCCTCCGACTGCAAGGAAGAGCTTTGCCGGGTTCCGTGTGAAAAATCCTGTTGCCGCAAAGCTGAGCTCGCGGCGTTGTACTTGTGTCTGGGTTCGCTGTCGCTGTTGGGGCAGGGCAGGCTCAGCGTCCGTTTTGCCGTGGAAAGCGCCGCGATCGCCCGGCGCATCTACCGTGTCATCCAGCAGGAAACCGGCATCGCCGCGCAGCTGCAGTACGTTACCCATGCCCGCTTCGGCGGTACGCGCGCCTATGTGCTGACGATCGGCCCCAACGACGCGCCCGCGCTGCTAAGCCAGTTCGACATGGTAACCACAGGCGCGGCCCCGATGCTGCTCTCCACCGTGCCGCGCTTTCAGCTCAACCGCAGCTGCTGCCGCCACGCGTTTATCCGCGGCGCGATTTTAGGCTGCGGCACGCTGGTGAACCCGGAAAACGCCTACCATCTGGAGTTCTCGGCGAGGGACGGAAAGCTTCGCCAAAGCATCGTAAGGTGCCTGCGCAGCCTGAGCGTACCCGTACGGCAAATGAAGCGCAAAAACGCGGTCAGCCTGTACGTAAAGCAGAGCGAGCACATTGTAACCATCCTCACGGCCGCCGGCGCGCATCAGGCCGTTACCACGCTGGAAAGCATGCTGGTGAAACGGCAGGTGCTTGGCAACGTGAACCGCGCCATGAACTGCGATTATGCCAATCTCCGCAAGCAAATGAACGCGGGCGCAGCGCAGATGCGCCTGATTGAGGCGCTGCTGAACTCGGACCGGTTCACCGCGCTGCCGCCCGGGTTGCAGGAAATGGCGCGCCTTCGCCTGCAAGCCCCCGATTTAAGCCTGACGGAGCTGGGCCAGCGGATGGATCCGCCCATCAGCAAAAGCGGCGTAAACAACCGCATGCGCCGGCTGATGCAGATTGCACAGGAAGCAACGGAGCCTTCCCCGTAACGATATGAGGAGGAACCCATTATGATTCGGACCCGCATCGATCTCAGACCGCTCCTGCCCTTCACACGGGTGTTTGCGGCGCAGCTGGCAACAACCGGCGGCCACTTCCACTGCAGCCTGACCCTGGAACAGGACGGGCTGGCAGTGAACCTGAAAAGCATGCTGGGGATGCTTTCCCAAACCATGAAACCCGCGCTGGACATCACCCTCACAGCCGACGGCAGCGACGAAGCCGAGGCCACGGAAGCCATACTCAAAGCCATCCGCGAATACCAGGCCGGACTGATTGCAAAAACGCCATGACGCCGGCCCCAATGAACCCGGCGGCCGCCGATTGGCTGATGGACAACGCCGACACGCCAATCCGTTATCGCACCGCGCGCGAACTTCTGCACGATACGAAAACTGAAAAGGCCTTGGAAAGCGAGCTGCCCGTTTCCCCCGCGGCGGCGCTGTGGCTTGGTAACCTCAAGCCCGACCCGCAGCAACCGCGGCGGTTTGCGGAGCACGGAAGCTTTGACGACTGTCTGGAAAACACGCTGCTGAAAGCCGTGCAGCTGGGCCTGCATTACGGAATGCCGGAAGTGCGGGACGCGCTTTCGTATTCCGTTTCCTTGATGCCGCAATATGCGGAACTGCCGCAGAAACGCCGCAGCTTTCCGGCGATCCTGACGGCGAACCTGCTGTCGCTGATCGGCGCGGATGACGAGGCAACGCGGCGGTATATGCTGGCAAGCCTTCACGAGATACACCGTTTCATACGGGAACAGGGTTACAATCTCTACCTGAACGAGGAGCGGCGGGCTAAGCTGACCGGCATTCCGACGTGCTGGAAGGACAGGCGGCATTTTATCCGCCAGGAAATATACGAAGCGTACGGGTTTGCCTACCCGCTGATCTACGATATCGCCGGGCTGCACACGCTGTATCGTTTGCGGGACCCCGTGATTGACGAGAAAATCGGAGACGTGCTCCGTTACATCCTGACCGACGATTTCCATGCCGCCGTCGCAGACGGATACGGTATTCTGCCCGAGGGAAACGGCGTTTACCACGGTATGGGCTGGGACCCCAAATGCCCCGGATGGTTCGGCGTCAAGGACATGCTGACGAGCAATCACGCGCCCAAGCTGCTGTTCCACGCGCAGTATGCCGCACGTTACCCCGCCGTACGGGAAACCCGGTGGTTTCAGGACGTGCTTACCTGTTTGGAAGCCTATCAAACCGCGCCGGGCCGCTACGCGTTTCCCGCCAAATGGTTTTCCGAAAAGCAGGGCTACGCGGTGATGGGAAGCCATTTGTCCTGCGGGGAGAACCGGCGCAAGAAGAACTGGACGGAAATCGAATCGACGTTTGCCATGCTGCTGCTGAAGCGCGATCTCTGATTGTTTGCGCGGCATAGTTGATCAAACGTCGCAAAAACGTTATGATGAGGGCAGTTGTTCGGCAAGGAGGGCTTGGATGCTCCGCCACGATTCCCATTCCCCCGGCGACCGTAGCCCGATCGGGGCCGTGCCCTGCGCAAGCGTGGTTACGCTGCGCTTTTTCAGCGACGATCCGTTTGCCGTTACCCTGCGCACCTGGGACGGAACCGAGCGGCTGACGCCCATGACGCCCCTGGGCGGCGGCCGGTACGAGGCGGAAATCACCGTGCCGCAAACGCCGATGCTCTTCTGGTATGATTTTATCGTCCATACGCACTGGGGCGACGTGCGCTACGGCAACCGGGACGACGGCCTGGGCGGCGAAGGGCAGATTGTGCACGATACGATGCACGCCTTCCAGATCACCGTGTACGACCCGGCCTACGAAACGCCGGAGTACCTGCGGCACGGCGTGCTCTATCAGGTGTTCCCGGACCGTTTTTGCAAAGACACGGCGCCGGTATCCGAGGCGCGGCGGGCGGAAATCGCCCAAGCGCATCCCGACGCCTCCTTCCACGCGCGCTGGAACGAGCCTCCCGCGCTGGACATAGATCCCGAAAACGGCGATAACCGCGCGCTGGATTTCTTCGGCGGCACGCTCCGGGGCATTGCGGAGAAGCTGCCCTATCTGCGCGATTTGGGCGTGACGGTTCTCTATATAAACCCCATCGTACGCGCGCGCACCAACCACCGCTACGATACGGGCGATTACCACCGGGTGGACCCGGTGCTGGGCAGCCAGCGTGATTTTATGTCGCTGGCTTCAAAAGCCGGAGATATGGGCATCCGCATCGTGTTGGACGGCGTGTTCAGCCACACCGGCGCGGACAGCCTGTATTTCAACCGCTACGGGAGGTATCCGGGCGTCGGCGCGTACCAGAGCCCGCAATCCCCCTACGCAAGCTGGTATCGGTTTTTTACGTTTCCAAACGATTATAACGCCTGGTGGGGTTTTTACACGCTGCCCGCCGTGGAGAAGGACCACCCGGATTACCAGTTTTTCCTGCTCAACCAGCAAAACGGCGTGCTGCCCTACTGGTTGCGGCAAGGCACAAGCGGCTGGCGGCTGGACGTGGCGGACGAGCTTCCCGTGCGGCTTTTACAGAAGATGCGCTATACCGTAAAGACCGCCGATCCGGACGGCGCGCTGATCGGCGAGGTGTGGGAGGACGCGAGCAACAAGGTGAGCTACGGCGAGCCGCGCTCCTATTGCCTGGGCGATACGCTGGACGGCGTGATGAATTATCCGCTCCGCCGCGTGATCATCGACTTTTTCACAGGCAAGGTTCCCGCACAGGCGCTCGCGCGGCTGATTCTGCACCAGCGCGAGGTGTACCCAGCGCCCTTCCTGTACAGCCTGATGAACCTGCTTGCGAGCCACGACCGCGTGCGCGCTTTGAACGCCTTCGCGGGGTACGATCTGCCGGGCATCCTCCAGATGCCGCGGGAGGAGGCGCGAACAGTACGGCTGAA
>JAEWTC010000034.1 GCA_023459675.1 Bacillota bacterium | reverse complement strand
CCTTCTTCGAATGCTACAGCTGCGAGGTGGAGGGCGGGGCGGCCAGCTTTCTGCGGTTTCTGGATCGGATGCGCGGGTATGAGGAAAGCGCGTCGACGCTGACCATGAAGCAGCGCGACCATTTTGCCCATGCGGTGAACGTGTTCCTGCTGGGCCTGTGCATATACCAGAACAAGCGCTATGCGGCCATTTTCAGCCAGAAATTGACCTCCCATCGCTCCTACGTACCGCAGTTTGACAACGATCAGGAGGAGTTCTTCTTCCGCTGGGGCATGGCGGCGCTGTGCCACGACATCGGCTATCCGGTGGAGATTATCACCAATCAGGTGAACGATTTCGTGCGTTTCGCGGCCCGGGTGGACCCCGCCGAGAAGCAGATCACCTCGCACATCGAGTTTGACAACTTCGGCATTTTGAACTCCATCCCCGAGAAAAAACAGAAGTACGGCTTCGTGCAGGCGTATTACAACCAGAACCAGGACAGCGTCTATCTGGATCTGCTCAAGCCCGTGGACCTGCTGGCGCACCGCGTTGCGGCGCGGCTGGAGCTGGACGTGCGGCAGGTGAAGGACTCGCTGGACACGTATCTGGACCGCTCCGCGAAGATCGGGCGGATTGACCACGGGTTTTTCAGCGCGATGGTGGTGCTGAAGTGGTACGGGTATCTGATTCAAACCGCGTCCATCGCCCCCGCGCGGCTGTACTCCCCCGTGCTGGACGCCGCCGCCGCCATTTTGATGCATAACTTCTATGCCACAACGCTGCAGCGGCCGCCGTTTTCGCTGGGCACGCTGAGCCCGAAAGCCGATCCGCTGTCGTTTTTGCTGATCCTGTGCGACGAGCTGCAGGAGTGGAACCGCGAAGCCTACGGCAGGCTGGACAAGAAAGGCCGGAGCGCGCTGGACGCGGAAATCCGCGTGGAGGACGACAAGCTGAGCATCGCGTACGAAATCGAAGCCGGGTTATCCCGCGAGGGGTACGCGGGCGAGAAATATCTGCTGTTCCAAAAGCTGCTGGATACGCGCCAGATTTTCCCTGAGGATCTGTGCATTACCTGCCGCCACACGAAGAACCCGCCCCCGCCCAAGCCCGCGGGAACCGTGCCGGAGCGCCTCGGCATTCCCATGCCGCTGCGCCAGAACCTAAAGCAAATCGCGCAGGCGCGGCACCGGAATTACAACAAGATGACCGAGCGGCTGCAGACGGGCACCCCGGTGATCGAAGCCTTTGAGCATCTGGACGAGGAAACCCGCGCGATGTTCATGGAAATGGCGCTGGCCCTGCCCGACACCCTGGACGGCATCGATTGCTATCTCCGCCCGATGGACGCGGCGAAGGGCCCCGTAACGGCGTTTACCGCCGCCGAGGTGGAAAAACTGGCGCAAGCGGAGCACGACCTGTGGATGAAAATGAAGCAGGACAACGGCTGGGCATACGGCGCGGAAACCGACCGCGAGAAGAAAACCAACCGGTATATGGTGCCCTATACGGAGCTTCCCGACGAGATCAAGGAAAACGACCGCGTTCCCGCGCGCGAGCTGCCCCAGCTGCTGGCCGAACTGGAGCTGGGCATCTACCGCCGCAAAATGTACCCGCCGGTGGTCTTTACCGCCGCGCAGGTGGAACGCCTGGCCGCGCACTGCCAGAGCATTTACGTGGACGAACGGCTGCGGCAGGACCCCAAGCTGCGCCGGAACGCGTTTGTTTCCTACCGAGGCCTAAGCGAAAGCGAGAAGCAGTCCAACCGCAGGATTGCCCGCAACATCCCCGACAAGGTAGGGCTGGTGGGCATGGCGCTGCTGCCCAAGGATACCGTAGGGTACGGCGAGCCTGTGACGCAGTTCGACGCCGAAACGCTGGAGCGGCTTTCCCGCATCGAGCACGACGAGTGGACCGGCGAGCGCCTGCTGGACGGCTGGCGGTATGCGCCGGTCAAGGACAAGGCGCATAAGCTGCATGATTATATGATGCCCTACGACCTGCTCAGTGAAAGCGTGAAGGATTACGACCGCGCCTTCATGCGGCAGATTCCATATCTGGCGGATCTGATCGGCTACGGCGTGTACCGCATCCGCAGGGAGTAGCCGATGGAACAACCGCAAGCTTACGCGCCGTTCGTGATCGGCGTAACGGGGCATCACGATCTGCGCGCCGAAGACGCGCAAGCGCTGCGCGCGCTGGTTGGGGAAGCGCTGAAGGCTATCCGCCTGCAGTGCGCGCCCCGGCCGCTTTTGATGCTGAGCAGCCTGTGCGAGGGCGGGGATCAGCTGTGCGCGGGCGTAGGGCTTGCGCTGGGCGTTGCGCAACACGCCGCCTTGCCCATGCCGCTTCCCCAATACGCAGCGGATTTCAAAGGCACCGCCCGCGAGGCGCTGTATGCGCTGATCGAACAATGCGAAACGGCGTTCACGGTTCCCCGCACGGAGCTCCCGCTGCCCGGCGCCCCAACCCGGGAAGCGCTCCAAAGCGATGCCTACCGGCAGGCAAGCCTGTACGTTGCCGCGCATTGCGACGTGCTGCTTGCTTTGTGGGACGGCGCGGCGCATACGCCCAACGGCTGCGGAACCGCGGAAACCGTGGCCGCCGCGCGGGGCAGCCTTGCGGTGCGCACCGCGGACGGCGATGCGACCGTCCTGCACAAACCCCGGGCCGTGGTGCATATCCTCACGCCGCGCCGCACGCGCCCGAGGCAGACCGTTACGCCGGGTTTCGCCCTGCCGCTTTGGCAAGCGCTCGGCTTACCGCCCCGGTATCCCGGGGATACAGAGCGGTAAGCGCACGCGCGGGGAGGCGTTACGGTTGTCGGCGCGCGGGCGCAAGGGAAAGCCGTTTCCAACAGCTTCAAGCGATATCGGCTGCCGGACGTACGCGGAGGAAGGCCGTTTCCAGCGGCTTTGCGAGGAAACCCCGCGGCGGCGCCGGCTCGTTTGGATGAAGAATAGCCGTACGGCGCGGAAGGGATGGACGTTCCATCGCATCCGCGCCGAATTATTCCATCCGCCCGCCCAAACGGTGCAGGAATGCATTTCAAAACGCAGAATCAAACCGGGGAAACGCCGCACGCCGCCCAAGCCAAACGGTAGCAGGCTGCGCGCGTTAGCGCCGGGGATTGCGCCCCCGATGCGC
>JAEWTC010000033.1 GCA_023459675.1 Bacillota bacterium | reverse complement strand
CGCCTCGCCGCCCGCCGCGGTCAGCTCCCGGGAGATGCGGTCGGCGTCGATCACGGGCACGCCGGTTTCCCCGATCCAGCCCGCGACGGTTGTTTTTCCGCTGCCGATTCCCCCGGTGATCGCGATGATCCGCATACGATCCCCCTATTTCGCGTCGTACCAGCTGTTGCCGGCCGATACGTCCGCCACCAGAGGCACGTCGAGCGTGAGGATCTGCTCCATGGCGTTGCGCACCAGATCGGCCACGGCTTCCACCTCGCCGCGGGGGCACTCCACCACCAGTTCGTCGTGCACCTGCAAAATGAGCCGCGCCTCGAATTTGCCGCTTGCAAGCTCGTTAAACACCCGCACCATGGCCAGCTTGATGATATCCGCCGCGGTGCCCTGCACGGGCATGTTCATGGCCGCCCGCTCCCCGAAATTGCGGACGTTGCGGTTCTGGCTTTTCAGCTCCTGCAGCTGCCGCCTGCGCCCCAGCATCGTTTGCGCGTAGCCGCGCTCGTAGCCCAGGCGCACGGCCTCTTCCATGAAGGCCTTCACCAGCGGGTAGCGCTCGAAATACGTGGCGATGTACGCGTCCGCCTCGCGCAGGCTGACGCCGATGTTGCGCGCGAGCCCGAAGCCGGAAATGCCGTACACGATGCCGAAATTGACCGCCTTGGCGCTGCGGCGCATGGCGGGGGTGACGCTTTCGAAGGGTACGTTGTTGACTTCGGACGCCGTGCGGGTGTGGATATCCTGCCCCTTCTGGAACGCGTCCTTCATGGCGGGGTCGCCGCTCAGATGCGCCAGGATGCGCAGCTCGATCTGGCTGTAATCGGCGTCCAGCAGCAGCCAGTCCTGCTTGGCGACGAAGGCCTTTCGGATCTCGCGGCCTTCCTCGCTGCGCACGGGGATGTTCTGCAAATTCGGCTCCAGGCTGGAAATCCGCCCGGTGACAGCCGCCGTCTGATCAAACGTCGTATGTACGCGGCCCGTTCTGTCCACCAGCTTGGACAAGCCCTCGATGTACACGCTCTGGAGCTTGGTCAGCTTCCGGTACGTAAGAATGGGCTCGACCGCCGGGTGGTCGATCGCCTCCAGCACGTCCGCGGAGGTGGACTGCACCCCGGTTTTCCCCTTGCGCCCGAAGACCGGGATCCCCAAACGCTCGAACAGCGCTTCGGAAAGCTGCTTGGGGCTGTTCAGGTTAAACTCCACGCCGCCGGTCAGCCGGATGGCCTCCGTGTGCGCGGTTTCGATTTGCTGCTTAAACTGCGCGCCCAGCTCCTCCAGCGCCTTCTTATCCACGGTGAACCCGTCCTGCTCCATGGAAAACAGTACGCGCGTCAGCGGCATTTCCATGTCGTGGAGCAGACCGAGCATGCCGTTTTCGCGGAGGCGTTTGAGCTGCAGGGGATAAAGGGCCAGCATCGCGTAAACGTCCTGCGCGGCCTTTTCGGGCGGGACGGCAGTTTTGTCCTTCCGGCCCTTGGCTTCGATCGCCGGGCCGTAGAGAACGGCTTCCAGATCGGCGTTCTTTTGGTCGGGCTCCAGCAGATACGCGGCGATCATCAGATCGTGCAATATCCGCGGCATCGGCAGCCCGAGCGCTTCCGATTGATGGAACAGCGCCTTCGCGTCGTGCACGATCAACGGAACGGACGCAAACACCGGAGCCAGCGCGCGAAGAATCTGTTCCTCTCCCAGACCGGGGGTTAACAAATCCACCGCCACGGGCGCCACCCATACGCGCCCGTCTCCCGCGCACAGGGCGATTGCGCCGTCCGCGCGGTGCAAAACGACCGGCTCTTTCATCCGCGCAAGGCTTCCGGCGATCTCCGCGAGCAGCCCTTCGTCCGTCACGACGACCGGGGGTTGCATGGGCGGCGGCGGCGTTTCCGCCTGCACAATCTGCGGCGCGTCCGCCGGGAGTTCGGAAACCTGCGCCGCCTTTGGCACTGCCCCGCCGCCGGTGGAGCCGCCCGCAACCAGCTGCGAAAGCAGCTCGGACAGCCTGCGGAGCTTATACTGCTGTAGGGTGGGAAGGGCTTCGCGCAGGGCGTTCATCCCGCACTGGGTAAAATCAATCACAAGCGGCGCGGTAACGCAAATAGTGCCGAGCTCCTTACTGAGCCGTGCCTTATCCTCGTTATCGCGGATTTTTTCGCCCAGCTTGCCCGGAATTTCACCCGCATGCGCGTAAACGCCGTCCAGACTTCCGTACTCGGCGATGAGCTTTAACGCGGTCTTTTCCCCCACGCCGGGAACGCCGGGGATGTTGTCGCTGGAATCCCCCATCAGGGCTTTCAAATCGATCGCCTGCGCGGGCGAATAGCCGTATTGCTTTTCCAGAGCATCGGGCGTAAGCAGCAGGCTTTCCGAAATGCCCGTCTTGGTCAATATCACGTTCGTCTCCCGGGTGATCAGCTGAAAGGAATCCCGGTCGCCCGTCAGAATATAGGCGTGGATGCCCTGATCGTTGGCAAGCCGCGCGGCAGTGCCCAGCAGATCGTCCGCCTCGTAGCCGTCCATCTCGCACATCGTGACCCGCATGGCAGCCAGAATGTCCCGGATGATGGGAAACTGCGGCCGCAGCTCTTCGGGCGTGGGTTTGCGCCCCGCCTTGTAATCGTCGAAAAGCGTATGGCGGAAGGTGGGCGCGTGGGTATCGAGCATCACGCACAGGGCGCCCGGTTTATAATCGGCAATCGCCTTGAACAGCATGGAAAAAAAGCCCTGCACGGCGTTGGTGTACACGCCGCCGGAGCTCAAGAGCGGCAGCGCGTGAAAGGCGCGGAAAATAAGGCTGTATCCGTCCACCAGCAGGATAGATTTGGGTTTCTCCGGCATGCCGTCACTCCCTTTTCCAGTTGAAATCGCTGGTCCGATTATACCATACTCAAGCCCGCAATGCCAAAGCCGCCGCGCAGGCGCAGGCGCCGCCGGAAACCGCGCGGCGGCTGCCAAAGCGAAGAAACGCGGCGGGCGGTCGCGGACGGGTGCGCATAAACAAACCTTTATCCCGCTTGGCTTTTGGAAGCCACCGCCGTCTGCTGCCCACCAAGCCGTGTTTCCTGCGCAGGGTTCCCGTTTCGGCGTCGGCCGCAACGAAAAAATGTCCGACGAACGGACATTTTGTTGCAATGATTGCCGGGTTTACGCCTTTTTGTTTTCCTTCATCAGCTTGTTGAGCTCTTCCACGAAGTTGCCGATATCGGTAAACTGCCGGTAGACGCTGGCGAAACGGACGTAGGCAACGTCGTCGATCTTCTTGAGCTCGTCCATCACCAGCTCGCCGATCATGCGGGTGGGGTATTCGGATTCGCCGCCCGCGTACACGGCCTTCTCCGCTTTTTCCACAATCGCGTCGATCTGCGCCATGCTCACCGGGCGTTTCTGGCAGGCGTGGATGAGCCCGGCCTTGATCTTTTCGGCGTTGAACGCCTCGCGCCGGAGGTCCTTTTTCACGACCATCACCGGCAGCATTTCGATTTTTTCATAGGTGGTAAACCGCTTGCCGCAGCGGATGCACTCGCGGCGCCTGCGGATTGACAGACCCTCGTCGGTCGGTCTGGAATCGATTACCTTAGAATCCAAATATCCGCAAAACCGGCACCTCAAGAGGATCCCACCCTTCCGCCATCTATCCCGTCATCTGCCCGAACTTACACTGGCTCCATTATACCCTGTTTCTTGTGGTCTGTCCATACGGCAAACACAATCGACAGGCAGAGTACAAGCGAAATTTCCCGCGCGTAGAAGACCGTATCCAGCGTTGCGAACGCGAGAAACGCCGCCCATTGCACCAATAGATGCGCCGTGATTTTGCTGTGCCAAATTTCCCTGCCCACCCCGTGCCCGGCGCCGTAGATCAGCCCAAGGAAGCCGGCCGTGCCTAAAATGCCAAGCCCAGCCAGCAGATCCAGCGTTTCCGCGTGCATGCCAAGCCGCGCCTGCCCCGAGAAAATGCCGCCGACCCAGGGAGATGCGAGAAAGCTGTGGTAGGACGTCGCGTACGCCTCCAGCCGGGAGCCCTCCGCCACGGCGCCGCCGGTGAGCAGGTCGCGCAGCTGCGAAAGGCTCAGCGCCAGGTTATCAAAGTGCAGTGCCTGGGCAAGCCCGCTCAGGCCTGTGACCAGCGGCACGCGCAAAAAGAAGAGCGCCGTAATCAAGGGCACGGCGCACAGCAGCGACATCCCCAGGGACAGCTTCCGGAAAATTTTTCGGAAAAGCAGGCCGAAGGCCTCAACGCCGGTGATGGCCGCCGCGAACACCATGGCGTAGGTATATTGCGAGAGCACGATCATCACAAGCTGCAAGCCGGCAAGCGCCGTGAAAACCACGCGTTTCCAGCCCTTGCCGCCCGCCAGATGGAACGTGAGCGGCAGCGCGAACACGCTGGCGTACACGAAGCCGTATCCGCCGATGTTGCGGCCCATCAGCTCGTTTAAGTACGCCTGGCGGTTTGCCTCCCCGCTGCCAAGCGAACGGGCATAGGCGTAGATTTTGCCTTCCTCGCGGAAAACGCCCTCCACCAGCCAGCCGATGGTGGTAAGGGTGGTGACCGCAAAGGCAGCCAGCATGGTGAAAAGCACCAGCTTGCGGGCCGTTTCCCCCGTATACCGCGCCGCCAGCGCGCACCACAGAAGCGGATACCAGAACATCGCCTGCTGTGCCAGATACCCAAGCGGCTCGGTTCCCCCGCGGTTCAAAAGCAGCAGCAGCACGGGCGGGATCGCCGCGGCGCACGCGGCGCGCAGCGCGAATTCACGCCAGTGCGCCTTCAGGGTTTCCGTGTCCAGCAGCACGCCCGCCGCAAAAATAACAAGCATCAGCACGCCGGTGACCGCCTTGCAATGCACCTGCACGGCGGGGAGCATCAGCCACACCACATAGCCGAGCATCGACCCGGTGAAAAGCCAAGCGCTGAAACGGCGGCGGTTTTGCATATCGTTGTTCCTCCCGTTTTCGACGTCGGCTTATTATAACACAAAAGAAGAATCCGCCGGAAACGCGGGGCCGCGCGCCTGCGAAAATAGTTGTTGACCGCGCCCTTGGGGAACGGTTTATGATGATGGGGAGGTGATGACCGTGTTCATACAGGATGCGTGCCGGGCGACGGGGCTGACCAAAAAGGCGGTCGGATATTACTGCGAGCAGGGGCTGCTGACCCCGGGGGTGTTTGAAAACGGATATCGTACGTTCGGCCGGGAGGACGTGGAAACGCTCCGGAAAATTGCGGTGCTGCGGAAGCTGGGCCTGTCCACGCAGGAGATTTCGGCCGTGCTGAAGGATTCCGACGGCGGCGTATTGCGGCAATGTTCCACGAAGGCGCAGCTCGAATTGGAAACCGGGCGCCGCCGGCAGGCCATTCTGCAGGAACTATCAAACGGCGCGGCCTATGCGGATGCGTACGGCGCGCTGGAAGCGCTGGAGCGTGAGACCGCCATCGGGCAGCGGCTGATGGACGCGTTCCCGCCGTTTCTGGGAACCTTCATCCGGCTGCATTTTTCCCGCTTTCTGACGGCGCCCGTGACCGGCGCCCGGCAGGAGGCCGCTTACCGGCGCATTCTTGCATTTCTTGACGAAATGCCCGGCATTGCCGCCGAACAAAACATCCCGGATCTGCCTGCGCTTGCCGAACCGGAAACGCTGCGTGAGATCGTTGCCGATTACGCGGCGCAGATCGGCGAGCTGCTGCAAGACCCCCGCGCGTATATCCAAAACCACAGGCAGATGCTTGAGAAGATCATCGCCGAGCGGGCGAACGACGCGTACCGGCAAACGCCTTCCTATGCGGCGCGTAAACAGATGCGCACATTGATGGAGGCAAGCGGATACGCGGAAGTATTTCTGCCGGCAATGAAGGAATTGAGCCCCGCCTATGCGGAGTACGCGGCAAAGCTGGAGGAGGCCAACCGCATATTTCTGGAATATTTCCCGGGTTCCCAGCATCTATAATCAAAAAGGGGCGGCCGCGCGGCCCGGAAAGGCCGCGCGGCCGCCTTGGGTAACGGCGTGCAATCCGCCGGCGTCAGCCCGGCGGATTGTTTGTTCCGAACGCCGCGCTCAGCAAATCCCCTGTGCCAGCATCGCGTCCGCGACCTTCAGAAACCCGGCGATGTTCGCGCCCATGACGTAATTGGTTTCGCTGTCCGCGTAGGTTTTGGCGGCGTGCGCGGTCTTTTCGAAGATTCCGCGCATGATGCCGCGCAGCTTCGCATCCACCTCTTCAAACGTCCAGCTGAGGCGCATGCTGTTTTGGGACATTTCCAGCGCGCTGGTCGCCACCCCGCCCGCATTGGCGGCCTTGCCCGGCGCAAACAGGACGCCATTCTCCATAAGGTACTCCGTGGCCTCCAGCGTCGTGGGCATGTTCGCGCCTTCGCCAACGGCAAAGCAGCCGCCCTGCACCAGCGCCTGCGCGCCTTCCAGATCCAGCTCGTTCTGCGTTGCGCAGGGCAGCGCGATTTCGCAGGGAATGGTCCAGATCCCCTTACTGTCTTCCGTATAAACGCTTCCGGGCACGCGGCGGGCGTACTCGCTGATCCGGCCGCGCTCCACTTCCTTGATCTGCTTGACGACGTCTAGGCGGATGCCCCGGGGGTCGTGCACGTATCCGGCGGAATCGCTCATCGCCACAACCTTCATGCCCAGCTCCGCGGCCTTTTCGCAGGCATAGATGGACACGTTGCCGCTGCCGCTGATAACCGCCGTGCGGCCTTCGACGGTACGGTTGTTCGCGCCGAGCATGCATTCCATGAAGTAGCACAGGCCGTAGCCGGTGGCTTCCTTGCGCGCCAGGCTGCCGCCGTAGCTTAGGCCCTTGCCCGTCAGCACCCCGCCGTACAGCCCGGTAATGCGCTTATATTGGCCGTACAGATAGCCGATCTCCCGCGCCCCCGTACCGATATCGCCGGCGGGTACGTCCACATCCGCGCCGACGTGGCGGTACAGCTCCGTCATGAAGCTCTGGCAGAACGCCATCACCTCGCGGTCGCTTTTCCCTTTGGGGTCGAAATCGCTGCCGCCCTTGCCGCCGCCGATGGGCAGGCCGGTCAGGCTGTTTTTCAGGATCTGCTCCAGCCCGAGGAATTTGAGGATGGACAGATTGACGCTGGGGTGCAGGCGCAAGCCGCCTTTATACGGGCCGATCGCGCTGGAGTACTGCACGCGGTAGCCGCGGTTGACCTGGGGTTTCCCCTGATCGTCCACCCAGGCAACCCGGAACGAAACGATCCGCTCCGGCTCCACAAAGCGTTCCAGCAGGCCCGCCCGTTCAAACTCCGGGTGTTTGTCCAGTACCGGCGCAAGGCTGCACAGCATTTCGGTAGCCGCCTGCAGAAATTCCCGTTCGTGCGGGTAGCGCGTTTGCAAACTTTCTACGATCCGTACTGCATAATCATTCATACTGGGTTCCCTCTCCTTATTCGCGTACCGCCGCATACCCGTACAAGCCTTGCGCACGCAAGGCCCCAAGGCTCCAACGGAAGATGCGGCAAACGCGTTGTGATGTGCTCCGGCCGACCCATGGCGCGCCGCCATGCGTTTTTCCACAAAAAGAAAGCGTTCTCTCAAGCCAGAATAAACGCCGTTATTGTGGATGGCTGATCGGGCTGCCGCCGTGCCGCCAGCGTCTGGGGAACCCGGTATCCGCTGTCTTTTCGCGGGCGGACGTTTTGCGAATTTTGCCCATACGCCAGCCCTTGCATGCGATGCATGGCAGGCCTATGGGGGCGCCGCCCCGGTTCACGCTTCCAAGAACGTCATTGGTCTTAGAATAGCCGAACATAGAACCTCTCCTTTTTCAGTTTTTACAACAACAGGATTTTGCATCCGGAAGCGCCATTGATCCCGGATCTGTTGTACAGAACGCAATCTCTTGGGGTAACGGTTTGGTAAGAATGCAGCTTATTCTAGCATAATCCGTATCCCGCCGGGCGGCGTTTAATAAAAGGAACAGAATATGTACAACGGGAAGGGCAGTTGCGAAAAAGACCGCGTTCATGTATAATCAGTTTACGATTTTGTGCGGTTCTGCCGCCCGATCGGCACCGCCGAACGCTTCGGCGGCTGATTCTTTTCACGTCGTATCAGCCTATAGGCGCAAGTCGCTTTAAGGAGGCATGTGGAATATGGAATGTAAAATCAAGAACGATATCGGCACCGTTTTCATCAATGAAGACGTTATGTTGAAGGTTGCCGGTTATGCCGCGCTGGAATGCTACGGCATCGTGGCGATGTCCTCCAAGCGCGCCAAGGACGGGATCGCCCAGTGGCTGGGGCGGGAAAACCTCACCAAGGGCGTGGAGCTGAAAATGGTGGACGACATGCTGGACGTGGATCTTTTCATCATCGTCGAGTATGGCATTTCCATCGGTGAAGTTTGCAAAACGATCACCGAAACGGTTCGCTACAAGCTGGAAAGCATGACCGGGATCAAAATTCGCCGCGTGAACATCTCCGTTGAGGGTGTGCGCGTTTAAACGGCGCAGGAGGAACTTTTTTTGATGCAGATCAAAATGATTGACGGGCTTCTGCTGCGCGATATGGTGATGGCGGGCGCGGCGATGCTTGAAAATAACAGAGACGCGGTAGACGCGCTGAACGTATTCCCGGTGCCGGACGGCGATACGGGGACCAATATGTCGCTGACGATGACGGCGGCAATCCGTGAGCTGAACCAAAAGGAACACGTGCACGCGGGCGAGGCGGCGGACGCCCTGGCCAAAGGCGCGCTGCGCGGCGCGCGCGGCAACAGCGGCGTAATTACCTCGCAGTTGTACCGCGGGTTTGCGCACGGGCTGGAAGGCATCGACCGCATCACCCCCAAACAGTTTGCATCCGCGCTGCAAAGCGGCTCCGAGTTCGCCTACAAGGCCATGATGAAGCCCAAGGAAGGCACCATCTTAACCGTGGCGCGCGTGATTGCCGAAGAAGCCGTGAAACAGGCGGAAAAAGCGCCCGATGATTTCGATACGCTGTTCGAAGTCATTTTGGTAACGGGCGAAGCGATTTTGAAACGGACGCAGCAGATGCTCCCGGCCCTGACGCAGGCAGGCGTTGTGGACGCCGGCGGGCGCGGGCTGCTGCTTTTGTATATGGGGTATGCCAAAGCCCTGCGGGGCGAGGAAGTACCCGCCGAATTGATGGATTTCTCCGCCGACGGCGAAGTGGTGTTCGAGGACGATCACGATCAGCTGGGCGAGATCAAATTTGCGTACTGCACGGAATTTTTGATTCAGAACCTCCTCCCCGGCGTGGACGACGAGGACGTAAACACCTTCCGGCGCAAGCTCAACCGCATCGGCGACTGCGTGCTGGTGGTGGGCGATCTGACGCTGGTGAAGGTGCACGTGCATACCAACGAACCCGGCAAGGCGCTCAATTACGGCGTGACGCTGGGCGAGCTGGTGAATTTGAAGATTGAAAACATGGTCCAGCAGCGCCGCGACAAGGCGGCGACGGCCAAAGAAAATAAAAAGAACGAGCCGCCCAAGGCGTCCGGTATTTTAACGGTCTCGGTCGGCGAAGGGTTCGACGCCATTTTCCACGATCTGGGCGTGGATCAGATCGTCACCGGCGGGCAGACTATGAACCCGTCCATCGAGGACATCAGCGAGGGAATCGCCAGCATCAACGCAAAAAGCGTGTTCGTATTCCCCAACAACGGCAACGTCATTCTGGCCGCGCGGCAGGCTGCCGAGCTGACCGAGGATAAAAAGGTATACGTCATCCCCACCAAGAACGTGGCCATGGGCATCGCGGGCATCATCGCGTACCAGGAAGGCGCGGCCGACGAGGACAACGTACGCGCGATGGACGAGGCGGCGCAGAGAGTGCGCACCTGCACCGTAACCTACGCCGTGCGCGACAGCGTGATCGACGATCTGGTCATCAAAGAGGGAGACATCATCGGCCTGCACAACGGCAAGGTGGAAATCACGGGCAGCGACCCCGAAACCGTAGCCAAAGAGCTAATGAAAAAGATCGTCACCGAAGACGACGAGCTGGTGACCGTATATTACGGCAGCGACGTTGCCCAGGCCGCCGCGCAGACCCTGACCGACGACCTTGCGGAAATGTTTGGCGACTGCGACGTGGAGATGCACAGGGGCGGACAGCCGCTGTACTATTATCTGATTTCCGTAGAATAACATGGAACTGTCTGATCTTCGGGGTGTCGGAGCCATACGCCTACAGGCATTGCACGCAGCGGGTATTCACTCGCTGCGTGATCTTCTATATACCGTGCCGTACCGCTACCTGAACATGGGCGGCCTGTGCGCCGTTGCCGACGCGCGCCCCGGCGCCACGCAGGCGTTCCGGCTTACCAAAAAAGCGGCGCCGAAGGTGTTTTACCACGGCGGCCTTGCCCGCGTCACCTGCCCGTTTACGGACGGCAGCGGCGAGATCACCGGCTGCTGGTTCAACCAGCCCTGGATGCGCGACGTGCTTGGCAAAAAGGACACGTTCCTTTTGTACGGCAGGGTGGAGCGCAGCGGCAAAACTTTGCGCCTGATCAACCCCCGGGTGGAGGAAACCTTACGCATCGTGCCGGTGTACCGCGCCATCGAGGGCATCCCCAACAAGACCCGCGAAGCCCTGATCCGCCAGGCGCTGGAGGGTGCGGAGCAGATCTGCGCCGATCCCCTGCCGGATGCGGTTTTGCAGCGGTACAACCTGCTCCCATCCGCCGCCGCCATCCGCATTCTGCATCAGCCCGATACCATGGAAAACGTGGGTTCGGCGCAAAAGCGCGTGGCCTTTGAACAGCTGCTGCTTTACCAGATCGCCGTGCGGCAGCTGAAACGAAAGCAGCGCGCGGGCCATGCGCTGCCCATAGCGCGCGGCGCGCAGGAGGCGTTCTGGCGCACGCTGCCCTTTACGCCCACCGGCGCGCAGAAGCGCACCCTGGCGGAAATCGCGGCTGATCTGCAAAGGCCTTCCGCCATGGCGCGCATGGTGCAGGGCGACGTCGGCTGCGGAAAAACGGCGATCGCGTTCGGGGCGATCGCGCTGTGCGCAGGGGCGGGCGCGCAGGCGGCGTTCATGGCGCCCACCGAAATTCTGGCGCGCCAGCACCTGGAAAGTGCGAAGAAGCTTCTGGAGCCGCTGGGCATTGCCTGCGGGCTTTTGTTAAGCGGCATGAAAGCGCCGGACCGCCGCGCCGCGCTGGAGAATATCCGCAGCGGCAGATGGCAGGCCGTCATCGGCACGCACGCGCTGATTTCCGAGGGTGTGGAGTATCAAAACCTCAGCCTGTGCATCACCGACGAGCAGCACCGCTTCGGCGTTGCCCAGCGCACGCGGCTGCTGCGCAAGGGCAAGGGCGGCGCCGCCCCGCACCTGCTGGTGATGTCCGCAACGCCCATCCCCCGCTCCCTCGCGCTGATGATGTACGGCGATCTGGATCTATCGGTGGTAGACGAGCTTCCGCCCGGCCGCACCCCCGTGAAAACGCGCATCGTACCGCCTGAAAAGCGGGACGATATGTACCGCTATCTGCGCGAAGAGCTTGCGCAGGGCAACCAGGCGTACGTCGTTTGCCCGCTGATTGAGGAAGACGAGGGAAACGCGCAACTAAAGGCCGTGGAAAGCCTGCACCATACGCTGGCGCAGGGCGCGCTCAAGGGCGTTCCCATCGGCATCACGCACGGGCGGCAGCCATCGCAGGAGAAAGCCGAGGTGCTGGAGGCGTTCGCGGAGAACCGCCTCGCCGTATTGATTGCGACGACGGTGATCGAGGTCGGCATGAACGTACCCAACGCCACCCTGATGATCGTGGAAGACGCGCAGCGCTACGGCCTGGCCCAGCTGCACCAGCTGCGCGGGCGCGTGGGGCGCGGCGCCAAGGAGAGCCGCTGCTTCCTCGTCGGCACGGAAAACGAGCGGCTGCGGGTGTTGACGCAGACGAACGACGGCTTTGAGATCGCCCGCCGGGACCTGCTGCTGCGCGGGCCGGGCGAGCTGCTGGGCACCCAGCAGCACGGCGCGGCGCTGTGGGCGGGCGGGTTGGACATGATGGACGGCAAGCTTCTGCACGACACCGCCACCTGCGCCAAGGAGCTCTCGGAAGGCGAAGCCTTCCGCCCCGCGTGGCAGGCGCTGCTGTTACGGGCGGACGAGCTTTTGCAGCGTTCGCTCCACAACGTATCGGTCAGTTGACCGGCAAACAAAAAAAGAGGTACAATAAAGCGGATGAACCCGATGCATATCGTGCTGTACAACCCGGAGATCCCCCAGAACACCGGCAACGTCGCCCGTACGTGCGCGGCGACCGGCTGTATGCTGCACCTGATCAAACCGCTGGGGTTTTCCCTGGAGGACCGTTACCTGAAACGCGCGGGCCTGGATTACTGGCAGATGATGACCTACCGTACCTACGACGGGTTTGACGAGCTGCTTGCCGCCTATCCCGGCGCGAACTTCCACTTTTTATCCACCAAAGCGGCGAAGGCCTATACCGACGCGCGGTTTCAGCCCGGCGATTTTCTGGTGTTCGGCTGCGAAACGCGCGGCCTTCCCGAAAGCCTGCTGGAAAAAGCGTACGACCGCTGCATCCGTATTCCGATGATCCAAGGCGCGCGCAGTTTGAACCTGTCCAACTCCGTGGCCATCGTCCTGTACGAAGCGCTGCGGCAGCAGGGGTTCCCGGCGCTTTACGCGCAGGGCAGCCTCACCGGGCGCGACGACTGTGCAGAACCTTGGATGGACAGCGTGTAACAGGAGGGCTGTGTATGAGGGAAATTCCCGACGATCGGACGTACGCCCGGAACACCTGGGATGAGAACGCGGCCAACCCGGATGTTTACGAGGGCGGGTATGAAACCTACGAAGACGCGGACGCATACGAAGAGGACGCGGATTACGAAGAATACGAAGATAACCCGCTGGACGAGGAGCTGGGCAGGGAACATAATTTCCGCATTGCGATGAACGTGTTCGACCTGATCAGCATGCTGGTCGGCCTCGCCGTGATTCTGGTGCTGGCCGCGCTGCTGTTCGGCCTGTTCAACTGGGTGCAGCGCGACATTTCCCAGTCCCTGTCGGTCATCACCGCGCCATTCCGCTGAAGAAGGAGACCCGCTATGCAAATTTCCTGGGCGACGCTCGCCGATCAGGTATCCGAATGCGCAGCCTGCGCGTTATGCGAAGGCTGTACCCAGAAAGTGATGGGACAGGGAGATCCGAACGCCGCGCTGATGCTGATTGGCGAAGGGCCGGGCGAGCAGGAGGATTTGCAGGGCGAAGCCTTCGTAGGCCGCGCGGGCGAGCTGCTGACCAACATGCTGGCCGCTATCAATCTGCCGCGCAGCCGCGTGTACATCTGCAATACCGTGAAATGCCGGCCGCCGAAAAACCGCACGCCCAAGCCGGACGAGCTGGACGCCTGCCGCCCCTTTCTGCTATCGCAGATCGCGTTGGTGAAGCCCAAGGTTCTCTTCCTGCTGGGCTCATCGGCCGTGCGGGTGGTGCTGGGGCCGGACTACCGGATTACGCAGTGCCGCGGGCAGTGGTTTGCGCGGGACGGGTTCAAAATAATGGCGACCTTCCACCCCGCCGCATTGCTGCGCGACCCGCGCCGCAAGCACGAAACGTGGGCCGATCTAAAGATGGTGCGCCAGCAGCTCAAAGACCTGGGCGAATATCAGGATCTGCTGCTTTGAAACGGCCTCCCGCCGGTTTCCGCGCCCGGAGCGCCCCGGCGGACCGGACCCGAGGACGTTTCAGCCCGTTAACTGCGGTATTTATGCCGTAAGCGGCACCGCCTTCCACATCGTATGTTACAATACGGGTATCCAAAACGATACCGGGAGGTGTTCCAATGATCGATTTCTTATCGACGGATATCGCGATCATCCTGTTTTTTCTGATCGGCACGGCCTTGCTGGTGATTGAGGTTTTCATGCCCGGCTTCGGCATCGCCGGTATATCGGGGCTGGTAATGGAAGTGATCAGCATTTCGCTGATGCTGATTCACCACGGCCCGCTGGCGGCGTTCGGGTTAACCCTCGTGGTGCTTGCGCTCGTTGGCGTCATCATCTCCATTACGCTGCGTTCCGCCACCAAGGGGAGGCTGTCCAAAAGCGCGCTGGTGCTGCAAAAAAGCGAAACGGCGGACGAAGGCTTCACTGCAACCCAGGAGGACATGGAAGTGTTCATCGGCAAGGAGGGCGTGGTCACCACCACGCTTAGGCCCGTGGGCATGGCCGAGATCGAGGGCGTGAAGCTGAACGTGGTCAGCGACGCGGAGTTCATTCCCAAGGGAACGCCGGTGCGCGTCACCCGTGTGGACGGGATGCGCGTCATCGTTCGGAAAATCGAGGCATAATACACTTTTGCATACACTGAAAGGAGAAACACCATGATCTCATCCCTTACGGCATTATCCTACGTCACCTCGGCAACGGAGCTGTCCTCCGTGCTGTGGGTGGTCATCCCGATCCTTCTCGCCATCATTCTGATCTCCGTCTTCCTGCGCTTCGTACCGCTGGGCCTGTGGATTACGTCGCTGGCGTCCGGCGTTCACGTGAGCATCACCTCGCTGGTGGGCATGCGGCTGCGCCGCATCCAGCCCAAACGGCTGGTGGAACCGCTGATCAAGGCGCGCAAGGCCGGGTTGGACATCAAGCTGTCCATGCTGGAAACGCACTACCTGGCAGGCGGCAACGTGGACCGCGTCATCAACGCCCTGATCGCCGCGCAGCGCTCCAACATTGAGATGCCCTTCGCCAAGGCAAGCGCCATCGACCTCGCAGGCCGCGACGTGCTGCAAGCCGTGCAGATGAGCGTCACCCCGAAAGTCATCGAAACGCCCATCGTAGCCGCCATCGCCAAGGACGGTATCGAGCTAAGGGCCAAAGCCCGCGTCACGGTGCGCACCAACATCGAGCGCCTGGTTGGCGGCGCAGGCGAGGAAACGATCATCGCCCGCGTGGGCGAGGGTATCGTGACCACGGTAGGCTCAGCGGAAACCCACAAGCAGGTGCTGGAGAACCCGGACCTGATCAGCCGCACGGTGCTTAACAAGGGTCTGGACGCCGGTACCGCCTATGAAATCCTCTCCATCGACATCGCAGACGTGGACGTTGGCCGCAACATCGGCGCGCAGCTGCAGATGGACCAGGCGCAGGCCGACCTCCACATCGCCCAGGCACGCGCCGAAGAGCGCCGCGCCATGGCCGTAGCCCATGAGCAGGAAATGAAAGCCGCCGTGCAGGAGATGCGCGCCCGCGTGGTGGAAGCCGAAGCCGAGGTTCCCAGAGCGCTTTCGCAAGCGCTGCGCGAGGGCAAGCTGGGCGTGATGGACTATTACCAAATGAAAAACGTGATGGCCGATACGGACATGCGCGACGGCATTGCCAAGGCAACCGCACCCGCGCAGCCGGTAACGCCCGACAAAGAAAAGAAATAAGTCCCGTGATACGGCAGGGAACGTGATGCGTTCCCTGCCGCCGTAAGTGAGGTGAACCCCGTGGAAGGCCTGATCCCCCTATTAATTCTCTTCTTCGTCATCAACACCATCTCCAAGGCGTTTAAGAAAGCGAAGCCGGGGCAGCAAAAGCCGATGACGCAGCAGCAGGTGGAAGCGACGAAGGCCCGGGCTGCCGCTGTAAAACCTACGCCTAAACCCGCCGCAAGGCACGACGATTATCGTTTCCCGGCCAAGGCGAAGCCCGTCGTCAAAAGCGAACTGGTGCGGGAGGGCCGCGAAGGCGGCGTGGTGAACACAGCCTTTACGCCCCTTACGGTTTCCCAGGACAGAAGCGGCACGAATTCCGCCTATACGGGCGGCGTCAGCCAGCCTTCCCCCGAAGGCAACGCGGATATGCCCGAAGGGTTGAAACCGGTGCCCGACGCCTATCGTACGGAAGCGGGAAGCTCCGTTGCCGTACTGCCGTTGAACTTCTCGCGCAGCACCTTGGTGCAGGCGGTTGTAATGAGTGAAATCTTGAAACGCCCGAGGGCAAGCCGATGACGACCGAAAACTTTCAAGTGCTGATTGCCGACGACGACGAAGGCATGCGCACCGTGCTTCGCAGCGTGATTGCCAAGGCGGAAGGCTTTTCGCTGGCCGGCGAGGCCAAAGACGGCGAAGAAGCCATGCGCCTGTTTGAAGCCCTGAAACCGCACGTGGTGCTGCTGGACGTGGAGATGCCAAAGCTCGACGGCGTGGAATGCGCGCGCCAGATTCAGGACATGAACCCCGCCACGGTCATCCTCTTTGTGACCGCGCACAACACCTACATGAGCGAAGCCTTTGAGGTGTATGCGTTTGATTATCTGGTGAAGCCATTCAAGGTGGAGAGAATGCTGCAAACCCTGGCCCGCGTACACGACAGCCTAACGCTCTCCTGCACCGTGCCCACCTTCTCCAACGCCGTAAAGGCAGACCGCAAACCCATCAACGGCCGCCTGATGCTGCGCCACCGCGAAGGCAGCGCGTTTATTGATCTGAGCGATCTGCTGCTCATCCAGCGGGAAGACCGTTCCACGGTGCTGTACACCAAAAACGGCGAGCGTTTTTCCATCAGCGATTCCTTAAGCGATCTGGAAGAGCGCCTCCCCGCGGACGTGTTTTTCCGCTCCCACAAGAGCTACATCATCAACCTGAACCACATTAAGGACATCACACCCTACGGGCGGTGGACGTACGTGGTGCGGATGGAAGGCATAAAGCAGGACGCGCTGATTACCCACACTAAGTACGACGAGCTGGCCGAAATGTTCCGGTAACGTTTTTTCAACATCATATTGACAAGTTTCGATGGATAGGCGTACACTATCAATCGAAACTTTTTGATTTGAGGTGGCGGATGATGGAGAATGCCAAGGCCGAGGCACGGCGATTCAAAGCCCTGTGCGATGAAAACCGTCTGCATATTCTAGAAATACTGCAAAACGGCGAGGTTTGCGCCTGCAAACTGGTGGAGGCGCTGCCCATGGGGCAATCCACGCTTTCCTACCATATGAAAATCCTGTGCGAATCGGGGATCGTGGAAAGCAGGCAGGCGGGCAAATGGACGCATTACAGCATCAGCGCGCGCGGCAGCGCGGAAGCGGTCGCCAGCCTGCAGGCGCTGACCGCCAGAAAGCCGGAAGGTTCCGCCGGCAATACCGGGTGCGACTGCAGCTGCGGCTGCGAAGAGGGTTAATATGCGTCTCATTTGGGATTTCTTTCAGTATCAGGTATTGGGCATGCAGTGGCTGAACAGCCTGCTTGGAAACGCCCTGTCCGCCCTGGGGCTGGATCCCGCCAGCCGCTGGACGGGAAGTTTGCAGTTTTTCCTGTACGACGTCATCAAGATCACCGTTTTGCTGTGCCTGCTCATTTTCATCATTAGCTATGTGCAAAGCTACTTTCCGCCGGAGCGCAGCAAGAAAATACTGAGCCGCTTCCACGGTATCGGCGCAAACATCGTTGCCGCCCTATTGGGTACGGTTACGCCATTTTGCTCCTGTTCGTCCATCCCGCTGTTCATCGGCTTCACTTCGGCGGGGCTGCCCGTGGGCGTTACGTTCTCATTCCTGATCTCCTCCCCGATGGTGGATTTGGGTTCGCTGTTGCTTTTAACGAGCATTTTCGGCGCAAACGTCGCCCTGATTTACGTGGTCTTCGGCCTGATCGTCGCGGTGATCGGCGGTACGGTCATCGAAAAGATGCATATGGAACGCTATGTGGAAAGCTTCATCCTCACCGCGGGCGGCGTGGATATCTCCTCCCCCGGCTTGACGCGGCGCGACCGTTTGCAATACGCGAAAGACCAGATGCTTGCCACATTCAAAAAGGTATTTCCCTACATCCTGATCGGCGTGGGTATCGGCGCGGTAATCCACAACTGGATCCCCGAAGCGTGGGTCGCGGCGGTGCTGGGCAGTAATAATCCGTTTGGCGTCGTACTGGCGACGCTCATCGGCGTGCCGATGTATGCCGATATCTTCGGCACCATCCCCATTGCGGAAGCGCTGCTGGGCAAAGGCGCGTTACTGGGCTCCATCCTCGCGTTCATGATGGCGGTCACCACGCTTTCGCTGCCGTCGATGATCATGCTCCGGAAAGCCGTCAAGCCCAAGCTGCTAGCCCTGTTTATCGCCATCTGCACGGCAGGCATCATTGTGGCGGGTTATCTGTTTAACTTCCTTGCGCCATATATTTTATAAGAGGTGACTCGTCTTGGCAAAAACATGGTATCCGGTGATTGATTACACCCTATGCGCCGAATGCGGGACCTGCATCGGCAAATGCTCCCACGGCGTTTATGACCGGGCAAAGGCGCCTGTCCCGGTGGTTGTGCATCCCGAGGGCTGCGTTGATCACTGCCACGGCTGCGGCAACCTATGCCCTTCCGGCGCGATCGTCTACCTGGGAGAGGACACCGGCTGGACGCCGCCCCACGGCGCCGCTCCCGCCCGGGAAGCCGGCTGCTGCTGCGGTGCGGAAACAGCCTGCGAAGAGACCGCTTCCGGGTGCGCGTGCGGCGGAGAGACGGCAGCCGGGAAGCGCGTGCAGATTGATTACCTGTATCTGGATCTGTCGCGCTGCGACCGGTGCGTGGAGACCGAGAAGGCGCTGCGCGAGGTGGTTGCGGCAATTTCCCCCGCGCTTCAGCTGGCCGGCTACGCCGTGAATTACCGGAAAACCGAAATGACGACGCGGGAGATAGCAGAAAAGCACAGGTTTCTCTCCTCGCCCACCATCCGCGTAAACGGCAGGGATATCGCCGCCCATGTGGACGAAAACCGCTGCGGCTGCTGCAGCGCGATCAGCAGCGGCGATGTGGATTGCCGCGTGTTCGCATACGAGGGAAAAACCTATGAGGTTCCCCCCAAACAAATGCTGGCCGAAGGTATACTCCGGGCGGCGCTGGGCGGCGGCACGGCAGACGGCGGCGGGCCTTATGCCCTGCCGGAGAATTTGGAAGCTTTTTACCGGGGAAAGGCGCAGGCAGCCTGCGCCTGCGGCGGGAATTGCGGATCTTAAGCCTCAAATCAGCGGTTCAAACCGCGGTCGCTGCGGTATGCAATTGCTATTCCCCGGCGCGG
>JAEWTC010000032.1 GCA_023459675.1 Bacillota bacterium | reverse complement strand
CCAAGTACCTGGATTTCCAGCTTGTGCTGCGCCTGCCCAACGGCGACGTGTACACCCTTGCGGACGTGCTGGTGTACGACGGCAATCAAACGACCGTTTCGGAATACTACGTGTTTGATTCCGCGCTACGCAAAATCATCCGCGATTACGGCGCCCTGCCCGCGGGCGAATACAAGCTGACGGCCTACCTGAACGACGCCTTTGCCGGAGACGCGGTTTTCACCGTGGAGTAATGGACGCAAGCCGAACAAAACGCCCCGCCCGCAGAATGCGGGCGGGGCGTTTGCCGTGCCCGGCGCGCTTGCGGCCGCTGTAGTTCCGGCGGCAAGTTGACTGCCGCCGCGCCTTGCCCGGCGATCCGTTTCCCCGCGCCGGCCGCACGGGTTTCACCCGCCGTTTGCCTTCCCCGCGCCGGAAGGCGCGCCCGGCTTCTGCCCGCCCGCCTGCCCGGCTTTCCCGTTTGGTTTCGCCGCCGCGGGTTTTGCCCCGGCCTCGCCGGCGGTAGGCTTTGCGGCGGGCTCGCCCGAATCGCCCGTGGAGGAAGCCTTGCTGTTGTCCGTCATGCATTTGAGCGAACTCTCGATAATTTTCTCAAACGCAGACTCCCGCTGCTTTTCAGGCAGCTTCTCCGCAAGCGTTATCGCAGCCAGAAGCATTTCGTTATCGTGCAGCGCTTCGTAGAATTGTTTGAATTGCGTGGACGAGCCTTTCTGCACCAGCAGTACCGTGCCGCCGAACAGTTCGGATACCGCGCCTCCGATGATCCCTACCATCGCAACCGAATCGCTGTATAACCTCATTGCCCCCAGAATGAGCGGCAGAAACAGCAATACCAAACCAGCGGCGCAGAAGCTGACGGAAAGGATGAAAGCGACGCTTGCCTGGTTTTTGCTGATTCTATAGATGTCACTGATGGCTTTCACGTTCGCTGTCATCGTACGAAAAACACGGATACTCTCGTCCTTACAGCTAAGCGGATCGTATGGTTTCGCCTGGTCGCCGCCGGTCTTCGGCTGCCTGATTACGCCGCTTTTTGTCATCTGCGCCGCTTCGTTTGCCTTTTTATCCTCGTCTTTTTTCGCCTTTCCATCCTCGCCGTTTCCCATCAGCTCGCGGTACAGGAGAACAGCGCCCAGAACAATACTCAGCAGGAACCCAATGCACAGAACCGTGAGCAGAACCCACTTCAGCGCTTCCGTGTAACGCCATGGCCCGACGATCGCATTCACAACGAGCACAATGATCGCAACCACGGCGATCGCGGCGGAGAGCAATAACCCGAACAGAATCGGTTGTCTCTTCTCCTTTTCATCATCCATAAGAAACCGATCTCCTTTCAAACCTCGGTTATGAAACAGTGCGCCCGGAAGCGCAATGCGTGTATTCATGGTCCTACTGGGACGGAAGTGTCCGCGATCGTACCGGAACATGGTTTACTGCCGTCAGTATAATACAAGCCGCGAAAGTTGACAATAAGAAGTATACATTTCTCCGTGCGCAACGCGCAAAAAAACGCCCCGCCCGCATTCTGCGGGCGGGGCGTTTGCATGGGCGGAGCCCTTGGGATCAGGGCATTTCCATTACGAGATCGGTCGAGCGCAGGCCAAGGATCGAGCCCAGCATGGAGCCGTTGGGGTCGATCAGCCACCGGCCGTCGACCTGCACAAACCGCACGGGAAGAATGTAGGTTATTTTTCCGTTAAACAGCGAGCCGCCAGTTTTCTGCACCACCATGGCAAGCTCGGTAAAGGTATCGATCCCCCAGCACGCCATGGTGCTTTGCAGCCTCTCCTGCATTTCCTGCTTGGCATACGCGTCCGCCGCGGCGCTGATCTCCGAAGGGGCGATGGTGCCCTGATACTCGTAATCGGCAAGCACGTTATCCGTATCGAGCGAGTCTACGGAAGCTAGGATCGTCGTATATTCTTCGCTGGAGACGCTGTAGGTTTTACCGTCGAACAGGAGCGCCGCAAGGGCCGGGTCGGCCGCGTACAGAATGAGGGAGGAAACCCGCATATACCAATTCCGCCGCATCGTTTCCACGTTATAAATCTCTGTAAACGCGTCGGTTGCGGGCAATTGAAACACGAACGTAGGCGCGGATTTCATGCGCTCCGCCTGCGCCTGGTAATCAAAGCCCGCCGCCATTTCCTCAAACGCCATGCAGCTTTCCATCAATGCAACGTCCTGCGTTTGCAGCGCGTCAAACAGCGCTTGCGCGCAAGCCTCCGGAGTTTCGTACCCGCGCTCCTGCGCAAGAGCGGCGGCAGGCATACTTGCCGTAAGGAGAAGGGCCAGCAGCAGACATAGCCAACGGTTTTTCATACGCATTTCCTTTCTTTCTCTATCCATTGGGCTGAAAGGCCGCAAGGCCGCGCAGCCAGGGTATCCCAGAGAAGCGGACAAGGGCATCGGCGTTTCCCCCGCTGCGCCTGCCCGGGCGCCGCGCCGCCCGTTTTCAGCCGCGGGAAGCCCGTTTGCGCAGCCACAGCGCGGCCGCGGGCGCGGCAAGCGCAAGTAACGCCCAGAACGCGAGGGCGGTTCCGGCCGTATCCCCCGTGGCGGGAACGGACGGCGCGACGGAATAATAGACCGTGCCGTTCCAGGTGCGCGGATCATGGATCATTCCGGAAAACAAACTGCCGGAAGTTCCGCTGCCGCCGGAAAGCCTGAGCGCTTCGTTTTCAAACAGGGGACTCACCAGCGCCGCGGAATACCGGAAGCGGGGTACGGTATCGGCGTCCGTAGCGTACATGTAGACGCCGTAGGTTTTCCCCGCGGTCAGGCGCAGCCCGCCGACCGGCAGATGCGTGACGTTGTTCTTCCCCATCGCGGTGACCGTGGCGGCGCCCAGGTACGTCCACGCGGAGGCGTCGTGTTCAAACCCCGCATACCCGCCCTCGCGGTAGTACAGGGCAATGGTGGCCGGGTTATTTTCGTCCGTCAGGTTGACGTCGAACGAATCGATCATCAGATCGTCCGCGCCGATTGCCGTGAGGTTGAACAAAAAACCGACGGCGTTGGAATCCGCGTTGTAGAATGTGGTCAGCGAACCGGCTGAAGCCAGCGCGGGCAGCAAACACAGCAGCAGGACAGTCAGAATGATCCAAAACTTACAATTTTTTCCGCTCATAACGTTCACGATCCGCGTGCCTGCGCAGCTGTGTGCCTGTGCGCCGCTCCGGTTCCTTCTGGTTTTTATTCCCATTCGAACCGATTATAGACTTACGTTCCACCCTTGTCAACGGCCGCGGCCCCTCGCCCCCGCAGGACGGCAAAAAGCGCCTCCGGCCGTAAGGCAGCCGGAGGCGCGATTGTTTTTCGAAAGGGCGGTTATGCCTTTACGTACTCGATCAGCAGCTTCTTCGCGCCTTCCATGTCGTTTAAGTCGATCATCTCGCAGGCGGAGTGCACGTAGCGGCAGGGAATGGAAACCGTGCCCACCGGCATGCCGCCGCGGGACAGCTGCATAGCGCCCGCGTCCGTACCGCCGTAGGGCAGCACCTCGCGCTGGAAGGGCACGCCCGCCGCCTGCGCCGCCGCGATCATGCGGGAAACGACGTCGGGGTTGGAAATGCTGCGCGCGTCTTTAATTTTGATGGCGACGCCCTCTCCCATCTTCACGGCGTTTAATTTCATCTCCGGGATATCGCCCGCGATGGTCACGTCCAGCGCGATACCTTCGTCCGGCTCTACGGAGTACGCGGATACCGTAGCCCCGCGCAAGCCCACCTCTTCCTGCGCGGTGAACACGGCCACGAGATCGACGTGGTTTTCCGGCAGGTTTTTCAATAGCTCGATCAAAAGCGCGCAGGCGGCGCGGTCGTCCATGGCGGGGGCGGCCATGCGGTGCGCGCCCACCGCGAAGGCGGGCTCGGCATACACGGCGATATCCCCAAGCTCCACCATGGACAGGGCCTCGGCCGCGTCCTTCGCGCCGATATCGATGTACAGGGTGGTCAGGGCGCTTTTCTCGTTTTCCTTCAGGGCCTGCTCGTAGAGCACGCCTTCCACGCCGTTTTGAAACTTCACGCGCCGGGCGCGGCTGTTGTTTACGCTGATGCCGCCCACGTTGCTGACGCGCAGAAAGCCTTCCTTCTCCGCGTGGGTGACGATCAGGCCGATGTGGTCCATATGCGCGGCAAACATAACGCGCTTTTTGCCGTTTCCTTTTTTCTCGCAGATGAGGTTGCCAAGCGCGTCGCGGCGGACGCTGTCCACGTAGGGTGTGACCAGGCTCTCAATCACGGCGGCCACGGAGGTTTCCCGCCCGCTGGGGCCGTATATGGCGGTCAGCTGCTGTATCAGTTCTCTCATTTGCACTTCATCCTTTCATCAAACGCGCAAGCACGGCTTTGGCGAGTTCCATCTGGTTATCCACGTCGGAAAGATTGCACACCGACGCGGGGCTGTGGATATTGCGGCAGGGCACGGACAGCACCACGGTTTTCACGCCCGCGCCGGAACGCTGCACCGCGCCCGAATCGTTGCCGCCGGACACGAATTGTTTGATCTGGAACGGCACGTTATGCTCCCGGCCCGCGGCGAGCGTCAGCTTGAACAGCCCCTGGTCCGCGATGGACGCGTTATCCATAAACGATACGCTGGGGCCTTTGCCCAGCGCGCACACCTTCAAAGCGTCGGGCGTGTCTCCCAGATCGTTGGCGGTGGTGCCTTCCAGAATAATTCCGATCTCCGGCTGCACGCGGTAGCCCGCGGCATACGCGCCGCGCAGCCCCACCTCTTCCTGCGTGGTGAAGGCAAAAATCAGCTCGCCGTCGTAGGGCGTGGCAAGCAGGCGCAGCAGGTTATACACGCCCACGCGGTCGTCCAGCGCCTTGGCGCACACAAAGCCGTCCCCAAAGGGGGTGTAGGGCGTATCGAACGTAATGTACGTGCCCTTGGGCGCAATACCCTCGGCCTCCGCCTTGTCCTTCGCGCCGATATCCACGGTCAGCTTGTCCATACTGGGCGGGGCCTTTTCCTCTTCCTCGGTTTGCAGGTGGATGGGCGGGTAGCCGATCACCCCGGCTGCGGCGCCTTCCCCGTAGCCCACCTTCACGCGCTTGGACACCAGCACCCGGGGGTCGATCCCGCCGATGGGCCGCACGCGGATCAACCCCTCCTCGGTCACCGAAACCGCCACGAGGCCTACCTCGTCCATA
>JAEWTC010000031.1 GCA_023459675.1 Bacillota bacterium | reverse complement strand
TTTGCATGCTGGCCGGTGACGGCGGAATTGCCTGCCCGCAGGACGACCCCAGCCTCATGCTTACCCTGCGGGACGCCGCGCAGGCCTTGGCGGGCAGCGCCGCCGCCGCCTTTCTGGACGCGAAGGGAAGGCTGGTGCTCCTGTTTATCGCAGGGACGGAGCCGCTGGTGCGAAGCCGCGCGAAGGACATTTTGGATCAGGCCGCGGAATATGCGCGGACGCGTTTGGCGCGCCCGCTCGTCTATCGTTTGGGTACGCCGGTATCCGCGCTTGAGGACGTTCACCAATCCTATGCCGCGGCGGCCGACGGTTTTGAGCAGGAACGGCTCTCGCGGCAGCACGACCAGCTGGAGGGGCAATGGAACGGCATCGTCAACCGCACGATCGGCTACGTCGCCGCGCATTATCACGAAGCCCTGTCGCTTAAGCAAATCGCTGGGTTCTGCTCCATCAACACCTCGTACCTCGGGCAGGTTTTTAAGAAATCCACCGGCGAGTCCTTCACGAACTACGTAAACCGTTACCGCGTGGACAAGGCCAGGGAACTGCTTGCGCAGACGAGCCTGAAGGTATACGAGGTTTCCCAGCGCGTGGGGTTTACCGATTATCACTACTTCCTGAAAATCTACAAGAAAATCACCGGCGCCCTACCCACCGACACGCGCAGTGATAATTTTTACCACAAGAGCTAGAATTCATTACATTGACGCTGAAGGACGGAAAAGATAGCATAAAGTATAGAATTGTTTCCCAAAATAAACAAAGGAGCGATCAATCATGAAACGGATTCTCACCCTCCTCTTAGCCGTTGCACTGGTCATGGGCCTCTTCGCCGGAAGCAGCCTTGCGGATTCCGCGAAAGCCAAAATCGTGTTCTGCGTCAACATTCAGCCGCAGCTGCCGGTGGAATTCTGGCAGTCAATCGCCGACATGTACATGGCGGCCCACCCCGATGTAGACGTGGAAATTATCGGACAGCCCTCTTCCAACGTGGACATTTTCCAGTATGAGAAAACCCTGCTGGCAACCGGCCAGTTCCCGGACGTCATGGTCATGCAGAACCCGGCGGACTTCGTACCCTCCGGCGCGCTGCTGGCGTTTGAAGACAGCGAACTGGACTATCTGCTGGATCCCAACATCGGCAAAATCGGCGGCAAACAGTATGTTGCCAACTATAAGAAACAGGTCATCGGCGTATTCTACAACAAAGACATCTTCGCCGCCAACGGCCTGGAAGTACCCAAGACCTATCAGGCGTTCCTGGACGTCTGCGAAGCCCTGAAAGCCAAGGGAATCCTCCCCGTATCCCTCGGCATCAAGGATGGCTGGCCGCAGATCATGCTGGCGAACATGATTGCCGGCACCGACGTTCTTGCCGCGAACCCGGATTGGGGTTCCCAGCGTAACGCCGACGCCGTGAAGTTCAACAACCCCGAGCTTGTGAAGGCGATGGAAAAGTATCAGTTCATCTGCCAGAACTACGCGGGCGACAGCCTCCCCAGCATCACGTACACCCAGATGCTTGAGCAGTTCTTCACCGGCAACGCGGCGATGCTCCCCATGGGCTCGTGGGTCAATGCCGAAGTCGCCAAAGGCCTGCAGGAGTTTGAGGTCGGTTGGTTCCCGATGCCCGGCGATAACGACGCCAACGTGCTGTCCGTGTTCGTCAACGAAGGCCTCTCCATCAGCGCTTACACGCAGTACCCCGAAGTGTGCAAAGAGTTTGTGAAGTTCTTCTTCACCAACACCGAGCTGTACAGCGAGTTCCTTAAGAGCGAGCAGCTGTTTGCCACCACCAAGGAAGCCGTCCCCTACGAAATGATCCCGCTGCGCCTGTACATCGAAGAAGCGATCGCAGGCATGCACGAAGTGGAAGGCTTTGAGAGCATGACGGGCGACGCCGCGTTCCTGCCGGGCCTCAAGGATTACTACACCAACAAGCTCACGCAGAACATTGCCCTGGGCAACGACGTTGCCACCGAGCTTGCCATCTTCGACAACGAGTGGACCATTGCCAAGGACGCCATGAACTAACCGCGGTGTAACGGTGCGGTTGCCGCATCGGTTGATCAGAGGGGGTAAGCCGTAAAACGTTTACCCCCTTTCCTAATGGAGGGTTAAATGAAACACAATAAACTCTACGACGCGCTTTTTCTGGCACCGGGCTTTCTGGTATATTCGATCTTTATGATCGTGCCGGTGGTCATGTGTTTCTTTTACAGCTTCACGAACTGGGACGGAATCAGCGCTACGTACCGGATGATCGGCCTGAAAAACTTCGTAACGCTTTTTCACGACGCGTCTTTCTTCCAGGCGCTGAAGGTTACCGTTATCATAATGATTACGACGACTGTCATCTATAACGTGCTGGGCATTCTTCTGGCGGCGCTGCTCAATGAGAAAAGCAAGCTGCTGAGCATTTCCCGCAGCGCGATTTTTATTCCGACCGTGATGAGCAGCGTGGTGGTTGCCTTTATCTGGTCTTATATGGTGCAAACCAACGGCGGCGTCATCAACTCCATTCTCCTGTCGCTGGGGGGAACCGCGTTTGATTTTTACCGGTCGCCGCTGACGACGATTTTCATGATCTCCGGCATTATCTGCTGGAACAGCCTGGGTTTCTTCGTAGTCATTTATCTGTCCACGCTCTCCACCATTCCGCAGGAGGTTTACGAGGCCGCCAAGGTGGACGGGGCGGGCTGGTATTACCGTTTCCGCCACATCACGCTTCCGCTGCTGGCGCCGGGCATTACGATCAACTGCATTCTTGCCGTAGCCGGCGGCTTAAAACAATACGATCATGTAAAGGTCATCACGGGCGGAGGGCCGGGCGGCGCAACGCAAACCGTAACGCTCTTTGGCGTGGAGAAGGCCTTTGAATATAACCGCAGGGGTTATTCGTCCGCCGCGATCATCATCCTATTCGTCGTGATCGTCATCCTGACGATCATTCAGCTGACCATATCCAAGCGGCACGAGGTGGAATACTGACATGAATTGGACGAAGATCGGCAACTGGGCGCGGAAGCTTCTGATTTTGCTTTTCGCGCTTTTATACCTGGCGCCGCTGTATATCGCGGTGGTCAACTCCGTGAAACCGTATCCGGAGATCATTAAATCCCCGCTCAGCCTTCCCGTTGCCCCCACCTTTCAGAACTTCATCGACGCGTTCGAATCCTCCAACATGCTGGCGTTATACGAGAACAGCATCCTCATCACCGGCCTGTCGGTGCTGCTGATCATCCTGCTGACCTCCATGTCCGCCTACATCATCGCCCGGCGGAAGGGCAAGGTTTATAATGCGCTGTACGTTTTCTCCCTTGCCGGTATCATGATACCGCCCGTGGTTACGCTTGTGCCGAGCATCAAAACGCTCAGCGCCCTGCACTTACTGTACACCATGCCCGGCCTGCTGCTGTTTTACGGAGGCACGTATTTCAGCACGACCATTTTTATCTACGTCGGGTTCATCAAAACGCTGCCCGTGAGTTTGGACGAATCGGCCTATATCGACGGCGCCAACCCGTTTACGACGTTTTTCAAGATCATCTTCCCGCTGGTCAAGCCCTGCACCGCAACCGCGGTGATCTTCCTGGGCATGTGGATTTGGAACGACTTCCTAAACCCCATGTATATCCTCGGTTTCCGCGGCGGGAAAACGATCACGACCGGCATCTACAACGCGATCGGCGCGTATACCTCCATGTGGAACCTGGTGTTTGCCAACGTGATGCTCGCGTCGCTGCCGATTATCATTCTGTACCTGTCCATGCAGAAAACCTTCATGAAGGGCCTGACGTCCGGCGCGGTGAAGGGATAAACAAGTCCACACTGTGTAAAAAATGCGGTGCTGCCGCCGGGTTTGAAGCACCCGGCAGCCCAAACACGGGCAGGGGTTGAAATACGCGACAACCCAAGCGCGGGAAGGAATTCAAGCAGCAGGTGTTGCGGCGAGGCAGCCCAAGCCGCGGGGCATCGGCCGCCTATCGGACGGACCGGTCAACTGCATATCAACAAGAAACCGCCTCCCCTGTAACAGGGGAGGCGGCTGCGATGATGGATGCGGCATACTGGAGGTAATATGCCGCAGGAGTTATTTCACGACGCCCTTTTTGAGGATCAGGTTTGCGTAAAGCGCTTTCTCGCTGGTGGCGATGCACGCGTAGCAGTGCCGGCCGCGCTCATAAAACTCCGGCTTCTCCACCGCCTGCTCGCGCAGGCCGTCGGCCTCGTAACGTTTGCCGATCATACGGTATTCATCCCAGATTTCCGGCTTATAAGGATCGCCGGCAAGCACCGCCATGAGGATAGCCGGGTGCTCCACATAGGAATCCAGCGGGTAAAACTTTAGCAGCATATCCAGAATTTCGCTGATCCCGTGCCCATCCATCCGCACGCAGCGCTCCGGACAGCCGAACTTGGGATAGTTGCCGTCACACAGCAGCAGTTCGTCCCCATGGCCCATTTCCAAAAGGATTTTCATCAGTTCCGGAGGCATCAGCCCCGGTATGTTTTTTAGCATATGCAGCCCTCATTTCGTGATGGTGCCGTTTTCGTCCCACAGATCATGCCAATCCTTCGCGCCGGGCCAGAGGAACACCTGCCCCTTGATCAGGCGGTTGTTGCATTCCACGGTCTTCAGGGCTTCCATTTCTTTGTCCGTCAGCGGATCGACCGTTGTGCAGCGAAGATTGGACACATACTCGTTTTCGTAAACGGAGAAGGGAATGGGAATCTGCCCGCGCTGCACGGCCCACTTGAGGCAGATCACCGCGGGGTGAACGCCGTGCGCCTTGGCTACTTCCACAACCGCGGGAACGGCGATATCAGAAACGTCGTCCGGGGTTTTGTCGCGGTCCGGGCGCGTGGGGCTGCCGATGGGGCAGAACCCGATGGGCTGAATGCCGCGGCTTACAACATAATCATACAGCTCCTGCTGTTGATACGTCGGGTGCAACTCCATTTCGATGAGCGACGGCTTGATGCGGCACAGCGGCAGCACGGCTTCGAGCTTGGGAATGGTCATGCTGCTCATACCGATATGGCGCACCAGGCCCATATCGTGCAAGCGTTCCATCTGGCGCCACGTGGCCATGAAACGCTCCGCGGAGAACGGTTTGCTGTCGGGATTGCGGCTGTCGCCGTCGCAGCCCGGCGCGTGATAGTTGGCAAACGGCCAGTGCACGAAATACGCGTCGATCACGTCCAGTTTCAAATCGCGCAGCGTTTTGGCGCAGGATAAAAGCACGTCGCCCTGTCCGTGCATATCGTTCCACACCTTCGAGGTGATAAACAGCTCCTCGCGCTTGACAACGCCTTCGCGCAGCGCCTGGTCAAACACCGTGCCGATCAAATCTTCATTGCCGTACACCGCGGCGCAGTCGAACAGGCGGTACCCGCAGCGGATGGCTCCGGCAACGGCTTGCGAAACCTGCGCGGGCGTAAAACGGTCGCTGCCGAAAGTGCCCATACCGATGCAGGGGATTTCCTCGCCGGTATACAGTTTGCGCTTGGGAACCAGTTTCGGGTCGATATGTTCTGCCATGATAACTCCTTCTTTCCTCATGATCGTTTCCGGGGTCTTCTGCGGCATTATCCCGCCGCGGTGTTACTCGTTGACCAGCATGATTTTGCCGTGTACCTGCGACGGATCCTTGTATAAAGCGAAGGCCTCGGCGGCGTCCTTCATCGGGTAGGTGCGGAAGATGAACGCCGGATCAAACCGCAGGGCGCCGGTTGCGAAATAGTGCGCCGTCAGCTCCCATTCCCTGCCGGGGAACGGCGCGGAATAGCTCATCCAGCTTCCGGTCAGCCGGAACTCCTTGCGGTTCATGTTCTCCCACTGCCGGGGGGTGAAGCTCAGGTCCTGATGCGGCGTGCCGATGAAGCAAACGTTTGCTTTATTGGCCGCAAGCTCGAACGCCATGCGCATGGTGACGGGGTTTCCCGCCGTTTCAAACACGTGGTCAAAGCCCGCGCCGCCGGTATAGGCAAGCGCCTGCTTCATAAAATCCGGCCCGAGGGTGTTCACGGTCTCATCCGCGCCCATGCGGCGCGCCAGCGCGAGACGGCCGTCGTCGATATCGAACGCCACCAGCTTCTTCGCGCCGAAAATCCGCGCCCATTGCGCGGTGAAGATGCCGATCGTGCCCAAGCCCAGCACCGCCACCGTGCCGCCGCCGCGGTAATCGCCCTGCAGCAGGCCGTGGATGGCAACCGTGGAGGGCTCGAACATCGCCGCCTGTGCGTAGGGAATGGAGGGATCGTATTGCACTGCGTTTTGCGCCGGAAGCACCACATAGTCCGCAAAGCTGCCCTGCTCGCGGCTGCCGATGAACGAATAGTGCCTGCACAGGGCAAAGTTGCCGCGCTGGCAATCATCGCATTTCATACAGGGCACAAGCGGCGCGCCGCTCACGGTATCGCCGGGCTTGAGGCCCTCTACGCCCGTGCCGACCTCCACGATATCGCCGCTGAACTCGTGCCCGAGTACCACGGGGTAGAAATGTGCGCCGTTATGCAGGACGCGCGGTACGTCGCTGCCGCAAATGCCGGTGGCGCGCACGCGCACCTTTACGGTGCCGGGCTTGGTGACGGGGGTATCCCAATCCGTATAACGAAGGTCTTCGTTTCCAAAAAGAACGGCTGCTTTCAAGCTCAAATCATCCTTTCACCGTTCCGCCGTCTGCCATCATGGGCTCCAGGCGGGTGTATAGTTCCCGGTACGCCGCATACCCCTGGTCGTACGCGGGCTTGAGGCTCTCGTCCGGCGTATGGGAGCGGGTGACCTTTACGGTATTCGCACAGGCGTCCCCAAAGTTTGCATACAAGCCCGTGCCTACGCCCGCAAGCAAAGCCGCCCCGAGCGTGGTTGCGGTATCGCTGGCCGGCACCTGGATAGGATGCCCGGTGATATCCGCCTTTATTTGCGTCCAAACGAGGCTGTTGGCGCTTCCGCCCATCGCCCGCAGCGTTTGCGCCGAAGCGCCCGCCTCCTGCGCGGTTTCCAGATTGTGACGCAGGGCATACCCCACGCCCTCCATGGCGGCGCGGATGAGGTGCGCGCGGGTTTTGGCATAGCTCAGCCCGAAAAACACGCCGCTGGCGTTGGGGTTCCAGATGGGGCTGCGTTCCCCGGCCATGTAGGGCAGAAACAGCACGCCATCGCTTGCGGCGGGCACGCTGGCCGCCAGCGCGTCCATCTGCCCGAAATCCAAATCCGGGCAAACGGTTTGCCGGAGCCATTTCAGCGCTCCCCCGCCGCCCGTGGTGCCGCCCTGCAAAAGCCAGCGGCCCGGCACAACGTGCTGGCCGAGGATCAGGCGCGGGTCGGCGGCGTACTCGCCGATGCACAGGCTCATGCCGCCCGCCTGGCCTCCCTGCTCCTGCGTTTGCCCGGGCTCGGTCACACCGGCGCCCAGCGTGCCGCAGGCGGCGTCCAGCCCGCCGGCGACGACCGGCGTTCCTTCCAGAAGCCCGGTTGCCCGCGCGGCTTCCCGGGTAACGGCGCCGACGACCTGATGGCTTGGGAAAAGCTCCGGCAGAAGCCCGGCACGTACGCCCAGCTGCTGCGCGATATCCAAATTCCATTGCCCGCGGCGCATGTCAAAGCAGCATAGGCCGTAGCCCTGGGAAATATCCTGGGTGATCCGCCCCGTGAGCCTGTAAACGATATAGCTGTTGGATTGCAGGATGTGCGCCGTTTTTTGATACACATCCGGGCGGTTGTTTTGATACCAGAGTATTTTGGGGAGGGTATAGCTGGGCTGTACGGGGTTGCCGCACAACGCAAATAGCGCGTCCCCGGGCACGCGTTCCATAATCTGCGCGCATTCTTTGCGGGCGCGTGTGTCCGTCCAGATGGGGGTATTGCACAGCGGTTCGCCGTTTGCGTCCATGGCGATGGCGGACCAGCTTTGCCCGTCGGTGCCGATTCCGGCAATCTCTCCCGCCGCGACGCCGCTTTCCGCAAGTACGCGCTGAACCGACGCGCAGATGGCCTTCCACCAGTCCTGCGGGTCCTGCTCCGCCCAACCGGGCTGCGGGTAATACACGGGGTATTCGGCCGTTGCCTGCGCCGCCACTCCGCCGTCCGGGCGGAACAGCGCCACCTTGCAGGCGGAGGTTCCTACGTCGACGCCAAGCAGATACGCGCGCATATCAGGCCTTCCCGTCGCTGCCGCACAGCGCAATCAATTCAAGCACCTTCGCTTTCACGGCTTCCCGGCCCGCGCCGAGGTAATATTTCGGATCAAACGCCTCCGGCTTCTTTCGCAGCGCTTCCTTTACCGCGTCGGAGAACGTAATCCGCAGCTCCGTTGCGTAATTCACCTTGCAAATGCCCCGGGCGATGCAGGCGCGAACCTGATCGTGCGGCACGCCGCTGGTACCGTGCAGCACGAGCGGCACGGATACGGTTTGGCGGATCTGTTCCAGACGGCCGATATCCAGTATCGGAATCCCTTTATACACGCCGTGCGCGGTGCCGATAGCAACCGCAAAGCTGGAAATGCCGGTGAGCGCAACGAACTGCGCAGCCTCCTGCGGGTCGGTATACTGGGGTTTGGCCTCGTGCCCGTCTTCCTTGCCGCCCACGGTGCCAAGCTCCGCTTCCACGGGCAGGCCCTGCGCCGCCTGTACCACGCTTTGGGTAAGCGTAACGTTACCATCGAAGGGCAGGTTGGACCCGTCGATCATCAGCGAGGTATACCCCGCGGCAATGCAAGCCTTGGCAAGCTCCAGCCCGTTTCCATGATCCAGATGCAGCGCCACGGGCACCTGCGCGGCTTCCGCCAGCTGCCGAACAAGGCCGGCAAACACGGCGGGCGGGGCGTATTTCAGCGTACCCGACGTGGTTTGCACGATGACCGGCGCGTGCGCCTGACAGGCGGCAGCGACAACGGCCTGCGCCATTTCCATATTTTCTACGTTAAAAGCCGCCACAGCATAACCGTTCTTCTGTGCGGCTAGCAGCAACTCCCGGGATGTGACCAACGCCATCCTACAACACCTCATAAACGAAACGTTTCCGTTTACGATTATATGCTTGAAACGCTTCTCTGTCAAGCGCTTTCCGGCGGTTCCAGCAGTTCCTAAAAGACAAAATACACAACACATTGTGCGATTTGCATAGATTTGGTATAATAAAATTCAGCAACAACCGCGTTGAAAAAGCGAAGGGAGAACTCGCATGGCGGCCACGATGAAAGACATCGCCAGAATGACGGGCCTGGGCCTGGCGACGATATCCAAATATCTGAACGGGGGCAAGGTAAGGCCGAAAAACCAGAAGCTGATCGAAGACGCCGTTCGCACGCTTCGTTTTGTGCCCAACGAGTTCGCCCGCAGCCTGAAAACCAGCCAAAGCCGCACGGTGGGCGTGGTGATTCCGGAGCTGGGCAACCAGTTTATCACCTCCATTATCACCACCATGGAAGATATCCTTCGCCAGCACGATTACGCCGTGATCGTATGCGACTGCCGTACCAACGCCAAGCGGGAGAAGGACGCCGTTTCCTTTCTGATGCACAAGCGCGTGGACGGGCTGATCAATATGCCGACCGATACCACGGGCGAGCATCTGAAACCCGCGCTGGAGGCGAAGATCCCGATCATCCTGGTGGACAGGATGCTGAAGGCTTACAGCGGCAAGGTGAGCGCCGTTGTGGTGGACAACGTGGACGCTTCCGAGAAAGCGACCCGCCATCTGCTGGAGGCCGGGCACCGGAGCATCGGGGTAATATTGGGCAACGAGGGCATTTATACGACGCAGAAACGGCGGGAAGGGTACCTCAACGCCTGCGCGGAGTACGGCCTGATCCCCGATAAGGATTTGATACGTTTCAGCGATTACTCCATGGAAGGCGGCTACACCCAGATGAAGGCGCTGCTCGCGCTGACGCCGCGGCCCACGGCGATTTTCGTGACCAATTACGAGATGACGCTCGGGGCGATGATCGCCCTGAACGAAACTTCCTGCCGCGTGCCGGACGATATTTCCGTGATCGGGTTTGACAAGCTGGATCTGTTCGGCGCGATGTACCCAAGCCTTACGCTGGTCAAACAGCCGCAAAACGCCATCGGCGAATGCGTGGCGAGGCAGACCCTGCGTTTGCTGTCGGATACCTCCTCGGAACCCTTGAACCAGATCATCACGCTGTCCACGCAGCTTTACGAGGGCAGCAGCATTAAAAAGCTGCTTTGAGGGCGTCCCCCCGCGCGCAGGCCGCTCCGCAGCCGATGCATTGGAAAAGGCCGCTTCCCTTACGGGAAGCGGCCCTTGTTACGCGTGAAGGATCAGTCGTAGAGGTTGGGGGCGATGGCGTCGGACGCGATATTCTCGGAGGTGTAGAACGCGCAGCCGGTGTCGGTGTCCGCAACGGCTTCGCCCTTGGCGGCGGCAAGCAGCAGCTGGATCAGTTTTTCGCCGATGCCCACGGGGCTCTGGGTCACAGCGCCGTACATAACGCCGGAGGTGACCGCAGCCTTGATGACGGTGCCGGAGTCAAAGCCCACGGCGATAATCATATCGTCGGTGGAGCCGCACAGACCCAGCATTTCGTTGGCGGTGATGATGCCCTCGGCAGAAACCTGGTTGGAGCCGAAGATCGCGATGGTATCCGGCTGGTTCAAGACAACGCCCGCTTCGGTGGCGCACAGTTCGGTGGTGGTCTGCGCGGGCACGCGAACTTCGATGATCACGTTGGCGTCGGCTTCCGCAACCTTATTGGCGGTGGAATCGTTGACGTACTTCTCGTTGCCCACGACGGCCACTTTGAAGCCGTCCGCGGCGGCCAGCTCGACAAACTTGTCGATGAAGCCCAGGCCGCGGTTGGTGATGGACTCAGAGGTGGCGTCCTGGTTGATCTCGCCTACGCGCACAGGCGCAGTCGCGGCCGCGATGCGGGCCTTGATCTTGGCGTAGAGGTTCTCGGCAACCACGGCGCCTGCCGCATAGTTGTCGGTGGAAGCATTGGCGAGCACCGCGCCTGCGGGCGCATTGGGCACGCCGGAGTCAAAACCGATGATCGGGATGCCGGCAGCCTGCGCCGCGGCGATGTTGTCGTTGAGCGCGTTCACGTCCAGAGCGGCAAGGCCGATGGCGTCGGGCTTGGCGTTCAACGCCGACTCAAACTCGTTCACCTGTACGGCGATATCGCTTTCAGAGTCGGGGCCGACCATGTTGAATTTCACCATTTCATAGCCGGCAGCGTCGTTGATTTTCGTGGTTTCGCTGACGCATCCCTTGAGAACCGCCTGCCAATAGGTGGACTGGAAGCCCTTGGATACGATTTCAAAGGAATAGGTCTTCGCGTCTTCCGCGACGGCGAAGGATACCGTGCCAACGATCAGCAGCAGTACCAGAAACAGAGACAGCGCCTTTTTCATGAGATAACCCCCCTTATACTATATATATGACGCCTTCTGGCGTTCATATCGCAGTTTGCTTGTGACGGCGGATCATGTCGATCGTCACGGCAACGATCAGGATAACCCCGGTGATGATCTGCTGCCAGTTGGCCTGGAGCCCTACGTTGGGAAGCCCGGTTTTGAGCAGCGAGATCAGGCAGACGCCCAAAAACGTGCCCACGATGGAGCCGCTGCCGCCCGTCATTGCGGTGCCGCCGATGATGGCGCCGCCGATGGCGTCCAGCTCCAGCCCCGCGCCCGTGCCGGGCGTGATGGAGGAAAACGTACCCGCGTACGCGATCGCCGCAAGGCCCGCGAAAAAGCCGGAGAACACATACGCCATCACGTGCCAGCGCACCACGTTGACGCCCGAAAGCTTGAGCGCTTCCTTGTTGCTGCCGATGGCGATAATATAGCGCCCGGTGCGGGAATGGTTGAGGACGATGGACATGCAGATGACCAGTACCGCGATGATCAGCAGGCCCACGGGATAGATCGTGTCCCCGATCTTATATTTCAGCAGATCCCGAAACCAACTGCCCTCCTGCCCCGCCATGGGCCATACGCCCGTCATGCCGCCGGTGAGGATGGAGCCCAGCCCGCGCACGATCATCATGGTGCAAAGCGTTGTAATGAAGGGCGGAATGTTGAGCTTGGCGACGACGATGCCGTTGACGAAGCCGAAGAACACGCCCATGCCGACGGTGACCACCATGGCGAACCATATGGGAAGCCCCATCTGGCGCATCAGAAAACTGCCGACGATGGAATAGCACACCAGGCCCGTGCCGATGGACAGGTCCACGCCGCCCGTAATCAGCGGAAAGGTTACGCCGATGGCCATCAGCATGATATAGTACATGTAGCTGGCCATGGTGACGATGGTCGAGTATTTGCGAAACGACGGGCTCATCGCGTAGAAAAATACGAAGAGGATGACCAGTACGCCAAAGATCACCAAGCGCTGTACGCCCAGTTTCTTGATCAGGGAGTTGTTCCTCAGTCTGTTCATCGCGGTGCCTCCTGCATAATATGGCGCAGCGTCAGTTCTTGCGCTTGCGGCTGATGATATCCGCCGTTACCGCGCCAAGTACGATCAGGCCGGTCAGCACATATTGATACGAAATCGTAAAGCCCATTGCCAGAATGCCTTCCTGCATCAGCGCCACGATCACCGCGCCGATGACAGTGCCCAGTATGGACGCGGAACCGCCGGCCATGGAGGTGCCGCCCATCACGCAGGCCGCGATGGCTTCGTTGTTGAAGGTATCGCCAAGGCCGGGCTGCACCGTGGTATACGCGCCGACGTAGAAAATGGCGGCGATGCCGGCCAGCGTGCCGGACATGATATACGCGAGCATCTCCCATTTGCGGGTGTCCACGCCGGACAGCCGAACGGCTTCCTTGTTGCTGCCAAGGCACAGCATATAGCGCCCGGCCTTGGTGCGGTACAGCAGCAGCGCGCACAGCACGGCGATGATAATCATGATGGCAAAGCCGACGGGAAAGCCGTTCAACTTCACAAGACTGCGGTACCAGTCCGTCGCCGGGTTGTCGGACGGCCAGGTGACCGACTGCGTTTTGGTAAAGATGGACCCCACGCCCTTGGCGACCAGCATCAGCGCCAGCGACGTGATGAAGGACGGCAGGTGCCGGTATGCCACAAAGTACCCGCCGACCGAACCGAAGGCGGCGCCCACGGCGACGCTGATGCAAAGGCACAGCCACAGCGGCAGCATGAACTTCGTAAGGCAATAGCCGGAGATCAGCGCCGAGCAGAACATGACCGCGCCGATGGAAAAATCGATGCCGCCGGTCGCGATGACGAACGTCACCCCAAGCCCCAGAAAGCCGATGAAGTAGGCGTAGTTGAACGCGCTTAAAATGCGGTTGTAGTTGACGAACGTCGAGCCGTTGCGAAGGATGGGCGTCAGCAGCGTGAAAAGCCCGTACATCAGGAAGATAATCAGGATCAGCACCACGCGGTTAAACCCGACCAGCTTAACGAAACGCAGGCTTTTGAATTTCTGGAGTGCCGCTTTCATGCTTTCGATCCTCCTAAACCGCGATTTCGCGTGTCGCCGCGTTCATGATCTTTTCCTGCGTGGCTTCCGACACGTCGAACTCCGCCGTTTTTTTGCCCTCGCACATCACCACGATGCGGTCGGACATACGGAGAATTTCAGGCATTTCCGAGGAGATCATAATGATGGACTTGCCTTCCTGCACGAGCCGGTTCATCAGCTCGTAAATCTCCTGCTTCGCGCCGACGTCGATGCCGCGGGTCGGCTCGTCGAAAATGAGGATTTTGCTGTTGCTAATCAGCCACTTCGCCAGCACCACCTTTTGCTGGTTGCCGCCGGAGAGGTCCATCACCAGCTGCGCGACGCTGGGCGTTTTGGTTTTCAGGGCGCTGACCATTTTCTGGGTGATCCGCGTTTCCGCCGCGCCGTCGATAAAGCCGCCGGGTTTCACGTAATCCTTCAGGCAGGCGAGGGTGGAGTTTTCAGTCACGCTCTTTTTAAGCACCACGCCGTAACGCTTGCGGTCTTCCGAAAGGTAGCCGATCCCCTCGCGGACGGCGTCCTGCGGGGAATGAATGGACACCTTTTTCCCTTCGACATACACGTCGCCGCTGTCGCGGGGATCCGCGCCGAACAACGCGCGCGCCGTTTCGGTGCGGCCCGCGCCCATCAGCCCGGAGAACCCCAGAATTTCGCCCCGCCGCAGCTCAAAACTCACGTCCCGCACCATGCGGCCGGCATTTAGGTGTTCCACCTTCAACACCACCGGCGCGTCCGCGGGAACGCGGCTGCTGGTTTTCGGCTCGTCGAAAATAACGCGGCCGACCATCATGTGCACGATATCGTCCTTGGTGCACTCGCTCGTAACTAGCGTGCCCACGGTCTGCCCGTCGCGCATCACGGTAACGCGGTCGGTAATCTGCTTTATTTCATCCATCCGGTGGGATATGTATACGATGCCGTACTGCTTCTGGCGCAGATCGCGGATGATGCGGAACAACTGCTCGATTTCCGTGTCCGTCAAGGCGGCGGTCGGTTCGTCAAACACGATGATTTTCGCTTCGTGCGATATGGCTTTGGCGATTTCACACATCTGCTGCTTGCCCACCGTAAGCCTCGCCATCGTTTCTTTCGGGTCGATGTCGATCTTCAGCAGCGCAAACAACTTGCGCGCTTCCTCGTTCATGCGCGCGTCGTCTATCAGCAGGCCCTTTTTCCATTCCCTGCCGATATATATGTTCTGCGCCACGGTCAGGTGGCCCATCATGTTCAGCTCCTGGTGCACGATCACGATGCCGGCCTTTTGCGCGTCGCGCGGGCTGGCAAAGCACACTTCCCCGCCCTCGTAGGTGATCGTTCCGGCGTCCTTGGTATAAATGCCGGTCAGCACCTTCATTAAAGTGGACTTTCCGGCTCCGTTCTCCCCCATGAGCGCGTGGACTTCGCCTTTGCGTACGTCGAAGCTGACATGATCCAGCGCATGCACGCCCGGAAAGGTTTTGTCAATTCCTTCCATGGACAAAATGACTTCGTTCAAACGTATCCTTCCTCGTCGGCCGCCGGCTCCAAGGTTCGCGCCGAAGCGGAAGCCTTTGATGACCGTCAAAATGAGATTTGACCCAAGTCCCAAACCCTTTATGCGTAACGTTTCAGTTTAATATACTATACATTATGCCGTCTGGTATGTCAATAACCATAGCAGTTTTCCTATATTTCTATAAAACATTGACATTTTTCCGACGAATAGTAGATATTTTCCGATTTCGAATATATATTCGTTTCGTTTTTGTTTTTGCCAGACGGCAGTCACATGGCAGCCGCTCCTTTGGGAATGGTCATAAAGCGCACGGCCGTTTCCAGTATCCCCGGTTTGGTGATATCGCGGAAACCGATCTCCGCGAGAATCTCCCTGATTTCGGGATACTGCGCGCACAGCGCGTACACGGACTGACGCAGCGAAATTATTTTGTGTTCCATATCCGGCCTCCGTTGGGCATTCCCTTCCGCTTCGTTTGGGGTAAATGTGAGGATATTGGGTACAGGATGCCGATAACCCGTTTGATGAGATCCGAACCAAAGCGCACGGCGAGTGCCGGAAGACAGCAGGATGGTTCCCTCGTGCCTTGATACGCAAAACGCGCCGCTGTACACGGCGCGCTTTGGGATGTTTCATGATTTTATACGGCTGCCGCCCTCAGGCAAACCGGTTCAGCAGCGCCTGCAGCGTTTCCGGGGAGGCTTTGTGGGCGATCATGGGTTCGTTTCCGAAAATCGCGGGGTGCTGCTGGTGGAAGGTTGGCGCAAAGCCCTGATACAGGATGCCGATGGGAATTTTCGGGCCGTATTCCAGCGCGCGCAGCAGCGCAGTTTGCAGGTTTCCGGCATCGTACTCCGCTTCCAGCTCGTAGGTATGCTCCTTGTAATATGCGAAGGTATTGACCTTGTTGAAGCTGACGCAGGGCTGGAGGATATCCACCAATGCGTAACCCTTGTGGAGGATCGCGGCTTTCATGATTTTGGCCATATGCTCCTTATTGCCGCTGAACGTGCGCGCCGCAAACGTTGCCCCGGCCGCCAGCGCAACCAGCAGCGGGTTCATGGGCCGGTTTAAGTTGCAAGCCCCGGTGCGGTCCACGGTGCAGGCGTCCGACGTGGGCGAGGTCTGCCCTTTGGTGAGACCGTAAATCTGATTGTCGTGCACGAAATGCGTGATATCCACATTGCGGCGGATATTGTGCAGGAAGTGGTTGCCGCCTTCGCCGTAGGAATCCCCGTCGCCGGAGTTTACGATCACGGTGAGCGATTGGTTTATCATTTTGGCGGCGACCGCGGCGGGCAAGGCGCGGCCGTGCAGGCCGGAAAAGCCGTTGGCGTTCACATACTGATTAAGCTTCGCCGCCTGCCCGATGCCGCCGACCAGCAGAACGTCCTTTGGGGCAAGCTGCAGCTCCGTGAGCACCCCCGCCAGCGTGTTTGCGATATCAAAATTGCCGCAGCCGGGGCACCAGGCGGTTTCCGCGGCCTGAAACACAAAGTTTGTCATACGTGCGCCTCCTTTCCAACTCCCAAGGCCGATAAGCCCTTGAGAATATCGTCCACCGACAGCTGCCTGCCGTCATACTTGAGGATGCTGTCGGTACAGGTTAAGCCTGTTTCCATGCGAATGAGCTTGGCCAGCTGCGCCGTGAAGTTCTGCTCCACGCTGTACACGGCCTGCGCTCCGCTCCAGTAAGCCTTGAGCCTCTCCTCAGGCAGCGGGTATACGTCGCCAAACGACAGCGCGCCGACGGACGCTCCCTGTTTGTTCAAGGTGCTTACGGCTTCCGCAATGGCGTTCTTCGTGGACCCAAACCCCAGCAGCAGCACCTTGGGGTGTTCCGCGCCCGTATACTCCGGCTCCAGCAATTCCTTGCGGAGTTCGGTCATCTTGCGGTCGCGCTTTTCCACCATCATGCTTCGCATCTGCGCGCTCTCGGTAATTACCCCGCGCTCGTCGTGCTCGTCGCTATCCGCCTTGACAAGCGCTTCGCCCATGCTCGGCGCGGCAAGCGGCGAAACGCCGCTTTCGGTGAACGCGTAGCGGCGGTATTCCCCGCCGGCTCCCGTTGCAAGCGGCAGCGCGTTGACCGAGAGCGCCTTGTGCAAGTCCGGAGACGCGATCGTGGCCGCGGAATCCGCCAGATACTGCTCGCTGAGCACGAGGACGGGGATCTGGTATTTACGCGCCAATGTCAGCGCCCGCGCCGTTTGGTAGAACGCGTCCGCGTGATCGCGCACGGCGAGCACCATACGGGGGAACTCGCCCTGCGAGGCAAAGCACATAAACAGCAGATCGCTCTGCTCGGTGCGCGTCGGCAGGCCCGTTGCGGGGCCGGGCCGCTGCACGTTTGCAATCACGAGCGGTATTTCGGCAATGCCGGCCAGGCCAAGCCCTTCCACCATCAGGGAAAACCCTCCGCCGCTGGTGCCGGTCATCGCCGCCGCGCCCGCGTAGGACGCGCCGATGGCCATATTCACAGCCGCGATTTCATCCTCCGCCTGTTCCACCACAAGGCGGAAATCCTCCGCATGGGTTGCGAAGAAGTTTAGCAGCGACGTGGCCGGTGACATCGGGTACGCGCTGTAGAACTGCAGTCCGCCCGCAAGCGCACCCATCGCCATGGCCTCCGCCCCGGTAACCAACAGGGTCTTTCCTGCGGCGGGCGGCGTCAGCGTTTGCGCCGTTTCCGCGCCGGCATAGCCTTTGCGGATGGCCGCGAGGTTGAGCTCATGCAGTTTTGGGGCGAGCTGTTCCTTGAGCACCGCTTCTGCGTCCTCAAGCGATAGGCCGAAGCGTTTGAGGAGCGCCCCGATGCACACCACGCCGATGGTGCGCGGGCTGCCCGCCTCCTTGGCCAGCTTTTGAATGGGAATGGGCAGCAGGCGCCTGTCGGTGAGGCCAAGCTCCGTGTTTGCCAGCAGAACGCCGTCCGGTTTCAGGCGCGCAAGGTGCTCCTTTACCGTGCGTTCGTCATAGGCAATCAGCACGTCCAGCTCGTTTCTATGCGCGGAAACGGGCGTATCGCCGAAGCGGATCTGCGCAAAGTTGTGCCCGCCGCGGATGCGGGACATAAAATCGCGCATGGAAAATACGTAGAAGCCGGAGCGTTGGAGGATTTTTTCGAGAATTCCCGCCATCGTTTCGATCCCGTCGCCGGCGGCGCCGCCAATGCAGATATTCATCAGGGTATTCCCCCTTTCTATATCCTTAGTATACCCTAAAACGGCAAAGGATAACAACCGGGCGGGAAAACCGCAGAATTCGTGCGAATAGGATCGGTTTTCTCCCCGCGTCCGGTTTTGGAAATGCGCAGGAAAGTAAACCGGCCGCCTTTGGAAGCGGATTGCGCGTACGGGTTCTTCACAAGCCCAGCGCGCGGCAGCGCTGGATTTACGGCGGAAACCGTGTTACGATTCACGAAGTATTTTCGCTAGAACGCAACCTTCGGCTGTGCTCTGGCATCTATAAAGAGTAAGATCGATTTTACAGTCACTCAAGTAACCACCGGAGGACCGATATGACGCAAGAGGAGTTTGCCGGCCGCATCGTGGCGATACAGGATACGCTCTACCGAGTGTCCACAGCGATCCTGCCGCAGCTGTGCGACCGGGAAGACGCGGTGCAGGAAACCATCGAAAAGGCGTGGCGCAAACAAAACAAGCTGCGAAACCCGGACGCCCTGCGCGCATGGGTGATCCGTATCCTGATCAACGAATGCTACGCGCTGCTACGAAAGCGCAGGCGCGAGACGCCCGCCGACATCCTGCCAGAACGGGAAACCGCGCCGGACGCGATGCCCGAGCTCTACCGGATGTTCACTTCCCTTGACGAAAAATACCGGCTGCCCGTGATGCTGACCTATGTGGAAGGCTATTCCGTGGAAGAAACCGCCCGGATGCTCGGCATGCCGCAGGGTACGCTGAAATCCCGGCTCTTCCGCGGGCGGCTGCTTCTCAAAGAAATGCTTGAACAGGAGGCGCGCGAATGAAACCGACGGATTATCAACCCATGTTCGGCTCGACGCCCGAAAGCTTTGAGCGCCGCGTTGCCTCCGCCCTGAAGAAAACGGAGGAAAAACCCATGAAGCACTTGGCACGTACGATACTTTTAACGGCCGCGACGCTCCTGCTGCTGATGGCGGCGGCATACGCGGCATTCTCATCCCAGGTGACGGAATTTTTCGGCAGGCTCTATGGAAGCGACATGAAGACCTGGTTGGAGCAGGGCGATGCGGCAACGGTCGGCCAAGCGCTAACCCTGGACGGGATCGTGTTCACGCTGGACGAGGTGGTGTACAAAGACAACGGTCTATATGGAATCGGCACCATCCGCCCGCAGGATGGAAGCAACGCCGTGATCCTCCCGGAAGACCACATGCCCGGCGAGCCGTTCGGATACGATATTTACGGCGAAGGCGGAAAATCGGAGCAAGCGCCGGACGGTACGCCGACCCTGGCCGACGTTGCGAAAGAAAAGGGCGGCAAGCTGCTGGTGGTGCGTACGCTGCCCGACCAGATCGGCGTGGACGGCGGCGAGATGCTCTGTCCCGTGAGCATCGGCTACGCGGCTGTGCCGCAGCGGGACGGCAGCCTCCGCTTCTCGTTTGAGGCGACGGACGCCGTCGTTATCGCCAAGGGCGACACCTATACGATCCGGATGTGGGCGTCCGTATACGAGATGACGCCGGGCGGCGCGATGTTGGAGGATACCCGGCACACGGGAACCTGGACGGTGGTCATCGCGCCGGAACGCATCGCCGAACGGACACCCGCACCGGCCGCAACAGCCGATGCGCCTGCCCAAAGCATCGGGGACGTTAAGCTGACGGTACCCGACGCGTACGCGGAAACCGGAACCCTGCCCGTTTACCGGGCAACGGCGCGGGACTTCGGGGCGGATCTTCAACCCGCGCTGTTCAACCAATCCGGCGTCGCCAAAACTGACGACTATCTCCTCGTATTCAACGACGAAGCGCAGCTGAGCTGGGCGCCGGAAGCGCTGTTTTACAACGAATACGAAGGAACGTACAACGGCAATTACAAAGACCCGTCCGCCAAGCCGGACCTCCTCCCGCTGCCGACTCTGCGCCATGCGGCGGCCGATTTGGCCGGGAACGTTTATAGCCAATGGCCGGACGAAGGAAAGCCCTGGGAAGGGGTTACGCTGATAAATACCGCGCTTTCCACAATCACGCTGGACGAAGCCAAGGCCGAGGTGGAGAAGATGCTTTCCGACCTGCACGTGGAAGGATATCTCTGCGATTACGCGCTGGACATGGACACGGAGCGCATCCAGAGCCTGGGCGCGGTGATGAACCGGATGATACGGGAAAACCAATATTGGAATCCGCCGATTATCGATTACGCAAAGGTTTCCCAGGACGACGAGGGCTACTTTCTGCACTATCAAAACGGCGTGACGACGGGCGACAGCCGCTTCGACCTGTGCGTTTACGTGACGAAGGACGGCATCGCGAACCTACAGCTTCGCGATATGTACATCCGCGGCGACGTTGTGGAAACGCCCGCGTCGCTGGTTACCCCGGAAACGGTGATGGCGCGCCTCCCGCAGGAAATGGCGAACTCGCGCTTCGGCGAAGAGCTCGCATCCATCCTGAGCGTCGAGCTCGTTTACACGCCGGCGCGCGCCGGCGACAAAACCGACGGCATGGTATTCACCCCCGCGTGGTACGTAGTCTATAGAGATACGGAGGGCTCGAAACAGAATTTCGATTCCTACGCCCTCTTCAACGCCGTGGATGGTACGCTGCTGGGCGCGTCGTTCCAATAACCCGGGTTGTAAACGATAACGGAGTATGCGGCCCACGTCGTCCCTTGGCAGCAGGGCACCGTGGGCCGTATTTTTGCCGCCGGAAACCATTCGGTGCGGCCGTAAATTGCGCTTATGTCAAAATTTTCTGTGGATCGCGCGCTTTTTCGAATGACAACGGCAGAATCCACAGCTATACTGTCGTAGACGGAGTATGAAACGAGAGGGCTGTGCCTATGCCTTTGATCGAAGTCAGCGGTCTGAAAAAAACGTTTGAATACACCAAAAAGGAAGAAGGGCTGAAGTCCTCCTTCCGCAGTTTGATTCACCGTGAAAAGCTGTATAAGGAAGCGGTGAAAGGGATCGATTTCTCGCTGGAAAAGGGCGAGATGGTGGGGTTTCTGGGCCCCAACGGCGCGGGAAAAACCACGACGCTGAAAATGCTGTCCGGCATTCTGTTTCCCACGGGCGGGCACGCAACGGTGATGGGCTTCGTGCCCTGGGAGCGTAAAAAAAACTTCAAGATGCGGTTTTCAATCGTCATGGGCCAGAAAAGCCAGCTTTGGTGGGATCTGCCCGCCATCGAATCCTTCACGCTGAACCGGCATATCTATGAAATTGAGGAAGCGGCCTACCGCAAGACTTTGGGCGAACTGACGGAGATCCTGAACGTGAGCGGCCTGATGGGCGTACAGGTGCGGCGGCTGTCGCTGGGCGAGCGGATGAAAATGGAGTTGATCGCCTCGCTTTTGCACAAGCCGGAGGTTATCTTTCTGGACGAGCCGACCATCGGTCTGGATTTTATCTCCCAGCAGCGAATCAGGGACTTCCTCCGGGAGTACAACCGGGAGAAGCAGACCACGGTGTTACTGACAAGCCATTCCATCGCCGATATCGAAACCCTGTGCAAGCGCACCATCGTAATCGCAGACGGTTCCCTTGTCTACGACGGGGCGCTTAAAAAGATCAACGATCTTTTCGGGCTGCGCAAGCGTATTCAGGTGACCTTCGAAAACGAAGCGGCGGCGCGGCAGGACCTCTCCCGTTTCGGCACGGTGTGCAGCCGGGAAGGCGTGCAGGTGGCGCTGGAGGTAGCGCATAAAGACGTGCGGGAGGTATCCGCCGCGATGCTGGAAACGCTGCCGGTGACCGATTTCAACATTTTGGACGTTCCGGTGGAGGAAGGCATCGCAAAGCTGTACCAGCGGGGAAAGCAGCCGTGAAAAAGTATCTCTATACCTTCGGCCTGGGCGTTAAGGAAACGATGGCCTATCGGGCGGACTTCTGGCTGGGAATCGTAAGCGCCGTCTTCCCGATACTCATTCAGGTGTTCATGTGGCAGGCGCTGTACAGCGGCGTGGGCGGCGGCGTACTGTTTGGCAGGGATTACGCACAGATGATGGCCTACTCCGTGGCCGCGTCCCTGCTGTGGCGGCTTCTGAAAACCGGGTTTGAGTACGAGATCAACGAAGACATCAAAAACGGCGGGCTGAGCAAGTATGTCATCCGGCCGATTCATTACCTGCCTTACAGGCTCTTCTGTTTTCTGGGGCAGAAGGCCGCGGTGCTGCTGAGCGGGTTGGGGCTGATGGCGCTGGCGCTGGCGGGGGTAGGGCTTTACTTTCACACGTCCCCGGTGACCGTGCCAAGCGTGCTGCTGTTTCTGCCCATCCTGTTTGGCGCGCTGACGCTCAACTTCCTCATTTTCTTCTGCGTTGGCATGTGGGCGTTCTGGCTGTCGGAAATCGGGTTTTTGTTCGAGGCGGTCCGCATCGTGATCGTGGTGCTGAGCGGCGGCATCTTCCCGCTGGAGATCTTCGGAAGCACGCTGTGCGCGGCGTTCAAGTTCCTGCCGTTTCATTACGCCGTGGGCTTTCCCGTGGACGTTTTAACCGGCACGGCGACGCACGCGGATGCGCTGCTCGGCATCGCGTTTCAATGGGTCTGGATCGGGCTGATGCTGCTCGTCAGCCGCGGGCTGTGGCAGCTGGGCTCGCGTAAATATTTGGCGGCGGGGGGCTGAAACGATGCGGGAAATACGCAAACACGCCTGCCTTTGGTGGCTTCTCCTCAAGAACAGCCTGATGAGCCAGCTGGAATACCGCGCCAATTTTTACACGGGGATCGCGATGGAGCTTGGCTATTTTCTGGCGAAAATCGTGTATCTGATTGTGATCTATAAAACCGGTGTGCCCGTGAACGGCCTCACGCCGGACGAGGTGCTGGTGTTCTTCGGTACTTATATGATCGCCACCGGCCCATACGCCGGGCTGTACATGATCAACCTGTACAGCATCGGCCGTCAGGTGCAGACCGGGGAGCTGGACCTGCTTTTAGTCAAGCCCGTATCCACGCAGTTCATGCTGACGCTCAAGCGCAGCGATCTGGCGTTATTGACGACCGATACGCTACTGGGCGTCGCGTGCGTGATCACGGGCCTTGCCCGCATCGGCGTGCGCGTGGGCGTTTTCGACGTGCTGGGGTATTGCGGATACCTGCTCTCCGGCTCCATTTTGGCGTATTCCATGTTTTTGCTGCCGCAGGTGCTTGCGTTCAAGCTGATCAAGACCAACGCGCTCACCGGCCTCGTGGATTCCTCCTGGGATTTCAACAACCTGCCTATGGGAATCTACACCCGGCTGATACAGAACGTCGGCGTATTCGTATTGCCGATTTTCGTACTCACGAATTTTCCGGCGCTGTTTATTTTGAAAAAGATGGAGCCCCTCTATGCCGTGTGGGGCATTCTAGGCGCGTTTGTGTGGCTCGCGTTCACCAACCGGCTATTCCGCAGGGGGCTGAAACGCTACCAGAGCGCCAGCAGTTGACGGTCCCGCCGCAGGCAGAGAAGCGGCAGGGCAAGCAAAGCACAGGCAATGAAGCGGCGAAGTTTTCGTCAAGCAGGGAAACGCCGGCGGCCTGCGCAACGGGAATTCGGCGCAAATGCAATTGCCTGTTCCGCCGATCCGGGGGGAACGGCGGGCAAGCTCAGTTTATTCTGCCATGCCCCTCTTCCAAATTGAATACGATCGCCTTGGGGCGGGTCATGGCCTCGATCGCGTATTTCACGCCCTGCGTGCCCATGCCGGAGGCTTTCACGCCCAGAAACGGGAAATGATCGGGGCCGCGTTCCGTTTTGTTGTTGATCTGCACCGTGCCGACTTCCAGCCGGTTGGCGATGTAAAACGCATCGTGAATATTCCGCGTGAACACCGACGACTGCAGCCCGTACTCCGAGCGGTTGGCGATGTCGATGGCCTCCTGCATGCCGCTGACGCGCATGAGGGGAAGCACAGGCCCGAACGGCTCTTCCCACGCAAGCCGCATCTCTTCGGTTACGTAATCCACCAGCGTAGGTTCAATCAGGTTGCCCGTCCGGCCTCCGCCGGTGAGCACCTTCGCGCCTTTGGCAACGGCGTCCGCAATAAGCTCCATCACAAAATCGGCGGCCTGCGTGTTGATCAGCGGTACGATGACGGCGTCCTCCCGCGGATCGCCGACCTTCAGTTTAGCGATGCCCTTCAGCAGCATGGGAACCAGCTGGTCGGCCACCGCGTTTTCCGCCAGAATGCGCTTCACGGCGGTGCAGCGCTGCCCGGCATACGAATACGCGCCGGAGAGGATGTTCTGCGCCGCGAATTCCAGATCGGCGTCCGGCAAAACGATGGCCGCGTCCTTGCCGCCCAGTTCCAGCATCAGCGGAACCATGCCCGCTTCCTTGGCGATGTGCCTGCCCACGGCGGTGCTGCCCGTAAAATTGATGAAGTTCACGCCCGGATGGGTGACCAGATAATCGCCGATCTCGCTGCCGCGGCCCGTGATTGTATTGAGCACCCCGGCAGGCAGCCCGGCCTCCTGCAGCACGTCCGCCAGATACAGGGCGCTGACCGCGCCCTGGCTTGCGGGTTTCAGCAGCACCGCGTTGCCGCCGATCAGCGCCGGCGCGAGCTTGGAGGCCGACAGGTTTACGGGATAGTTGAACGGCGAAATGGCAAGCACCGTGCCCAGCGGCACGCGGCTGACGTACGATATCTTGCTGCGGCTTCCCCCCGGGAAGTTATCGCCCCCGATTGCCTCCCCCGCCATGCTTTTGCCCGCGTCCGCGGTATAACGGAAGAAATCCGCGGTGCGCTGCACCTCGAACAGCGAGGAGCGCTTATCCTTGGCGATTTCCATGGTGAGCACGGCGGCGATTTCTTCGGCGTGCTTTTCCAGCAGCTCCGCCGCGCGGTAAAACA
>JAEWTC010000030.1 GCA_023459675.1 Bacillota bacterium | reverse complement strand
TTTCATCACGCATCGAATGGTTCCTCCTTCGCATCCTTGCAGCATAACCCACATTATAGCAGATGATCGCGCAAACGCCTATGAGAAAACAGAAGAAAGAACAAGACGGGGCGAAGTTTTTGCATTTATGCTCTCCCCTTCCTATGCAACGGCGATGGGCGCGATCCGCGGACCCTCATCCCCCATGTGCGCCGCAAGCTTGCACGGCCGCGCGATGGTATCGGGCGCCACCCGAAGCGGCGCGCCGGACACGGAAAGAGCCCCGAACACGTTCGGGGCTCCTAGACTGCCGACAAACCCATTTGGAGGCGGGATGATTACCTGTTCAAAAAGCCGCAAATGCTGAAAGCAAGGGTGGTAAGGGGCTGAGCTTACTCATTTGTAAGCGATATCCCTTGCCATCCCGTAGCTGACAACGCAGATGCGGCCTTTTCAACAGGCTGAGAGCCCCGAACACGTTCGGGGCTCTCCTATTACAATGCCAAGGTAACCGATTGTATTACTCCACGTCCTGCAGTGCGTCGTAGCCTTCTTCGCCGGTGCGGACTTTGATGACGTTCTCCACATCGTACACAAAGATCTTGCCGTCGCCGATGTTGCCGGTATAGAGCACCTTCTTGGCGGTTTCCACCACCGTGCGCACGGGAACCTTGCTGACCACGATCTCCACCTGTACCTTGGGCAGGAGGTTGGTTTCGGTTTCCACGCCGCGATAGAACTCGGTTTTGCCCTTTTGAATGCCGTAGCCCAGCACCTGCGTAACCGTCATGCCGGTGATGCCGATCGCGTTCATGGCAACCTTTAGGGGCTCGAACTTGCTCTGCCGGGTGATGATTTCCACCTTGGTGAACTTGGGATGCCCGTCAGCGCGCGCAGGCTTGTACACGACGTCCACCGTGGAAGCGGCGGGGGCGGCGGCGGGCGGCGCGAACTTCTTGGAGAGGATTGCGCCCTTGCCGAAGCGCTCCAGCTGCTTGATGGGAGCGTTGTCCTCCGAGTCGTAATCCAGCTCGGAGCGGACCAGCTGCTCGTCGGGATAGGCCAGAACGCCCATTTCGGGAATATCCAGGCCTTCGAGCTCAACCTCCGGCGCGATACGCACGCCCCACACCTTGTCCAGCACCTTATAGAAAACGTAGGATAAGCCAAAGCCCCACACCAGAAGAACGCCGATGCAGATCACCTGGGCCAGAAGCTGGGAGGCGTCGCCGTAGAACAGGCCGGTTACGTTGCCCGCAACGCCGTTGAGGCCGTCGCCGTAGGTGCCGTCCGCGAAGAGGCCCACCGCGAGAACGCCCCAGAAGCCGTTGACGCCGTGCACGGAGATGGCGCCGACCGGGTCGTCCAGCTTCAGCTTGTTTTCAAAGAATGGAACGGCTACGCAGACCAGAAGGCCGGCGATCAGGCCGATGATGAACGCGGAAATGCCGTTGACGAACGCGCAGGGCGCGGTGATGGCCACCAGGCCCGCGAGGGTGCCGTTGGCCGTCATGGACGGATCGGGCTTGCCGAATTTCGCCCACATGTAGAACATGGCCACAAGGCCGCCGATTGCGCCCGCAATCATGGTATTGGTCGCGACGACCGCAAGGCGGAAATCATTAGCGCTCAGCGTGGAGCCCGCGTTAAACGCAAACCAGCAGAAGAACAGGATGATGGTGCCGATGACGGCCATGGGAATATTGTGGCCGGGGAACGCACGCGCCGTGCCGTCCTTCTTGAATTTTCCGATACGGGGGCCGATCACGATCGCGCCGGCCAGCGCCAGCATGCCGCCCATGGAGTGGACGACCGCGGAACCCGCGAAGTCCACAACGCCGTGCCCGATGCCAAACTTCGCGCCCAGGGTGGCAAGCCAGCCGCCGCCCCAGACCCAGTTAGCGAAGAACGGATAGAGCACGATGGAGATGAAGAACGAAGCGATCACGACCGCGGAATACTTCACGCGCTCGGCCATCGCGCCGGTGGGGATGGTCACGGTCGTGTCCATGAACACCATCTGGAAGAAGAACAACGCGTACACGCCCGCGTCATATGTTCCGCTGAGCATAAACCCTTTGGTGCCCATAATGCCGCCCAGGCCCGGAATGGACACCAACCCGTTGAGCACGCCGCCGCCGGTGCCAAGACCGGCGGCGCCGCCGGAACCGCCCATCTGGATGGCGAAGCCCGCAATGAAGTAGCCGACCGCGCCGACCAGAAACACCATGAAGTTCATGGCGATCGTGTGGGCGGCGTTCTTGCCGCGGCAGAAGCCGGTTTCCACCATGGCGAAGCCGCACTGGAAGAAGAAGACTAGGAACGCGCAAATCATCACCCAGGTGAAGTTCGCGCCATACATCGCCTTGTTGGCGACCGTCGCAACGGAATCAAGGGTTTCGGCTCCGGTGGTCGCCACGTAGGACGCGCCGGTGGGATCGCCCCCGTCCGCGAATGCGGTTACGCAGCTGAGCAGGAGAACGGACATCGTCAGAACCAGCAGCAGAGCACCTTTTCTGAATGCCTTCATGTTCACACCTCTACGATACTATTCATAATATAAAATTCCATAGGAATTTTTACCCGACCGCGGTTAATGCGCCTTGAAATTACGCCAGGAGAACTGCGCGTGGGATGCGTAGAGTTTCAACCGTAATCTTCTTACCGACAGAATGTAACGCACGCCGAGAAATGCGATGACCGCGCCGAACAGCGTTCCCGGGATATCGGCCTGCATGACCGCAAACGAAACGTTGTTTGCCGCGCTATACAGGGCGAACACGACGCCGGACAGCGTTATCAGCCCTGCCGTGACGAAGAGGAGCCAGACCGCGGCCACCTTGCTTTTGTCCACCTGTGCAACCATTTGTGATTTCACGCCCTCACATCCTTGCCCAGTCGATCGGAACCATTTTGACTATATAAAAAAGAGAAGCCTACTATTTAGGCCTCTCTGCCATACAACGTTATGCCGCTTGATCCGGCGCGCGTCCATGTGATCGATGTACGGTACCAACCCATACGCCAGCATCCGAACGCGCTTATCATACGCCTGAACGGCTCGCGCCGTCAATAGGATTTGAAAATTTCTTTGTGCACGAAAAGGCAGGGCCGTTTCGCCCGATGCGGGGCGTATCAAGCGGTACGAAATATAAGGAAAAGGCCGCTGCCACCAAGTGCGAACGAAGAAGGCGAAGCAGAAAAACTCCATGCTTGTCCGCAGGGCGCAAGTATGCTACGCTATGCGTAGATTGATGGAAACGGGGCGATGGAATGAATCTCCGCAGACCCGGCGTGAAAACCGTTCTGACCGTTCTGTTCTTTCTTGCGCTCCTGGCGCTGGGGCTGTGCACCGCCGCGGATTACGGGCAGCCGTGGGACGAGCCGTGGGAGCAGGATATCCTGCGTTTGAACTATAACCAGTTCGCGGAGCTCTTTGGCAGCGACGAGCGCCTTGCCATGGTTTCGTCCATAGACGTTCCCGCCGGAGGGCTGATTGAGAACAGCATCGAAAAGGATCACGGCATCTGCGCATACTACCCGCTGTTCCCTCTCGTTTCCAATCCGGCGGTCGCGCCGCTGCAGCGCATGACCCTATGGCATATGTATACGTGGCTGTGGTTTGTACTGGGCGCGGCGGCGCTTTTTGGCATCGCGCGCGGGTTTGGCCTTTCCACGGCGGGCAGCTGCGCGGCGGCGCTGTTTTTGGTGCTCACGCCGCGCTTTTTTGCGCAGGGGCATTACAACAACAAGGATATGATCCTAGTATCCCTGGTTTTGCTGCTCCTCTATTGCACCATGAAACTGGTGGACAGGCCCACAGCCCTGCGCGCGCTGCCGTTTGCCGCGGTGGGCGCCATGGCCGCCAACACGAAAATCATCGGGCTGTTCCTGTACGGGCTGTGCGCGTTGGCTGTGTTCGTGCCGATGCTCAGGAAACGGGGGTTCGCTCAAGGCCGGTGGGCCGCTGCGCTGATCGCAGTTCCGGGGTTCCTCGCGCTGTGGCTTGCGCTTACGCCCGCCGCATGGAACGATCCGCTTGGGTTTCTTACGTACTCGCTGAAAAACGCGGTCGGTTTCAGCCGGTGGGACCATTATGTGCTCTTCCGCGGCACGGTTTATCACCTGGCGCAAACCCGGCTGCCAAGGGATTATCTGCCGTATATGATCGCCGTCACCACGCCGCTTTGGCTGCTCCTGCTGATGGGAGCCGGGCAGGTGTTTGCCCTGCGGGATCTGCTGCGCGTGCGGAAACAACCGCTGCCCAAGACAACGGCATGGATGCTGACTGTATGCACGGCAGCGTGGGCCGTGCCGCTGCTGTTTGTGGTAATCGGAAGACCAACGCTGTACAACGGCTGGCGGCATTACTATTTCCTGGGCGCGCCGCTGCTATGCCTTGCCGCGTATGGGCTGAAACGCGGCGCGGATTTTCTGCGCGGGCGCTGCAAACCCGTTTTCCGCCGGATCGCCGCCGCGGCTCTCGCCATTGTGATGACCGCGACCGGGGTTTTCATGGCGCTCAATCACCCTATGCAGTATACCTACTACAACGCTTTGCTGGCGGGGCGCGACGTGCCGCAGTATATGGAGCTGGATTACTGGAACGTTTCGGTGCTGCCTGCCTTGCGCAACCTCCTGCGCGTTACGGACGGGGAATTTACCGTTACGGGCGCGGATTATTGGTCGCAATACGGGCTGGAAGCCGCTTTCGCGCTGCTTGCGCCGGATGAGCAAACGCGCGTCGGGGTGCTGGCGCAGGGCAGCGCTAACGCCGGGTATGTGCTGTCCAACCCCATGTACAGGCACTTCAGCCATTGGAGCCCGGCGGGGCGAAGCCTATACGTAAGCGCCGAAGGATACGGATGGCCGATTTGCGAAATTTATCGGAATCCCTGACCGTGGGCGGAACGGACGCAGCGGAAACGCCCTCCGTTCATTCTCCCGGTCCTACTGGATCAGCCTGGAAAGGAGGCGCACGATGAACAGCCGAAAGCGGGATCTGCTCTTTCTTGTCTACGGTTTCTTTGTTGCGGCCGTCTGTTTGCTGATCTGCTCCAAGTCCTCTCCCCTTTACCCGATCAACGACTGGACCGACACGAACATCTTCTTTTCCTGCGGCAAGGGAATGCTTCAGGGAAG
>JAEWTC010000029.1 GCA_023459675.1 Bacillota bacterium | reverse complement strand
CGCTGCAGTATGTGGATGTTTTCGCGCAAAATGGCGCAAATGCGATCACCGTACATCTGGAAAGCGATACGTTTGCCCAGGCGATACGCAGGATACACTCCCTCGGGCTGCGTACGGGTGTGTCCCTGAAGCCCGGCACTCCGGCGTCGGTTGTATCGAAGCTGGACTTTATACCGGATCAGGTGCTGGTGATGACGGTGGAGCCGGGTTTTGGCGGCCAAAAGCTGCAGCCCGAGATGATACAAAAGGTTGCCGAGATCCGTAAGCTTGGGTACGAAGGGCTGATTGAGGTGGACGGCGGCGTGAACCTGGAGAATGCGCAATCCCTCGTGAATGCCGGCGCGGATATTCTGGTGCTGGGCACGAAATTCTTCGGGGCTAAGGATCCGAAAGCGCTTGTTTCAGGCATTCACGCCCTTCACAGAGAATAACCGGATCAAAAAGGCCTCCGCGGTTGATCGTCGGAGGCCTTTATTATTTCTGTTTACTTCGTATTCTGCATTTCTACCAGGTGTTCAGCGCCGTACAGCTGGCGCAGCTTAGGCTTTTCAATCTTGCCGGTTGGGTTGTGCGGTACCTTGGCGAAAATGATCCTGCGCGGCCGCTTATAACGGGGTAAATCCAGGCAGTAAGTGTTGACGTCTTCTTCCGTTAAGCTGCCCTCCTGCTTGAGCTCGATAATTGCGGCGGCAATTTCGCCGAGACGGTCGTCCGACATGCCAATCACGGCGGCGTCTTTAATCTTATCGTGGGAACGCAGGAAGTCTTCGATCTGCACCGGGTAGATATTCTCCCCGCCGGAGATGATTACGTCCTTTTTGCGATCAACCAGAAAAATGAAACCGTCTTCATCGGCCTTGGCCATGTCGCCCGTGCGAAGCCAGCCGTCGACCAGAATTTCGCCGGTAGCATCGGGGTTGCGATAATAGCACTTCATTAAGCCCGGGCCTTTGATGGCGAGCTCGCCGACGGAACCCTTGGGAACGTCCTGCATGTTCTCGTCCACAATCCGCGTTTTCCACTGGTAACCTGCTTTCCCGATCGCGCCGACCTTGTGGATGTTCTCAACGCCCAGATGAACGCAGCCTGGCCCTGCGGATTCGCTTAATCCGTAATTCGTATCATACTGCTGATGGGGGAATACCTTCATCCAGCGGTTGATCAGGCTTGGCGGCACGGGCTGCGCGCCGATATGCATCAGCCGCCATTGCGATAGGGTGTAGTCCTTGATACTGAGCTCGCCTCTGTCCAAGCTGTCGAGAATATCCTGCGCCCAGGGCACCAGCAGCCATACGATGGTCGCCTTCTCATCCGAAACAGCCTGCAATACCCACTTGGAGCTGATGCCGCGCAGCAGGATCGCTTTGCCGCCGACCATCAGGCTGCCGAACCAATGCATCTTCGCACCGGTGTGATACAGCGGGGGAATGCATAAAAAGACGTCGTCCTTTGTTTGGCTGTGATGTTTTTGTTCCGCAAGACAAGCGGCCAAAAGACCCTCGTGGCTGTGCAATATCGCCTTGGGAAATCCCGTGGTGCCCGAGGAGAAATAAATCGCGGCATCGTCGCGCTCCACAACTTCTACAGCCGGCGCGATGGACGAGCGGTAGGTGATATAGTGGCTAAAGTGATCGGCAAACGCAGGCGTATCGTTACCCACAAAGAAGAAATGGCGAATGGCGCCAAGCGATTGCATGGATTGCTCAACGCGCCCGGTAAACTCCGGCCCGAAAATCAAAACGGTAGAATCCGAAAGCGCAAGGCAATAGGAGATTTCCTCTGCCGTATAACGGAAATTCAGCGGTACCGCCAAAGCGCCTGTTTTCAGTATTCCAAAATAAATCGGGAGCCATTCCAAACAGTTCATCAGAAGAATTGCCACTTTGTCTCCCTTGCGGATGCCGCGGGACAACAAGAGATTGGCAAATCGGTTGGCTGTCTGGTCAAACTCCCGCCATGTAATCTCCCTGCGGTACTTGCCGCCGGAAGAGGATTCGATCAAATTGAACTCACGCCAGGAAATCGTGTGATCCGGCTGCAGCGCCGGGTTGATTTCCACAAGCGCCGTGTGATCCGGCGTGATTCGGGCATTCTTCTCCAAAAACTCAGTGATGATCATACTGCCATCCTCCTATACTACTGTACACCACTGCTGAAAATTATAGTTCACCGCACGTTTCGTGTCAATTCTCAAAATCACGCGCCTTTTTTGTATTCTCATGATATTCTCATGAAACCGTAAAGCATCCCTCAAGCATCTCATTTTCTTGCATGGTATGATGACAACGTCGTTAAGGAACACAGGAGATACGAGGAGGAACCAACGGTATGGAAGCAAAGCAAGAGAAAAACGGAAGTTTTTTCAAGGCCATGTACAAGACACGGATGAAGATTACGCGCGGGGATACGCCCATTCTCAACCTTTCGGTGCTGTTCTCGCTGGTAGCGCTGCTTACGGCGCCCTGGCTGGTTGTGCTGGGCTTGCTGGTTGCGCTTGTGATGGGCTACCGCATTTCCGTTGACCGCAGCGGGCAGGGGTTTGAAAGCAGCTTCAGCGAAGTTGTGGAAAACGGCAAGCGCACGGTGCAGAAGGTATTTCACGAAGGGGAGTAATCCGCAAACAAAAAAGGCGGGCGTTTGATGAAAACGTCCGCCTTTTTTTGATCGTTTACCAGGTAGCTTTTCCCGCCGAAGTAACCGCAGATTGATGGTCTGCGTCCACAACCTCGGTATCGTGCGTTTTGCTGTTCTTAAAATGGATACAAAAGTGGCCTTCGAAATCATTGTCGTCAATCGTGCTGGTTCCGTGGGGCATTCCATTCATGGAGGCGGCGTAGACTTTATTCTTGTAGAGGATGAGAATAGGACGCCGTGACCAGCTCCAGGCTCCTCCGTAAATGCTTTTCATCGTTGCCGTATCCGCAGCGGTTGCCGGTTCGGCGTCCAGGTGATTGACGCCGCTCCAGCGGATCGCCGTAAACGTTTTTCCGGTACGGACGTCTTTAATTGTGAACTTGGCGTGTCTGGGAATCAACGCGCTGACGTTGTCCTCAAACCAATCCAGAACGATGGTTTTATAGGAGCCCGAGGCCGTTGTTTCCGTGGTTTTCGTCTGCGTTCCGCTGAACAGAACGCGGATCGTTGCCGAACCGGCGACGCCGTCCTGCTTCATGCCGCGGTTCTTTTGGAAACGCATCACCGCCTCGGTGGTCTGCGCTCCGTAATCCCCGTCAATCACACCGTTATAATAACCAAGCAAATAAAGCGCCTGCTGCACTTTGATTACATTCTTACCGCTGTCGCCTTCCTTGCAAGCCGAGGGTACTGTTCCGATTTCGGCATAGCTGCTGACAACGTTCTTTGTGCTAACGGATACGGTTTCATTCTCATTCTGATCGTTTTGTGATGAGGCCGAGACGGAGGAGGTAATATCCGCCTTGCTGGCACAGCTTCCAAAGATTGCGCTGACCGTACGCTTTCCCGCAATGCCATCCGCAGTTAAATGATTTGCCTGCTGAAACAGCGCGACGGCGGTTGTGGTTCCCTTGCCGTAGATGCCGTCTGCCTTCAAATCGTAATAGCCTAAAATTGCCAGCGCCTTTTGCAGCTTTTTAACATCCGGACCCTCGTCTCCGATTTGGAGGGCGCCGGGAACGCTGCCGAGAGCGGCGATCTCGCCTTGGTGATTCAAAACGGAATCCGCAGAAAGATTGACGTATTGCTGCATGATATAACCGGTAAAGTTGCCGTACCGGACGCGAAACCAATCTCCCGAAGCGCTGAGAACGGAAACCTCGTCTCCCTGCGGGATCGTTTGCAAAGCATCGGACGATTGCGAAGAGGATTTACGAAGAACAACCTTTGCGTTTGTAACGCCAACCTCCGACGCGGCCGCCAAATGCATCGGCAGTAACGAAAATATTAATACGAGAGTGAACAAAAAAGTTAACATGGAACGCGATGGATGACACTTCATCGGTACATTCCCCCTTGAAGTTGCGTCAGATATCGTAGTGTCTATCTCATGTTATTTCAATATTATGAATTAGTCAAGGCAAACGCTCAAGATATAGTATATAATTTGTAACAAAGCAGCGATACGATTAGAACGATTCTTAGACTTAATAAGATTAAATGACAAGTATTGACAAATCGTCATTCATGTTTAAACTTATAGATGTACGTATTTCAGATCATCAACTGTGGTGATGAATTATATACTGGGCACCAAACATGTGTATCTTCTTGGTGATTCCTTTTCCGTACGATTTCTACAAGAGCGGCGCAGTATTTTTATACTAGCATTCCAGCGCCTCAGAAAAATACGGTGAATCGTTTGTAGAGGATGCACGTAGGCTTTGGCGTTTTGTATATCATCGGAGGGCTTGATAAACCATGATGAGGTTCAACGGCACCGTTACACTTGCGCAACTGGATGACGACAACAAACAACGGGTTATTTTTCGGATTATTCCCCTTTCCACGAAGGAAGGCTTCATCTTTCAAAACAGGCCGGTTGATTATCCCGATTTTGGAAGTATTCGCGTGATTCCCGACAAGCGGGAACAATCGAGCTTCAAGGAGCGCATGCATTCCATCGGCAGTCTCTGCTGCGTGCAGATATTGACTGAGGGCAAGGAACTGACCAAAATCCGTCAGAACCGTAATTACGACCCCAACCAAGGCGAATTTAACCAATACGCAATCTATTCGGATGTGATCTGCGCTTTCGAAGACGACGCTATTTTCGAGGTATATCAGGATCAAGAAGATTTTTCTCACGCCTTAACCGAAACCGTTTTATTACAGAAAGGCAAACTTCTCTACGGCCCGGTGTCAAGAAGCGAGCAGACGGGCGTCGATAGCTTGAAACCGTTTAACGACGAGAAATACTTGCTGCACACGGTGGAAATGGTCGATGGGAATAAAAAGTGCTTTTGCTGGAACCCCGAGGCGATCGTCAACTGGCGGCAGCGGAAAAAAGCGCTGCGAAAGGACGCGGATCCGCAACCCGTGAAGCAAGCTGCGCCGCTTCCGCGCCCGGACAACTTGGCGGAAATCCCGCAGGACGCGCCGAAGGCTCAGCCGACCCAGAAAGAAAGCATACCGGCGGCGCCAGTCCAGGACGATATGACGGACGATCTGCCCATTGGCCGCAAGCTGGAGCTGCTCGACCAGCAGCGAACCAACGACGAGCACATATCCGATTTGAACAAGCCGTTATCACAGCAGGCTAACCGTTTAAAGCAAACGGAACAACCCTTCAGACAAGAGCAGTTCACGCAGACGCAGGAGATCAAAGGCACGCCCATCTCCGGGATGCCGAGAACCTACGAATTTGACAGGCAGGCGGATCATTGCGTTCAGGGCGTTGTTGAAAAACAACTGCAGGGGAAACAAAATGGTCAAAACGGCGAGCAACGTACCGACGCAGTTTTTAATCCGATTGCCGTTCTTCGTTCCGCATTGTTGGATGTTTGGCAGATACCGGCTTTGCATCAGGAATTCATGCTCCTTCTTCGTGAGAACAAAGAGATCCTTAAAAGCATACTGCAACTGCCTGCGTTGGATCGGCAGATTCAGATTTCCGATTATGCGGCAAAGGCGGAGCTCGATGAGATTGAGGCGCGCAGAATTTCGCTGTTGATTGAGTTTGACAAGGTAAACGCCAACTATACGCAAGCCCGTGAGAAATTGCTGGCTGAAGTATCGGCTAAAAAGCAGGAAGAACTCACCGCGCTTGACCAACGCAAGAATGATCTTCTTGCGGAATGCCAGGCGATGGAAGCGTTTCTCAATGAACTTGCCGAGCGGGTAAAGGCAGGATCGGAACAGCTGCTCTGCACGAAGGCTACCGCGGCGATTTCCTCAAACGGCTCGGAAATCGTATTGGCCCCGATCACCGGATATTTCATCGAAAAGCACGAAATTGTTGAAACCGTCCGCTCTTCCATGAGCGGCCAGGGCTTCTTATGCAAGCAAGCATGCGTCGCAGAGCTCATAATATTGCTGGCGTTGTATGACGAGGTCTGCCTGCTGGCAGTCAATCTCTGGGAAGGCGAGCTCTATGTGAAAAACCTGCTGCGTTCCTTGGGACTGTTGAACGTCTCCGCCTGGCCAAGCGCGTTCACACCGCTCCATATCGCGAGCTTCTTGCCGGACAATGAGCTGAGAACGCCGACGATCGAAGTGATCAAGAACAACCGCACGCCCATCAAGGCGTACGGGCACAAGGTAATCAGGATTATTGATTACAGCCGTATACAGGAGTTTGAAAATCTGCCGGTATTCCACGTGCCAGAGCTCAACAAGCTGCGGATGCAGGAAGATAAGCCGGACTGCGGAAAGCCGATCTCGCTGCAAACCATTCAGGCGTTCGGCGTTGACGCCGAGCCGCTTTATAAAGGCTGCGAGGACTGGTTTGCGCATTTGCAGGAAGAATTACGTTCACTGAATATCACGGTGACGGACGAAGTGATTTACGCCATGCGTACGTTCATTCGCATTGCCACGCCGCAGGTTATCGGCGGATTTATGGAAGCGGTGGACGCCGCAACGTTATTCTGGATCATTCCTATATTGATCAATCAAAAACTGCCCAAAAAACAATGGGTGAGCATTATCGGCGGCATGCCGCGCTGCATGCGCGCAATGAACGCGCAACCCTGTACCGCTCAATAGGAAGCTGCCATCGCCTGCGTCAGCAAGCTCATCGCGCCCGCAACGTCCGCGCTGCTGGGTGCGTCGCCTGCAATCACCGCCTGCAAATTGCTGATGGCATTGGTAATATTCAAATATTGCTGGCTGGCCGCGTCAAGGCCGTACAGCAGATTCTGCGCGTTGTCAATCAGCGTCAGCGCATCGGGGATCAGCGTATTTTGTACCAATGGATCCCCAGTGCTTTGGCCGGGGGTCTGATGATAGGTGCAATACGTGAGATTTGTCGCAATTCCGAGATACTCCATCAACACCGGTTGATACAGGCTGCTGTTTAAAAAGCGATACAGAGGATGGCCGTCGGGAATAACGACGACGCCTTTTTGGACCACGGACGGGCAGTAAGGCGTTGCGATGCTGTTTGTCTGCGTGCAGATATTTGCGTATACGTGCATCTGGCACTGTACGGTGGGAACCGTCGGGGTATACCAGTAATCCGTCACCACGCCATAGCCCATAATGTCGTTATAACAGGCGTCGGTCGCCAACTGCCCGCTGACGGCGCAAGTGGTGACCTTCGTTAAACCGTAATCCTCGGGGCTGCCCTCGATGATATCCCGGTTTGCCAGGTTCTTGGCTTCGTGAATTCTGCGCATAAATTCAGCCCAAAGCGGCGCGGCGCTGCTGCCGCCCGTGGCTTTGGACGAGAGCGGTTTATAGTTGTCGTGCCCAATCCAAAGCGAAGAAGAATACCAGCCGGTCATCCCGCAGAAGAACACGCCGCGCTGATCGCTGTTGGTACCCGTTTTACCGGCGACGGTCTGGCCCTTAATTTTCGCTTTGGTGCCCGTGCCGCTGTCAACCGCGTCCTTCAGCATATCGATAACCAGCCACGCGGTGGAAGGCCTATAAACCTGCCGCCGTTCCTGCTGCTGATGTCCATCCCAGATTACGTTTCCGTTGCTATCGGAGATACCGAGCACGGAAATCGGTTCCTGGTATACGCCGCTGTTGCCAAGCACGCCGAACGCAACCGCCATCTGCACGGGCGTAATGCCGCTGGAGCCAAGCGCGAGCCCGAACGGCGTCGCGTTGATATGGTCGCTGTCCACGCCGGATTTCATGAGGAAATCAACGGAACGATCCACGCCGACCAGCGTCATCAGCGTTTGCGCCGCGCTTACGTTCTGACTTCGTTTCAGGGAATTGCGCAGCGTGGACGGGCCGGAATACGTGCTTCCGCCGTAGTTCTGCGGCCAGCCTTCCTGCATGGAATCGTTCATCCAGCCGGGAATAGGCAGCGGCATATTGTACACAACAGTAGCAGGCGACGCGCCAAGCTCAATAGCGGGCGCGTAAACGGCAATCGGCTTGATCGCGGAACCGACGGGCATATTCATATCCGTGGCCCGGTTCAGCGTTTTGCGCTGCGTTGGCTTATTGCGGCCGCCGACGATTGCCTTGAGCTCGCCGGTACGGTAATCAAGAACCACGGCGGAAGCCTGCGGCTGAACGATATCCGTATAGGTGCCGTCCGCATTCTTTGCTCTGTACACCTTATCGCTTGGGTCGCGCAAGGCGGGGTAATCCTTCCAATTTTCCAGCGTGTCCTCCACGATGCTTTGAATTTGCGAATCCAAAGCCAGCGTCACATGGTAACCGCCCGTACGCAGCTCGTTTTCCATTTTGTAGCGGTTTTCACTCGTATCTTCCAGATTATTGATTTGCAAAAAGCAATCCACGATTTCCTTGATTGCGTACTCCACGTAATGCGCGTAGGGATACATTCCTTCCCCTTCGATGGATGATGTTTCCGTAACGTGCGCAGCTTCCGGGTTAAGCGCGTCCTGATACTCCTGGTAGGTGATGAACTCGTTCTCATACATCAGCTGCAGCACATAGTCGGTTCTCCGGTTGGTGATCGCCTGATAATCCGTGGTATCCGACTTGCGCAGATAGAAGTTGCGGCGGGGGTTGTAATAATAGGGATTATTGGTCATACCAGCCAGCATTGCGCATTCACGCAGCGTAAGCTCGGAAAGATCCTTGCCAAAATAGCCTTCCGCGGCAACGGAAACGCCGTAATAGTTCTCGCCGAGATAAATCGTGTTCAGATAGCTCTCCAGGATTTCCGCTTTCGTGTACATGGTTTCCAATTGCATGGCAAGGTAGGCTTCCTGAATTTTTCGCTTGTAACTGAGCTCGCTGCTCAGTATCGTGTTCTTGATCAGCTGCTGGGTGATCGTGGAAGCGCCCTGATTGGAGTTCGAGATGAAATTCTGGATGAACGAGCCGAAAATGCGTTTGAAGTCCACGCCGTTATGCGTGAAAAAGCGGACGTCCTCCACCGCGATAAACGCGTATTGAAGGTGCTCCGGAATTTGATAGATATTCACCATTACGCGGTTTTCCGTACCCTTGTAATCCGTGATCAGGTTGCCCTCGGAATCATAAATGAAGCTGGTTTTATCCTGATCGCCCAGGAGTGCAAGGTCAAGGGTCGGCGCGGTGCCGACATACGCTTTCCCGATGCCGATTACAGCGCCAGCCGCGGCAAGCGCCGCAAGAAATACGATCACCAGTATGATCCGAACCGCATTGACCAAAACGGAGAAAATGAAGTTGGGCGTTGCGCGTCTGGGTTTATAAATTGTCAGCTTTGCGTTTGACGGTTGATAACCCAGCTCCGGTTGCCGGAAGGCGGGATCGACGTAATCATCGTGATCGGTTGTGTCATATACGGGATCCAGGCGCTGATCAAAGCGCTTTTTCTTCGGTTTCCGCGGTTGATACAATGAAATCCCTCCGATGAAACGTACGTTCTTTTCCGAATGATTATAGCATATACGGCGGCGATTTCATAGCGGACCGGCAGTCGAGGGTATGTAACAGTTCCCTTGCGGCATGGATTACGGCTTTCCCGCACCGCGCTTGACACGTAAACCCTTATGAACTACAATATGCATAAGGCTTTATAGATAGCAACGCATGAAACCGCGCGGTGGGCAAGGTGAACACAGGAACTCGCGCTGTCTATCTGCATAGAATGCCTTTGGCTCAAGATCGATGTCGGCTTTAAACGGCCGAAGGGAGGCAGGACGTAACGCTAAGCGTCCGAAATTGTGATGAAACAGAAATTGCTCGCCTTTGCGCTTCTCATCATAACGGTGTTTGCACTCTTTTCGCCGGCTTCTGCGGCAGTTGATCCGATTGTATGCACCATGGAAGTTGCACCGTCGTCTCTTTCCGAACCTGGAGATGTAACGATCACCATTACGATCTCCAATTCGGGCGATACGGATATGAACAAACCGCTGACGTTGTTCGACCCCACAAGCCAGGTTGTGAAAGACTTTGGCGACAACGGTTCCGTAACGCTGAAGGCCGGCGAGGTGAAAACCTGGACCGGCACGTGGAACGTGAATCAGCGCACGCTGGAGAACGGGCAGATCGTATTCTTCGCCAAGTACACCATCGTTGACGACAAGGGCGTTACAAAATCCCAAAGCCAGCCGATCCGCGGTGAAATTACCAAGAGCAATTTCACCAGCAAGGTTTCCGTAACCCGTACCATCACGCCGGAAACCGCCCGCGAAGGGCAGGCTGTGAACGTGATCTACGATATCGCAAACGAAGGCACCGTTTCCGTTATGAATTTAACGCTGACGGAGAATAAAGATATTTTAGCCAGCCCGGTCACAATTGCGGCCGAGCTGAAAGCGGGGGAATCCGCGCAGGTGAAGCTGCCTGTGGTAATGGGCAAGAAAGACCTGACAAGCGAGGGCACGCTGACCTATACCATCGCGGACGGCACACAGGTTCAGACCTACAAGATCGATCCGCAGGTGATCTTATTCGGAGAAACCAACATCCTGGCCACCTTATCCTCCCAGAGCAAAGGCGTGATGATGAACGGAACCATCAAGCTTACGCTCGCGATTAAAAATACCGGCGATTTCGATTATACGGACGTTCGCGTACACGACGCCACCCTTGGCGACGTGTTTACCAATCAAACCGTACCCGCCGGAGAAACGCTGACGCTGGATAAAGAGATCACCCTGACGCAGACGACGGATTTCCAGTTTGAGATTTTTGCAACCGACAACTCCGGGGTGGAGAGCAGCTTCTTAAGCAATATTCTCAATCTTGTCGCAGTCGATCCCGATCAGGCGCTGCTATTGAATCTCAGCCTGACCTCCAACAAAACCGAAGTGTATTCAACGACAGACGTCGTACGGTTTACCGTAACGATTACCAATAACAGCACCGTGGATGCGTCCAACGTGGCGGTCTATCAGGCGAACACGCCCATCACGACGTTTGCTTCCATACCGGCCGGAACAAGCAGAACGTTTACGCGTGAAGTTACGCTGAATATGGCAGGCAAATACCAGTTCCGCGCCGAGGCAAAGGACGCGTTGGATAATACGCTGGCGTTTACCAGCAACGGCCTGCAAATCGCCTTTTTGACGCCTACCCCTGCGCCCGTAACCCCGGATCCCAACATCACGCCGACCCCGGAACCGACGTTTGTAAAAGCCACTTATCCCCGCATCAGCGACCCCGGCATCGGCACGCTGCCCAAACTTATCCGTACGTTCTTCTATCCGCTGATGATTGCCGGATTTGGTTTGCTGGTTGTCGCGCTTGTCATTTTGTTTATCGCAACGGGCAAGCGGGCAAAACTCCGTAAGGCTTCGGAAAACGCGTTGGATCATCTCGAACGGTCCAGTCACCGTGATTATGTTGCTCCGGCGGATACTGCTACTGAGCATACGGCCGATCCATCCGCCGCGCCGGAGGAAGAGCAAGGCGCAGGCGCGCAAACGAACGACACGGTTCTGACGGACGAAGAACTGCCCCATATGAAATATGTCCGCAACGCATACCAGCACGCAAACATGGCGAACCCTGAAGATATGCCGTCCGAACCGACAAGCAGCGAAAGCGAAACTTCGAAGGACGATCTTGCGTGGAACACCGACCCGCAGAAAGACCGTTACGATGAAGAGAACCCGTATCGCAGGAGAACCGGCCGCGTATCGCCGTATGCCCGGCAAACGGCCGACGTGAGCTCCGAATCCACACTAAATCAAGATGAACATCGTGATGAATCAAAGTAAAATCTTTATACACCCTTGGCTTTTCGCGCTTTGACGGCAGTAGGGTCATTTGTCGTCTGTTTCTGATGCGCACTGTTTCACTGTGTGTCCATAACGGAGGGATGGTTTCGATGTTTGCCGGGTTTCCCGAAGAAGCGATTCAGTTCTTTCTGGGGCTGAGATTTCATAATAACGCCGCGTATTTCAATGCGCATAAGGGCGAGTACGATTCGTTTGTCAAGAAACCGTTCTTTGAATTTATCCAGGCGATGGCGCCGACCATGGAGATGATCGCGGACGATTTTGAACTTCGGCCGGAGAAATGCCTTGCGAGAATTCGCAGGGATACCCGATTTTCCAAAGACAAATCTCCGTACCGCGATCACTTATGGCTTTTGTTCAGACGTTCTGGGGAATCCCGCGACGGCACGGTCATGTACTGGTTTGAGCTTGCGCCGGATACCGTAAACTGGGGTCTTGGTTTTTGGGGCGAGAACCGGCCTGCAATGAACGCGCTGCGGGATCGGATCCTCACACAGCCATCTGTTGTGATGGACGCATTTTCCAAAGCGCAGGTTCCCGACCAGCACCTGATCGTCGAAGGTGAAGCGTATCATCGCTTCAAGATCCCCGACGAGGTTCCCGAAGCGCTTCGCGCCTATTATCCCAGAAAGTCACTTTATGTTTCCAGACAGGGGGTATCTCTGCGCGATGCCTACACAGCCGGTATCGTAAAGCAATGCGCAGCGGATCTATTGCGGCTCAAGCCGTTATATACGCTGTTTCGGGAACTTGCGGACGTCGGGATGGCAGCGATAGACGCATAACGGATACTTATAGCATGTGAAGTCCGAGGGGAGATCGTATGGATTCCAAAACACTGAAGAGCGGTTCAGATATCCGGGGGATTGCGATTGGCGAGGGAGCGGTATTCACGGCCGATGTCGCGCGTCAGCTTGGCGCGGCGTTTGCTTTTTATATTGCACACAGCAAGAGAAGCGACCCCGGCAATGTTTCCATTGCCGTCGGCCGCGATTCCCGCATTTCCGGCCCCGCAATACTCCAGGCGGTATGCGAGGGGGTTACGCGCACCGGTGCAAAGGCATTCGATTGCGGAATGTGCACGACGCCGTCCATGTATCAGACCATTGTCGCGTCAGATTTTCATCCGACTGCTTCCATTATGATCACGGCAAGCCATCATCCCTGGAACATTAACGGAATGAAGTTCTTTACGGAATCCGGGGGACTTGGTTACAGCGATTTGGATGAGGTGCTGCGGATTGCAAACGCAGAGATTCCTTTGTGTGAAACGCCCGGGGCCTTTGAGACGATTCCCTATATACCCATGTACGGCGCCAGCCTTGCCGCTATGATTTGCAACGGCTTGCCCGGGGGAAACGAAACGCCTCTCGCAGGCCTTCACGTGGTTGTGGATGCCGGAAACGGCGCCGGCGGTTTTTATGCGCAAATGCTGCAGTCGCTTGGCGCACGCACGGACGGCAGCCAGTATCTCAATCCGGACGGTACCTTTCCCAATCATCCGCCCAACCCGGAGAACCCCGAAGCGATGGACTCCCTTTCCCACGCCGTGATTGGTGCGGGAGCGGATCTGGGCGTGATCTTCGATGCGGATTGCGATCGCGCCGCGATCGTGGATTCCGCCGGCCGTGAGATCAACCGCAACCGGTTGATTGCATTGATCAGCGCCATTCTGCTGGAAAAGCATCCGAGAGCTACCATCGTAACGGATTCCGTTACTTCGTCCGGGCTTTCGTCGTTTGTGAAGGCCTTGGGCGGCTGTCATCACCGCTTCAAACGCGGTTACCGCAACGTCATTGACGAAGCCATTCGTTTGAACAACGCCGGGATCGATTGTCCGCTTGCCATAGAAACCAGCGGCCATGCCGCCATGCGTGAGAACCGGTTTCTGGACGACGGCATGTACCTGGTGACCTATCTGATCATCCGCGCCGTTCAGCTGAAAGCCCGTAACCAGTCCCTTTCCTCATTGATTGCGGATCTCAGGGAGCCTGTGGAGAGCGCGGAATACCGTCTCAAAATTCTCACTGCTGATTTTCGCAAAACAGGGCAGGATACGATTGCAGTATTGCTTTCCCAGGCCGAGAAAATTGCGGGCTGGCATATCGCGCCGGATAACCGGGAAGGCGTGCGCATCAGCTTCGATCTGGACGGCGGGTTGGATAACGGTTGGTTTCTGCTGCGCCTCTCGGTTCACGATCCTGTGATGCCGCTCAACGTGGAAAGCGACGTTGCAGGCGGAAATCTTACTATTCTCCGGCAGCTTTATACCATGCTGCAGCATATTCCCGGTTTGGATCTGTCCTCCGTTTCCAGTTTGCTATAAAGGCTGAGGTGCGTTATGGTGCGTCGTGTTTTTTCCGGGAAGCCTTCGGACCGATCAGCCATCCATACGATACGGCCTGAGCGAATCCTGGCGCTGGGTTTCGTATTGGTGATCGTTTTGGGCACAATACTACTCATGTTGCCGATATCCGCGTTGAACCGGCAATCCGTCGGCTTGCACAAGGCGTTATTCACGGCAACCTCCGCCGTTTGCGTAACGGGGCTTGTGGTTGTGGATACGGGAACCACGTACACGTTCTTTGGTAGAATGATCATTCTGGCGCTAATCCAGGTGGGCGGCCTCGGGTTCATGATATTTGCTACGCTTGTGATGATTGCGCTGGGAAGGCGGATCTCCTTGCGAAGCCGGGTGCTTATCCGTGAATCGATGAACACAACGGGCCTCTCCGGGCTAATTCGCTTAATCCAATGGTTTACGCTCATGGCCTTCGGCTTTGAAATGCTGGGTGCGGTGGTATTGTCCACACGCTTCATCCCGTTATACGGTTGGGGAAGAGGCATTGAATTCGCTGTATTTCACGCTGTCAGCGCTTTCTGTAACGCAGGGTTTGACTTATTCGGCGGGTATCAGAGCCTGGCCGGTTTCTACAGCGATCCCGTTATCGTATTCACCATCATGAGCTTAATCGTTTTAGGCGGGCTTGGTTTCTTCGTGCTGCTGGAGATGTACCAAAACCGCATGCGTTTCCAGAAATTCTCGCTGCATACGAAGCTGGTGCTGGTGATCACGGCATCGCTGATTCTGATCGGCCTTTTCCTGATACTTCTCTTTGAGTGGAATAATCCGGATACGTTGGGCGGGATGACTATCTTTGATAAGTTCATGAACGGATTGTTTCAATCCGTCACCTTCCGTACGGCCGGCTACGCCACTATCAATCAGGCAACGCTGACGGACAGCTCCAAGCTGATCGGGATCATTCTGATGTTTATCGGCGCTTCGCCCGCGTCCACGGGCGGCGGCGTGAAAACGACGACCCTCGGCGTGCTGCTGCTGCTGGTTGTCAGCGTTGTGAGAGCGAACGATTCCGTCGTGGTTTTCGGAAAGCAAATCGCATCGAACGTATTTAAGCGCGCCTTGGCCATTGTGCTCATCAGTATGCTGATCATAATTATCTGTGCGATTTCCATGTCCCTTGCGGAGCGCAATTCGCACCAGAAAATGATCGATCTGCTGTTTGAGGCCACATCTGCGTTCGGCACCGTCGGACTATCGTCTGCCAACACGCAGAACTTGAGTGTCCTCTCGCAAATGCTGCTCATCCCCGTGATGTTTTTCGGCCGCGTCGGCCCCTTAACACTGGCATTTGCATTAGCGAACAAAATGGAGCATAATGCAAAGAACCGTTTACATTTCCCCGAAGAACGTCCAATGATCGGTTGAGGAGGAACCCCGGATGAAAGGCAAGACCAAGCAATTTATGGTGCTGGGGATGGGCTTATTTGGCAGCAGCCTTGCGAAAGCACTCCATGATATGGGACACGAGGTATTGGCGGTCGATTCGGACGCGGACCTTGTTGAGGCGATTTCACCGTACGTAACGCAGGCGGTGCAGATCGACGCGACTGATGAAGCCGCATTGCAGGAACTCGGCGTACGCAATTTTGACGCCGTCATCGTATCGATCGGCAAGAATATGCGAGACAGCATTCTGGTTTGCGTGATCATCAAGGAACTGGGCGTTCCATACCTCATTGCCAAAGCGACGGATGAAATCCACGCAAAGGTACTGCGCAAGATCGGCGTGGACCGGGTGGTGTTTCCCGAGCGGGACATGGGCATCCGCGTTGCCAAATCACTGATCACGCCCAACGTTTTGGAAATGATGGAGTTCAGCGGCGATTATCGGCTGATCGAAGTCATTCTGCCTCCGAAATGGGCGGGCAACTCCATCAGCAAGGTTGACGTTCGCCGTAAGTATGGCATCAGCATTCTGGCGGTGCAGAGAGACGGGCAATTTATTGTGTCGCCGTCGCCGGATACCGTTTTTGAGATTGGCGATATTCTGCTCGTTCTCGGCCAGAAGGACGATATCAACGAACTCGGCAACTAAAGCCGATGAAGCCTCGCGATCCTTCTTATTTTGATACGGACGTTGCCAGACCTTTCCTTCATACGGGAGGAGAGAAAGGCATTATTTTGCTGCATGGATTCACGGGGAGCATTGCGCATCTGCGGCCGCTTGGCGACCGGCTATATGATGACGGTTACACGATCCTGGGTATCAATCTTCCCGGTCACGCAACCAGCGAACAGGATATGGGGAGAACCGGACGTAGCGAATGGCTGCAGGCCGCGCGCGACGCCGTTCAACGATTGCGGCTTCAATGCAAAAGCGTTACGGCTTGCGGGCTTTCCATGGGCGGGGTTCTTGCCTTGCTGCTGGCTGAAGAGGAATTGACAGACGCTTGCATAACCATCTCAGCGCCAATGCCGGCAAAGCAGCGGATGCTTCCGTTGGCCGGCGTGCTGCAGGCAGTGCATCCGCGTACCGCCTGGAGAGATGACGAGCAGCGCAGGCAGACGCTTGATCAGAAATATGACAAGGGGTACACCGGCTTTCCCACGGGCAAGGGGAAAGATTTATTTGATCTGATCCGGCACGCGGAAAAGCACCTGGAGCGTATTCATTGCCCGTTGCTTGCCGTCCAAAGCACTGGAGATCATTCCATAGACCCAAAGAGTGCGGATACAATAGTACGCAATGCTCGCAGCAAAGATAAGGAAAAGCTGTTGCTGGCTGATGCGCCGCACGTATGCACAATCTCCGACAAACTGCCGGAGATTACGCATGCGATTGATGTCTTTATGCAAAAGATATAGGGGAGACCGCCGCTTATCCAAATATGAACCGATCCATATTTTTCTGTACGGCGTGCGGGTTCAAGTGAAGAATTTGGGCACGGATTGCCGCTGCGGCTTCTTCCGCTTGAAGCGGAGCTGCTTTGCTGATAATTTCGTGCGGAAAGAAAGACTCCACCGTACAAAAGACCGTTGAAAACCAGCCGTATTCCTCGCCGGATGCGGACTGTTTTTGTTTACGCGCGCACATGGTGATAAACATACGCATTTGCAGATCGGTCAGCGCCTTGTCAAATCGGGCTTTTTGCTCCTTTGCGTGTAAACCGGAGAGCGCTTTGAGGGAATGCAGTGGAATTGCGCCTTGTTCGGCGATCACGTCATAGAGCAGTTTCGCGTCGTGGCTGATCGTACCACCCTGATAAGCGTCCTCGAAGCCGGCGTTTCCGCGGCGTGCCGCAAGGAAGTACGGATACCACTTCGCCGTGATAAAGCCGCTTTTCTTAAAGAAGAGCTTGGCATAGGCAATGTCGTCGCGCTCTTCCAGCACCCGCATACGCCATTCCCAGGGGTCGGTTTCCGCATCTCCCGTATGCCATCGCACGGGCGTATCGTAAGGCGGAGCTTCATCCCAGTTCCATGAGATAACGGAGTAGATCCCCTCGTCGTTGCCTCCGCCCATTGAAAAACCGGCTGCTTGCAGCGCTTGCAGGAAATCGTCATAGCAGGTAATCATTCCATTCGCATCCTTTACATACAAATGCATGGATCCGGATATCGCTCGTCGTCTTCACATCCGGCTTCAAGCAGGCTTAACGAAGCTGCCAGCGGTTACTGCTATCACCGCGCAAGCATGTCATAAAGTGGTAAAACGTCTGAGTATTCTCAATCGCTGAAACGTCGTTGATAGGCAATCTCAAAGCGTAATCTGTATTTCGTTTTGCAGGAGCAGCTCGTTATACGGGATCATTCCTGCAGTCCGCTGCGCTCCGTTCAGCACGAGCGTTTTCACTCCGCTTTCGTTATGGTTGGGGTTGTGTACGGTGATGCGGAGTTCCTTACCGCGGTACTGTTTGCACATCGTAAAGCCATCCCAAGACGAAGGAATGGAGGGGGATATGACGATCCCATCCGGAGTCGGACGCAACCCGAGAATGCCCTCCACACAGCCGACCATGACCGTCGACGCGGTGCCTGTGAGCCAGTGAACGTGGCAGCGCCCAAAATACGGCGATTCGACGCCTTCAATAAACTGCCCATGGGCATACGGTTCAATTTTCCGAACGTCCGCGTTTGCGTTGAAGCTTGCAGGTGAGGATTCCGCGAAATACTGGAACGCGCGGTTGCCGTGCCCCAGCAGCGCTTCGGCGAAAATTGCCCATCCCTGCGGCTGGCAGAAAATAGAACCGTTTTCCTTCGCGCCGGGATTAAACAAGATCATTGCCGCTCCGTCGAACGCTTCCTTGCGGTAAGGCGGCGCCATAAGCCGGATGCCATATTGCGTGTTCAACGTGTCAAACGCCGTTTGCATAATCACGTCTCCGCGTTTGCCTGCCGCGCAGCCGGAAATCACAGCCCAGCTTTGCGGATTGATCCACATCGCCGCTTCCTTGTGTTTGCCGGAACCGATTACGTCTCCGTTCTCACGATAGCCGCGTATATAACGATCCTCTTCCAGACAATAGGCATCCACCAGCCGGCGAATGTTTTCGCTCTCCGTTTCAAGGTATTTTGTGTACGCCTCGTCACCCTTCGCCAGTTCGCCGAGAAGCCGCATGGCATAGATCAATTGGAACGCAACAAAAACGCTTTCCCCCTGTTTACCGAGCTTCAGGCAATCGTTCCAGTCCGCATGCAAACCGGCCGGCATACCATGCGCGCCAAGGTGATTCATGCTAAACGAAATGCCGCGTTTGAGATGATCGAGAACGGTATCGGTTCCGTGATCTGCATAGGGGATGAATTCCTGCAGGAAGGCCATGTCGCCCGTTTCCGCGATATACTTATAAACGGTGGGGAAGAGCCACAGCGCATCGTCCGCACGGAAGGCCGGGTGGCCGGTTTCCTTGCGGTAGCTTTCGTCGTCTGGCGTATTCTCATGGCCGGGATTATGCGTATACTTCACCAGCGGCAACCCAGCGCCGCTTTCCACCTGCCCGGAGAGCATAAAACGGAGCCGGTCCTTGGCCATCGCCGAATCCAAATGAATAATTCCCTGGATGTCCTGCACCGTATCACGATACCCGAATCCGTTGCGCTGTCCGCAATAATATAGGGAAGCGGCGCGGCTCCAAACCACGGTGATAAAGCACTGGAACGCATTCCACGTATTGATCATGGCGTTGAATTCCGCGCTGGGGGTTTGAATCTTCAGATTGTCAAGCTTTCCGTGCCAGTATGCCTTGAGCGCCGCCAGCTCTGCGTTTACCACAGTACCCGGTTCCTTTTCGTAATGCGATACGATCCGCTCCGCTTCCGTGGCGGGATGGTTCCCCAACACAAACGCGAAGGTTTTTTCTTCTCCCGGGGCAAGGGAAACGATGGTTTGCAAGGCTCCGCAGGGGTTGCCGTTGTAACATTGGCTGTTATCCAGCGCGCCGTCCACTACGGCCTGCGGCGAATCAAACCGCTTTCTTCCCAGGAACGCTTCCCGCATGCCCGTACAGCTTGCCACGGCGCCGCCCGCCAAACCGAAGAAACGTTTATCAGAGCGCGCACAATACTCGTTGATGTGCTGCAGAATCATGCTGCCTTTAAGCTCGGTTCGGCTGATAAACTGCGTATACTGGAGGTTAACGAGGTCCTGTTCGTAATAGCTTTCGTTGGTCAGCTCGCAGTAACCGAAAACGGATAGCTCCCGCTTGCGGCCGGAATGGTTGGTTACGGTGATACTCCATACCTCATGTGTAGCGCCCAGCGGAACATAGTACTGCGCGAGGGAGGCGACGCCGTCGTACACGCTTTCAAACGCCGCGTAACCCATGCCGAAACGGCACTTCGTTTTATACTGCTCTAGCGGCTTGGCAACGGGCTTCCAGGATGCGCTCCAAAAATCGCCCGTTTCCTGATCGCGCAGATAGATATAGCGGCCGGGTTCGTCGAACTGGTTAAAGGTATAACGGAGGATACGGCCATTCGCACCTGACTTTACGAAACTATATCCGCCTGCGTTTACGGTGATGATGGCTCCGTACTCGGGCGAACCCAGATAGTTCGTCCATGGCGCGGGCGTATTTGGGTTTGTGATCACATATTCCCGTGCGTTTTCATCGAAATGTCCGTACTGCATGTACGTTCCTCCTGTATATTGAGAATCAATGAAGCGAGGTTGATGATTTCAGCATAGCATAGGCCATGTAAAAACTCAACCTCGCAAAAGGGGAAACGGTCAATTATCGAAAACTTTTTCGTTAATTGGAGGGCGCGCTTTTTATCTCTAGCCAAACGGTGTTGTAGACCTCGATGAAGTCCTGAATGTCCAGAAGTACCTCGCAGCGCTTTACGGTTTCTTCTGCCGGATTAAGGGTCGAGTTGCCCGTATATTCCTCGCCCATGAGCTTGATGGCTTCCGTATTGGGGGAGGAATACCAAATCTGCTCGCAGTTCATTTGTGCGATATCGGGGCGGCAGAGGAAATTGATGAATGCTTCTGCGTTTTCCTTGTTCTTGGCCGCCAAGGGGATCACCATGCCGTCCACCCAAATGTTGGAGCCTTCCTTCGGCACAACATAGGCAAGATCCGGGTTCAGCTCGATGGCGTATTGGGCGTCGCCGCTCCACATCACGGCGAAAGCAGCTTCTCCGGCCGCCATTTTATCCTTGATCTCGTCCACTTGATATGCCTTTACGATACCGTCCCGCTTTTGCTTGATCAGCAGGTCTTTGGCCGCATAAAGCTCCAGCGGATTGCGCGTGTTCATGGAATAGCCCAGGTACTTCAGCGCCAGACCGATACTGTCGCGGGGGGAATCAAGCATCAGAACATTTTTCTGGTATTGCGGGTCAAACAGAACGCTCCAGCTTTCCACAGGCTGCGAAACCATGGTTTTGTTATACAGGATGCCAACAGTGCCCCACATATACGGCACGCTGTAGAGGTTTTGCGGATCGTAAGCCGGATTGACCAGATTGGGATTGATGTTGGCAAAGTTGGGAATCTTCGAGAAATCAATCTCCGCCAGCAAACCTTCGCTGATCAAGCGCTCGATTGCGTAATCGGAGGGAAAAATCACGTCGAAGGACTGCGGGGAATTGCGCACTTTGACGAGCATATCCTCGTTGGTCGTAAAGTTCATCAAATTCACTTGAATTCCGGTTTCCGCCTCAAACATCGTAAGAACGTCTTCGTCAATGTAATCTTCCCAGTTAAAAACGTTCACGACTCCGCCTGCAAGTCCGGACACAGCGATGCAAAGAATGAGCGCGATAACCAAAGAGAAAACTGCCTTTTTCATTGCCAAATCCTCCATCAGAGTATAGTAACGCTTTCGCGTTTACTTCAACGTTGTTCAGCGTGCGCCGCCCGCCGGTTGACCATCAATAACAAAACGAGAAGCGCCAGAAACATCAATGCGCTGAGCGCGTTAAGCGTAGGCTCAATGCCGATGCGCGCCTTGGAATAGATCAAGGTTGACAAGTTCTGCACCATCGGGCTTGTTGTGAAATAGCTGATCACAAAATCGTCCAGCGACAGGGTGAACGCCAGCAGACAACCGGTGATGATGCCGGGGACGATTTCCGGTAGAATCACGTGTATGAGCGCATAGGTCGGCGTTGCGCCCAGGTCAAGCGCGGCTTCATAGGTATGCTTGTTCATTTGCTTCAGCTTGGGCATAACGGATAAGATCACGAACGGTGTGTTGAACGTTATATGCGCAAGCAGCATCGTAAAGTACCCGCGCTCGATCTTGGCAAATGTGAAAAGAATCATCAGGGAAATACCGGTTACGATATCGGGCATGGTCATGGGCAGCGTCGTCATGGTCATCATCAGGCTCTGCGGGCGTTTACGCATCGCGTGGATGCCAATGGCGGCAAGCGTTCCCAGGATCGTTGCGAATACGGCGGCGATCACCGCAACGGATATGGTTACGTACAGCGCCTTGAGTATGGCGTCGTCGCGGAACAGATCCGCATACCAGTGCAAGGAAAAGCCCTCCCACTTGGCGCGGCTTTTACCGGCATTGAAGCTGTAAAAAATCAGAACGATGATGGGCACATAGAGAAAGAAAAGGACGATGCCAAGATAAACGCGTTTGATGATCCGGTTCATACGATGCCGCTCCCTTCTCCTTCCGGATCTGCCCTGCGGAGGATGCCCAGGCTGATCAGGATCAGTATCATCATCACAAGGCTGAGCGCGCTGCCCAGGTTCCAGTTGCCTTGAAACAGAAAGCGGTTCTCAATCAGGTCGCCAAACATCATGGTGTTGCCGCCGCCAAGAAT
>JAEWTC010000028.1 GCA_023459675.1 Bacillota bacterium | reverse complement strand
TTTCACTATAGTTTTGCCGTTGCCGTGTGTAAATGGTGAATATTTGCGAATGGGATGATAGTTATTCTGGTACGAAATTTGCCATAATAGCGATATTTTACCGGGCATGCGCAATTTTTGACTTCGCACGGCACAAACAAGCGCAGGCCGGTTCCGGCCTGCGCTTTCTCTTTGTATACATCGGGTTGACCTGCCAAATCCCCTGCCGCCGGGGAGCCTTTATGGGCCCCGCGGCGGCCGCCCTGCGGAACCCCCTGCGTTCATGCCCGGCATACCGCGCGGTTTCCCGCGGGAAACCGCTGGATGAACAAAAACGAACTATGCCCGCGGCTTATCCAAACCGTCTTCCTCCGCGCCCAGGCCCGCCTGATACTGCCCCGGGGTGATGCCTTCGTAGCGCTTGAAAATACGGATCAGCGTCTGGCTGGAGTTGTAACCCACCCGCCCGGCGACGCTCGCCACGGTTTCGCCGGGGTCGCCGTTCATCAATTCCTTGGCCTTCTGCACGCGGTAGTTGTTGATGTAGTATAGAAGCCCGATGCCCTTTTCCTTTTTGAACATGCGCGACAGGTAGGGAAGCGACATATCAAACGCGTCCGCGATCTGCTTCACGCCCAGGCCCACGTCGTAGTAATGCGTTACGATGTAATGCTCCACCTGGGTGAGCTTCTCCTGGATATCGGGGGTTTTGCTTTCCTGGCGGCCCACCAGCCGGTCGATAATATCGAAAATCACGTCCTCCAGCTCCTGCTGGGTGCGCGCTTCCAAAAGCCTGGCGATGGGGTTCGCCTCTTCGTAGAAGGTGGTGTCCACGTCCGGCTCCACCTCGTGGAGAACGTTGATCATCATGTTCATCACGCCGAACATCCGGCATTGCATCACGTAGAGGGACATCCCGTCCCGGCAATTGTAGTACGCCATGATTTCGCGCAGCACCCGCCTGCCCTGGCTGTAGTTGCCCTCGATCATCAGGCTTGAAAACTGCCGCTCGGCGTCCACGATATCGTAATCCTCCCAGGCGATGTCGCTGGAAACCATGGTGGAGTCAAACAGAATGACGCGCTTGTCCGTCACGGTGATGAAGTCCGCGTATTCCTTGGCTTTGAGGGCGTTGGCGTACGAATCGTGCACGTGCTCGGCGCTGCTCTGGGCGTTTCCGATGTACAGGGACATCGACGAAAGCGCGGGCTGCTCCACGGCGTGCTGAATCATCCGCTCGCCGATCTGCTGGGCCAAAAACTGCGCGTCGCTTTGGCTTACCTCGGGTGCGAAGCACAGGATGGCGGCATACGCGGCGTGATCCGGCTGGATAATGCTCTGGCAGATGCGCCCCGCGCATTCGGACAGCAGCAGGTTCAGGCTCCCGGTCAGCGCTTTGCGGGTTTCGGGCGTCGCGGGCGGTTCGTCCGCGCCCAAATCAATCCGCATGGCGATGAACACGGAGCCGGTAAACAGCGTTTCCAGCTGCGCCCGCCGCTCCGGCTCCAGCGTTTGCAGGCTGCCGGTTAACAGCGAGTGGATCAGCTGGGTGTTGGCCGCCTGGCTCAGCTGTTCGATTTCCGTATGCATGCGGTCGCCCGCGTTGAGCAGTTCCTTTAATTTCAGGCCCAGCGCGGCAAAATCGTCCCTGGACATTTCGGGGATTTGCGCGGTTTGCTTTAACTGCTGTATGGGTTTGTAATTATGCTTTGCCAGCATGTAGGCGCTGAGCAGCCCCAGCAGCAGCGCGCCGAACGAGAACCCGAAAAACGTCAGCTGCATGTTGCGGATATCGCGCAGGAAGGTTTCGCGGGGAACGGAAATTACATAGCGGAAGTTGGACACCTTGGAATCCACGTAGGTGACCACAAGGTCGTCGTGCTGCAATTGCCCCTGGCCGAACAGCTCCGATAGCAGGGCGTAATCCGCGGGGTCTTCCGGGCCGGGGCTGCCGAACACCGAACCGTCCGGCAGCAGCATATAAGCCGAACCGTGTACGGTTTCGGCGGTTTTTTCGAGCAGCGCCGCGATGGATTCGGCGTTGAGCACCGTAATCAGCGTAAGTACGGGCTTGTTCTCCTTGGCCTTCGTTCCCAGCGTCTGCAGCATGATAACGCTCCCTCCGCCCTCCAGAACGAAGAAATCGTTGAGATGGTTGTTCTCCATCATCGCGTAGAAGCGGTCCAAAGGCATGCCGATGCGCTGGGTAATCACCTTATCCAGCTGGTTGGTGCGCGTAAAAATACGGCCGGAGTCCAACAGGCAATTCAGCTCGCTGCAATAGACGTAAATATACTTGATCAGCGCCTGCTGCACCGTGAAGTTGGACAGGTACTTGGCGCGCTGATGCACTTCGTAGTATTTGGCCGCGGTGAAAGGCAGCGACATGTATTTCAGCCGTATCAGCGTGGAGGATACGGTAATGGTGCTGCTGACGTTGCTGATGGTTTTCAGCTGCTCGTCCACCACGTTTCCGACCTGCTGTACGGACATAATGCCGTTCTCGTACGCTTTCTTGGTCAGCGTATCGGTGGCGTTCACATACAGCGCGGCGCCCGCGATCATCGGAATCAGGAGTACGATACAGTAACAGACGATCCAGAACCGGAAGGTGCGTGATCTCCAAAAGGAGCCCTGCATGCGGCTCTCCTTCCTTTTGCGGTACGATATCGGTATGAAAAACGAAGGACTTGGGCGGCAGTATGGAGCTGACGAAATCCTGCTCTAACCATAATATGCGCGGTCCTTTTTGTCAATATGCAGTTGGGGCGCCGCTGCCCGGATGCGCGCCGGATGACGGCAAGCAAAAAACGCGCGTCCGGGCTGTTGCCTGCCCGGATGCGCGCCGTGAAACCCAAGCCGCGCCATAGTCCGGGGCTGCGGCGGAGTGTGGCCGCAGCCCCGGACCGGCGTTCAGCGGCCGGCGGAACCGTTTTCCTGTTCCAAAGGCAGAAACAGGCGGGAGGGGGTTTCGCCGGAGGTATGAATCTCGTTGCGGGAAATCACGCTGCCGGTATCGTCCGGCGGGCGCACCGCGGTGCCGTAGTTGACGTCGTACTTGGGAAAGGCGCTTCCGGTAATCTCCAGCAGCAGCCTGCGGCCTTGCCCAACGGTATAGCGCACGTGGCCCAGCAGTACGTCGACCTGATAAACTTTCCCCTGTTCCAGGGGTTCGGGCGTCCAGGAATTGCGGTAGCGGGCGCGCGTCGCCCCGTCGCAGATCACGAACACGGAGCCGCTTGGGCATACGTCGCACAGGCGCACGATCACGTCCGCGTCCTTCGCGTCGGAGGAAAGGTACAGCGTAACCTTCACAAGCCCGTTTAGGGTGCCGGGCGCTTGCGTTGGTGCGGACAGATAGCGCAGCGTGCCCTCGTCCGAAGGCTTCAGCTTGCCTGCCGCGCCGTACCCGGGAAAGGACAGCGGGCGGCTTGGGTCGTGAACGTACGCGTCCGTGCCGGCGGAGGCGGGCGTTTCCGGGGAAAGCGTGCCGCCGTGCTGCAAATACCATACGCTTCCCGTTTCGCCGTTCTCCCAGGTATCGCTTTCCCTCACCTGCCGGGTGACGATGTCGTAATACCGGAAGGGTTTCCACGCGGGCGCGGCCTGGCCTTTCAGCCAGTGGTCGAACCACTGCGTCATTTCCTGCTGGATATCCACCGTGATCTCGCCGGTCTCCAAAGCGCTGTCGGCCCGGGCCGGGGCTTCGCCGGGCTGCCAGGGGGCGATCAGCACGCGGCTGTCCGTGCCGTTTTCCCGCTGCGTGCGGCAGTGCTCAATCATGGGGTTGCGGGCGGAATCGTACCAGCCGGACACATAGAACGCGGGAACGGAAACCGTGCGCAGATCCATGTCCCGGCCTTCCTTGTGGATCAGGTCCAGGTCGTCGTACCCTTCCACCAGATGGCGGTAATAGTCTTTCAATAGGGGAAACGGGGTGTTTGCCACGGCCGGCATCTGCGCAAGCGGGCGGTGCAGCAGCTGGCGCGAGGGGTAATCCTTGATGTAGTCCATCAGCATCGGGAGGTAGGTTTCCGTCGTCGCCTTGTCATAGCGGCCGTCGCGCAGCCGGCTTAACTGGCGGGACATGCACCAGCCGATGTGGGAGTAGAACATGAAGCCGCGGTTATCGCAGTCGCGGTTGATGGAAACGCTCGTCATCATGGGGCAGAGCGCTTTCAGGTGCGGGGGGCGCGCTGCCGCCGCCATCAGCTGCAGATATCCGGCGTAGTAATTGCCGATCATGCCCACGTTTCCGTTGCAGAAGGGCTGCGCCGCCAGCCATTCCACGGTGTCGTACCCATCCGCGCCGTCGGCGGTGAAACGGTCAAACTCGCCCTCCGATTCGCCCAGCCCCCGCACGTCCTGAATGAACACGGCGTAGCCGTGCTTAACGAAATAGGCCGGGTCCAGCGCGCCGAACGCGCGCGACAGAGTGTTTTTCCGGAAAATGGTGCGCCACAGGAGCAGGGGATAAGCCCCCTGCCCCTGCGGCGCGTACAGATCGCCGCGGAGGATCACGCCGTCGCGCATGGGCGTTTCCACGTTGAACCGGCAGATCATCGCGTGCTGCGTCATCTTATAAAACCTCGTTGCTGCGCTTGCGGATGGGCAGCCACTGGATGAACGTGTCCAGCCACTTGTCCCAGAACTCGAAATCGTGGTAGCCTACGCTGTCGAAGAAGGTGACGTCGAACGGGTTTTTGAAGCTTTTGAACAGGGCGAAGTCTTCCTTCTCATTGTCGTGGCAGCCGTCCGCCGTGCCGCAGCAGCCGAAGATCTTGGGAAGCGGCTTGCCGCTTTCGGAGGCCAGGCGCGCCAGATAGCGGTTATCGTGCTCGGTATTGTAAGCCTGGGTCAGGTCGCCGCCGGTGGTGCCGAACACCTGCCAGCGGATGAAGTTCAGCGGCACGCGCATACCGCCGTCCAGCAAGTTGCCCGCGCCCATGAGGTCGATAAAGTTCGCGCAGGAGAAAATCCCCATGGCGGCGTACTGTTCCGGCTTGGTGAAGCCCAGCTTCATGGTGCCGTGGCCGCCCATGGACATGCCCATGATGAAGTTATCCGCGCGCTCGCCGGAGATGGGGAAATAGCTTTGCAGCATCCTGGGCAGCTCTTCGGTGACGTAATCGAAATAACGGCCGCCGTCGGTATTGGCGTAAAAGCTGATGTCCACCGCGGGCAGCACAACGGCGATGCCGCGCTTCTGCGCGTAGCGTTCCAGCGCCGTAAAGCGCTGCCACATGGTTTGGTCGTCAGTCGCGCCGTGTAAAACCCACAGCACGGGAAACTTGCCGTTTTCCAGGCGGCGCTTTTCGCTCATTTCGGGCAAAATCACATTGATGGACGCTTTGCGCGTGAGGCATTCGGAGTTCAGCTGCATTTGTATAAACGACATATCGTTACCCCCTGTCCTTCAGGGCCGCGTCCAGGAAAACGGGAAGCCATTTATCCCAGAATGCCCAGCTGTGCGTGCCGTGCTCGGTGTGGAATTCGTACCGGAAGGGATTGCCTTCGAATTTCTCAAAAAACTCCTTGAGCCCAAGCCCCACGGGGTAGGCGTGGTCTTCCATCCCCACGGCGTGGAACAGTTTGGGTACGGGTTTGCCTTCCTTGATGATCATTTCCGCGTTGAGCAGCACGTCGTGCTCGGGGTTGCCTTTGAGGTCGTTCGTATCCTCCACGCCGAAGTTGACCATGTTTACGCTCATGCGGCCGGGGCCTCCTGGCGGCTGCGGCCCGCCTGCGGATTTGGCGCGCAGGTATTCCAGCGGAATGATGCTCGACGCGGACAGCACGCCGATCGCGCCGTATTGATCCGGCCTGCGCATGCCAAGCGAAATCGCGCCGCTGCCGCCCAGCGACAGGCCCGCGATGAAGTTGTCCTCCCGTTTGGCCGAAATGCGGGGGCAGATGTGGCGCACGATTTTTGGCAGTTCCTGGGTGAGATAATCAAAGTAATCGCCGCCCCAGTACATGTTGCAGTACCGGCTGTAACCCGCGTGCGGCATGACGACGGCGATTTTGCGCTGGTCGGCATACCGGCGGATGCCGGTTTCCTCCACCCAGTCGTTCTCGTTGCCGCCGCCGCCGTGCAAAAGCCAAAGCACGGGGTAATCGCCTTCCTGTCTGTCGTCGGGTAGAATCAGGTTGATGGCGGTCCACATGCTGATGACGCTTGAGCGGAGGTTGATGTGCATGAGTGCGTTGGACATGTGAAAAAAGTCACTCCCTTCGTGTTCCCTGTTGTTTCGCGCGCGGAAACACCTTGCGGGTGGAGCCGCGTTCGGTTTTTCTGCTTTTACTATAGAAAAGCGGGCGCCGGGGGTCAATCGCTTTCATTTGTTTATCCGGTACGCGAATTTTGCGCCGGACGGCAAAACGCTTGTACGGGATGGTTAAATATACGCCGCCGCATACAGATTTCGGGCTATGCGCGGCGCAGACGCTTACGCCTGCACAAGGCTTCCGTCACGCTTGCGGCGGAAGCGGCTCACGTACCGCCAGCCAAGCTCCGCGTCCATCGCCGCCACGTCGTGGCCTTTGTTCATCATCACCGCGAAATTGTACAGGTTGGGGTTGCCGGGGTCTGCGGACAGGAAGCGCTGCACGTGGTACTCGTGCTCCGGGTGGGCAGCGCTGGGGGTCAGGCGCTCGTACCAGTCTCCCGGCACGCCGCAGCCGCAGGGATGGGGGTTGTCCCTCCCGGGCGTGGGTACGATGGGGATATGGTTGTACGCCTTCCAGAAATCGTACTGCCGCTGCTGGGTGGAGCGGTGATACACGGGGTAGGATACCTCCCGCCCGCCGTAGGTGTACCACACGGGCATGCGATAATCGTAAACTTCCTTGCGCTCCATGCCGATGCGCATGGGGGCGACGTCCATGACGTCCAAATCGGTCTCCCCCATGCGGTTGCCCGGCCAGTTCGCGTCGATGGGGCAGATGGCGGCCACGAGATCGGGGTGGCACAGCGCTACCGCCTGCGCCTCGCCCGCGCCGTTGGAAAACCCGGACAAATACACCCGCTCGGGATCGACGGGGAAACGCTCGGTCATCGCCCGGATCAGGGCGGCGGCGTAGCGGTCGTCGTCGGGTTCGTCGGGCAGCATGCTGCTGTTCCAGGTCATGCGGTTGGTGCTCCAGGGGTATACGGTGATGAAGCCCTCCCGCTCGCCCACCTCGTGGAACTTCGTTACGTCCGCCGTTTCCAGCGGGTTGTCGCTGGCGCCGTGGAAGCACATCACCAGCGGCACGCGCGTGCCGGGCTGGGCGCGCACGCTTTTGGGCACGTGCACCAGATAGGCGTGGGGCAGGCCGTCCCCAAGGCTTTTGTCCTCCTCGTACAGGGTGAAGCCGTCGTCCGCGTGCGGCTGCAGCCGGGGTTCCACGTCCCCCAAAGGAACGGTGTCCGGGCGGCGCACGCGGGAAAACAGCGCGTCATAGGCCGCAAGCAGCGCGCCTGCGCCCGTTTCCCCGGTGATCAGCACGCGCGCGCAGGGGTTGACGGGGTTGATAAACGTGCCTTCGCCGCCTGCGGGTACGGCTTGGTTGGCGCGGATGAAATAATCGGCCGTCGCCTGCGGGCAGCCCGCGAGTACGGCGGGCACCGCGGCTCCGGTTGCCGCCTGAAGCGCTGCGGGCGCAAGCGCGCCGCCCTGCGCAAACACCGCCGCCGTCCACTGCGGGCGCAGCGCGGCAAACGCGCAGGCCATGGACGCGCCCGTGCCGAACCCGGCCATGTAGCGCACGTCGGCCATGGGGTGCCACAGCTTTTGAAACCGCTCGTCCTTGAGCGGATTGGAAGACGCCGCCAGCGCCATGGAAAACGGAACGCTTTCCTCCGGCGAGGTCAGCTCCCCCTGAATGTGGGTCAAAAAGGCAACGTCGTCCGGCAGGGCGGGGTGCAGCTGAAAGTTCCAGCGCCCGCCGGAAGGGTTGGGGAAGGCCAAAATCACGTGCTGCTCCCCGGCAAGCGCCAACAGCCCGCCCTCCGTGAGCAGGGATACGACCGTGTCCTCGCTTCCGCCGTCCCTGAGGATGATCAGCGCGCTGGTGCGTTTGCCGCTGCGGGGAACGCCCGGCGGAAAATGGAGGTACATACTGCGGCCACCGGCGCGCGTGAGCGTTTTGTAAATGAGGTTCATCCGGAATCCTCCCCGATTTGTGGTTTTGCTTGCTCGGTACTTCGGCTTCGGCCGCCGGTTTTCCCGCCGCGTTCCATGGCCGATATTTTCCCAAGGGCTTCTCAATAATTGTTATGGCGGCTCCGCGCCCCGCCGGAATGCAAAAACGGCGCTTTTCAGCGCCGTTTGGCAGAACCGGGGACGGGCAACCGCGCGGCAGCGTGCCGGGGAGGAACGAAATGCTCGGAAGAACCGGGCTTGCCGGAGGGAATGGGCTGACGATGGAAACCCGGCTGCCGGACCAGCGAACGTCGCGGGCGTTGCGCTGCAAAACGGCAGAGCGGCTCGGGCGGGCTTACTCCAGCGCAAGCCCGGCTTCCCGCGCCAAGCGCAGCACCAGACCGGCAACTTCGTACGCGCCGTCGAAACACAGATGGGTATCGTCCGCAATGCCGTCGGGGTAATTACGGCTTCCGGCAGGCAGGTGCAGGTACCAGGCTTTGGACGCGTCTTCGCCCAGCGCGGCGACCGCCGCGAAGGTCGCCCGTTCCGCGTCCAACAGCGGCGCTTCCTCCACCGCAGCCAGCGCGCGGATGGCGGCGGGATATTCGCCGTGCGTGTCGGTCAGCGTGCCGTTTGCAAAGCGCCGCCGCGCAATCGGCGTCAGCAGCACGGGCAGCGCGCCTTTTTCCCGGGCGGCTTCCACAAAGCGGCGCAGGAACCGCGGCAACGCCGTATGCGCGTCGGTTGCGCGGTCCGGGTCGTCCTTCTCGTCGTTATGGCCGAACTGGATGAACAGCAGATCGCCCTTTCGCAGGCAGTCCGCAAGCCGCTCCAAGCGCCCCTCCGCGATATAGCTCCGGCTGGAACGGCCGCTGACGGCGGCGTTGATCACGGCGGTGCGCTGCAAAAGCGCCGGCAGCGCCTGCCCCCAGCCCGCGCGGGGATACAGCTCTTCGGGGTAGTCCGAAGCGGTGGAATCCCCGGCGACGTAGAGCGTTTTTTCCGGCTGCGCGGGGTTCCACCGGTCCGCGCCGCCGATGACCTGGTAAAGCGTTACGCTCTGCGCTTCCGCAGGGCTGAGCAGGGTCGCGTTTTTGTGCCGGGCGGCCGTATCCGCGCGCGGGCCGGTGGTGCCGTATTCCCCGTAGCGCCAGGTGACGGGCTTCTCCGCCCAGTCCTCCCAGCCCGCGCTTTTCACGCACGCGTCCATATGGCAGTCGAGGAACAGCGTGCGGGCATACGCGCGCCACGGCCGGCCCAGGTACACCGTTTCCGGCGCGCAGCCGTCCCCCGTCAGGGTGCAGTTGTGAAACACAAACCCGTAGGGCTGGTCTTTGGGCGTATTGGCCGCGGTATAGTAGCCGTTCAGCTCGTTTGAGCCCTTATCGTTGCACACGAGCGTGCAGCGTTCAAACCAGCACCGGTAGGGGCCGAAGATAAAATCCACGTCGCCCTGAATGAAACAGTCCTCAAAATACTGCCGGTTGCCGGTATACCCCGCGTCGCCCACGGATGCGCTCTGCACCGGCAGCACGTAGGGCAGCGCGTGGTCCGCCACCTTCTGCATCGTCGGCCCGCAAAACAGCGTGTCCTGGTTTGCAATCATGCGGCAGTTTCGAAACACGCCGCAATCGCCTGCCGCGTACACCGCCACCGCCTGCCCGACCAGTTCCCCCGGCCCCGCGTCGTTTTGGACGGTGATGTGTTCCAGCTCCACGTGGTTTCCGGTGATGATGAGGGTGTAGGAAAGAAAGGTATTCTTCTCCGTGCCGTTTGGCAGCTTCTGTTTGGCGTAATCGCCGAAAACCAGCGTGGTTGCGTCCGCGCCCGCGCCCACCAGCCGCAGGTGATCCTTGGTGATATGCACCTTTTCGCGGTAGGTTCCAGGGCCCACGTGGATGATCACCGGCGCGCGGCCGCCGGACGGGGCCGCGTCCACCGCCGCCTGAATGGTTGCGTAATCGCCGGTACCGTCTTTGGCAACAGAAAGTATCATCGTTCCTTGCTCCTTTTCCACGGCTGCCCGCCGCCTGATTGTAACCCGAATGTACCACGCCGCGCAATGCCCGGTAAACGTTCAAAACGGGAAGGGAAACGCCGGGAAGAATTGATGCATCCGCACGGCAAAGGGAAACCGCGGCGGATTGCAGAATCAAACCCTATACCAACCTGTGCGGCAAGGAAAAGTGGATGGGGCGGCGTGTATGGAAAAACAAAACCGCAGGCATTTTAAAAGCAGAATCTTCATGCGCCTGTTTTTTACGTATGTCCTTTTGATCGTGTCGTTTTTCGGCGTGTACGCGGGTTCGATCATCTTGAAAAGCCGCGCGGTATACCGCGAGAGCGTGGAGCTGGACTTCCGGCAGAAAACCGAGAAGCTGAGCAACTGGATGGACGTGCAGCTGTTAAGCGCGCGCAACGTTGTTGCCAGCATCAACAACTCCGAAACCATCAAAACCCTGTACAACCGCACCTATATTGAAAACGCGCCCGTGGACAGCGTGCTGTTTTACAAGGTGCAAACGGAATTGAAAAACTTCAAGGCGTCCAGCAATAACCTGAATGTGTACAGCGTGCTGCTCAACTTCGGCGGCGCGCAGAAGGCCTATTCCTCCGGCGGCGTGATCGACTTTCAGGGGGAAACCCCGGTGCTGGATACGGATTATCTGGGCGTAACCAGCGTGGCGGCGCTTTTGAACGTCAAAAACACCGCCAACATCCAAATCAACAAGGACTATCTCATTTACGGCGGCACCTATTACATTACGCTCAACAGCTCCGCCAAAGGCACCGTTTTGGTGCTGTTTGATTACGCGGTGATCCAAAGCGCCATACGCGGCATTTTGAAAGGGTTTGCGGGCGTGCGGGTGAGCTATGGAAACGCCGTGGTGCTGGAGGACGGCGTTTGCGAGGGGCGGGAGTTTGCCGTGAGCTCCTCCCTCCACAGGGGGCTGCGCATTCAAGTGTATGCCGATCCCGCGATCTTCATCCAGCCGTTCGCGTCCGCCGAGTTCCTGCCGCTGTTCGTCGCGCTTTTGATCGGAGTTGCCTTTATCGTCGCGACCTATTTCATTTCCAAGCATTACTACCTGCCGTTCGGCCGGATTGAGCGCATCATGGAAACCGCCCCCACCGGCAGCAAGGACGAGGTGGAGGATATATTAAGCGGCCTGCGCAGCCTGATCGGGGAGCGCAACGGCTACCGCGAAAAAATGGTGATCATCACCCCCTACGCCAAGCAGGGCATGCTGCACGGCATACTCACCGGGGACGTGCATAAGGACAAGCTGCAGATCCTCATCGACGAGCAGTATATCGACCTGAAGCTTCCTTATTTTATGCTGGCGCTGGTCAACATCGCCTACACCGGCAACCTGAACCGCACCGACGCCCATTACCAGGATATCGTCAGCATCATCGCGCAGGTGTGCCGGGAAATGTCGTCCGAGGATGCGCAGATCGACTGCTACATCAAAGACACCCAAAACGTGTACATCATCGTCAACAGCAATGCGGACAAGGCGCTGGAGGAGCTCTTTTTCGAGCTGCACAAGCAGGTGAAAAAGGAGATCGACGATCCGCTCTACGCCGTGACCATGGGCGTGGGGAAGGTGGAAAGCGATCTGGAGCAGCTCAAGGAAGCGTATAAGGACGCGCAGCGGGCGCTGGAGCGGATGTTGGCGGGCGGGCGCAACGCCGTATACTTTCTGGAGGAGGAACCCGCCGCGCCGACGAAGGCTTACTATTTCCCCAAGGACGCAACCCGCAGGCTGACCCGCGATTTCAAGGAAGGGCTGCTGGACGATCTGCAGGCGTTCCTAAACGAGCTTTATGAAAAGAACATCCACGACACGGACAGCGACCCCGCCAGCATCCGCCTGATGGTGGACGAGCTGCACATCACGGCGCTCAACGCGCTCAAGGCCGCCAGCGGCATTAACACCACCCGTATCCTGATTGAGAAAATCAAGGACGCCGCCACCATCGACGAGATCTTCGCCTATTACCTGGCCATTTTCCAAACGGTCTGCAACCAGCTGCCGGAGCTGATCCGGCCCGACCAGGCGGCGCACCAGCTGAAGGAAGAGATTATCGCCTATATCGACGGGCATTACCAAAGCCCGGATATCTCGCTGGTGTCGCTTGCGGACCGGTTCGGCGTCAGCACCAAATATATTTGCCTGATTTTTAAGGAAAACCTGAACACGACCTACCTGCAATACGTGCGGGAAAAGCAAATCCGCCGCGCGGCGGAGCTTTTGCGGGACACCGGCGAATCCCTGGAGGCGATCGCCACGCAATGCGGGTTTACCAACATGCTCACCTTCCGCCGGAATTTCAAGTCCGTCATGGGGATGAATCCAAGCGATTACCGGGAATAATGGCCCGGCGGCTCCCGGATGCATCAAATCACTCCGGTTCCCGATATGCATCATTCAAATCATGATGCATATTTTTAATGGTTTGAATTGTGCCTTTTTTTCCATGGGAGATCGGGCATATAATCAGGGCAGTGAAAAGAATAAACGCCGAAGGGGGGAAGACGATTGATCATCGACCGCGGGCAGGAAAAACGTACGCTTCGCAGCATCCGGCGTACGGAGCTGATGCGAAACATCAGGCGCGATAAATACCTGCTGCTGATGTTTCTGCCGATCTTCCTCTATTATATCGTGTTTTGCTACCTGCCTATGACGGGGCTGGTGATGGCGTTTGAGAACTACAAGATCGGCAACGGCGTGCTGGGGATTTATACCGGGAAATGGGAAGGGCTGAAGTGGTTCGAGCAGTTTTTCCATTCCGCCTTTGCGTGGCGGCTGGTGCGAAACACGTTTCTTCTGTCCTTCTTCTCGCTGATCTTCGGGTTCCCGATCCCCGTTTTGTTCGCCATCTGCATCACCCAGCTGCGCACGGTATGGCTGCGCAAATCCGCGCAGGTGATCGTCAATCTGCCGTACTTCATTTCCACCGTCGTGGTGGTGGGCATGATGACGAACTTCCTGTCCCCCAGCGGCGGGATCATCAACCAGCTCATCGTGCGCATGGGCGGGGAGCAGATCAACTTTATGAACGATCCCTCCTGGTTTCGGCCGCTGTACGTCATCACCGGCTCGTGGCAAACGTTTGGTTTCAACTCGGTTATTTTCGTGGCGGCGATCATGGGCATCAGCCCGGATTTATATGAAGCGATGACCGTGGACGGCGCCACGCGGCGCCAGCAGGTATGGCATCTGGTGCTGCCGATGATCTCCAACACCGTCATCCTTTTGTTTATCATGTCGCTTGGCAACATTCTGGCGGTGGGGTTTGAGAAGGTTTACCTGATGTACACGCCCGCCGTGTACGAAACGGGCGACGTGATTGCAACCTACGTATACCGCCAGGGCATTGAAAACAAGAATTTCAGCTATGCCACCGCGGTAGGGCTGTTCAACTCCGTGGTGGGCTTTACGCTGGTGGTTTTGTCCAACACCGCAAGCCGGAAAATTACGGGGTCCGCGTTATGGTAAGCATGGAGAACGGGGAGAACCGCGCCGTGCGCGTTCGGGCGGCCGGAGAAGACGGCGAAAAGGCGCGCGGCGAGTTCCGGGCGCAGACCTTCGGCGACAAGGTATTCGACGTCTGCATCTACCTCTGCGTGATCTTGGCCATCGCCGTTACCCTGTACCCGTTCGTCTACGTGCTCAGCGTATCCGTAAGCGACGGCGCCGCCGTGGCCCGCGGCGAGGTTCTGCTCTGGCCGGTCGGGCTGGATCTGCAGGCGTTCCGGATGGTGATGGAGTTTAAGCAACTCTGGATTTCCTACCAGAATACCTTCTACTATACCATCGTGGGCACGCTCGCAAACCTCGTGTTCACGTGCCTGGCCGCGTACCCGCTCTCCCGCAGACGGTTTTTCCTCCGGCGCAAGCTCAACTTCTTCATCACCTTTACCATGTATTTTTCCGGCGGCCTGATTCCGGTTTACATGGTGGTGACGGGCGTCGGCCTGTACAACAGCAGGCTTTCCATGATCCTGCCGTTTCTGGTCAGCACCTATAACGTGATGATCTGCCGCAGCGCCATGGAGGCCGTGCCGGAGGAGCTGTTTGAAAACGCCGCGCTGGAGGGCGCCAACGATTTCTATATCCTCACCCATATCGTGGTGCCGCTGATCAAACCCACGCTTGCGGTGCTGACGCTGTACTACGCCGTGACCCGGTACAACGATTTCTTCAACGCCATGCTGTATCTGGGAAAAACCGAGCTGCAGCCGCTGCAGATGTTCCTGCGAAGAACCCTGATCCTGTCCTCCGCGGAAATTTTGCAGGCGTCCGGCACCACCGCCATGTCCGCCGCGGCGCACTATACCTTAAAGATCCGCTATGTATGCATCGTGCTTGCGGCCGTGCCCATCTTCTGCGTTACGCCGCTGGTGCAAAAGTATCTGGTGAAGGGCACCATGCTTGGCGCCGTGAAGGGGTAAGCCGGTAACAATCCAGGTGATCGGTACCTGCGGGTACTGAAAATAAAAATTTTGTATGGAGGGTCGATTCAACATGAAGCATTCCAACCACCTTGTTGCCTGCCTGTTGGCGCTCCTGCTCGCATTGCTGCCTGTGGCAAGCCTTGCGGACGTCGCCTATACGGGCACTGGCCCCATCACCGATCAGGAAAATGCCACCGTCAGCATTTTGGCCACCAACTCCTGGTACTCCACCGTGGATCTGTCCAACGCCACCCTGCTCAACGAGATCGCCAACCGCGCCAACGTGACCGTGGACTGGCACCTGATCGACCCCACCGTGTACAAGGATACGGTCGCGCCGATGCTGGCCGCCGGCACCGATCTGCCCGACATCCTCTACATGCCAGACCTTGACCCCAACATGACCTACCTGCAATCCGGCATGCTGGTGCAGCTGGACCAGTACTTTGATCTCATGCCCAACTACGTCAAGTTCCTTTCCGAGAACCCCGCCATCAAGGCCACGCTGACCGCGATCGACGGCCACATCTACTATGTGCCCCAGACCGCCGTTACCGACAACTACCAGCCGGTGATGATGTACAACATGCCCTGGATCGAGAAGCTGGGCATTGAGCCGCCCACCACGCTGGATGCGTTTGTGGACATGCTGCGGATGTTCCGCGACCAGGATATGAACGGCAACGGCGACACCACCGACGAAATCCCCATGAGCATCATGGCGGACTTCCTGCCCTACATGTTCGGGCCCGCTTTCGGGCTGAACTTCTCGGGCACCTCGGGCTTCTATCCCGATGAGAACGGCGTCGTGCACTACGCGTACTACGAAACCGAGAATTACAAAAACTATCTGGCGTTCCTGAACGGCCTGTACGCGGAAGGCCTTCTGGAGATCGAGTTCACCTCCCTGACCCGCGACCAGATCACCCAGCGCTTCGCGCAGGATCTGACGGGCGTGACGTTTGATTACAGCTGGCTGCAGTCCATGCTCTACAGCACGCAGTACCCAAGCTATGACGGCACCAAGGGGATCATCGTGGGCGTTCCGCCGCTGTCTGGCACGCACGAAGGCTTCTACGTAGCCCGTACCCCGATTTCCGGCATCTTCGGCGTCAACAGCAAGGCCAAGGATATCGAGCTTGCGGTGAAGTTCCTGGATTTCGCCATGAGCGAAGAAGCACAGGATCTGTACGTCTGGGGTATGAAAGACCTGACCTACACCGAGGACGCCAACGGCAACCGCTCCTTCCTTGCGAAATGCAATGAAGACCCCATCTGGTTCCAGGGCCTTGGCATCAACGCCCCAAACATGCCCTCCCACCAGAGCGTTCCCGCCACCGACGTGCTGCTTGCGGCCTGGCACGTGGCTTCGGACCGCGCCAACGAACAGCCCTATATCAAGGCGCCGTTCCCGGCCATTTATTCCACCGAGGAAGAGGCTTCCATCGTGAGCATGTACCTTGTGGATATCGAAACCTTTGTCAAGGAAAAGCACATCTCCTTCATCTCCGGCAACGCCGCGCTGGATACGTTCGACAGCTATATCGAAACGCTCAAGAGCATGCAGATGGACGAGCTGCTTCAGGTCCGCCAGGCCCAGTACGACCGCTTTACGGCCGCTATGGCGAACTAACCGGACCGACGCAGGCTGCGCCACAGCCTGTTGAAAAAGCCGCGTCTGCGGTGTCAGCATCGGGATGGCAAGGGGTATCACTTACAAACGAGTAAGCTCATTCCGTCCGTTTTGTTGTCACATCGCTTCCTGCCGGGCGCGATGTTCTGCAAAACGTCTCAGCCTCAGTTCACTAGCCGCTTCGCGACTGTGCCACATGGGGCACACGTTCAATTCGGCTGCCCCTTGCCACCCTTGCTTTCTAGCATACGCAGCCTTTTGCACAGGCTGCTATCACACCTCTAAAGCTGGTTTCTCGGCGGTCTGAGGCGGGGCTGCCCATAAGCAGCCCCGCCGTTTTCAATGTATACGCAGCGCAAACTTGAAACGTAGCGCAGGATGCGTATGTTTTCATTTACGGTGATACGGGAGGGGAAATCCTATGGCAAACGCAGCGCAACCCGGCGTCCCGGCCGCGCGCGTTCTCCGGTTTCTGGACAGGCTGGAAAAAGAAAACGTCACGATGCACGGCTTCATTCTGTCCGTCGGCGGCCGCGTTGCCGCCGAGGGCTACTGGAAGCCTTTTTCAGCCGGGCAGCCGCACCGCATGTTCTCCGTCAGCAAATCCGTTACGGCGCTTGCCGTCGGCATTCTGGCGGGGCGGGGCATGCTTTCGCTCGGCGACCGGATTGCGGATCAATTTCCCGAACTGCTGCCGCCCCGGGTGCCGGAGACGCTTGCAAGGCTTACGATTTCAGACATGCTCCGCATGGCCACGTGCCATTGCGCCGCCACCTACCGCCCGGGGGTGGACGAAAACTGGGCGCGCACATTTTTTACCGTTCCCCCGACCAACGAACCGGGCGCGGTGTTTGCCTACGATACGTCCGCGGCCCAGGTGCTGGCGGCGCTTGTGGAAAAGCGGACGGGCATGCCGCTGCTTTCCTTTCTGGAGCAGGCGCTGTTTACGCCCATCGGCGCGACCGGCCCCAAGCGCTGGCTCACGGACCCTTCAGGCGTCAGCCAGGGCGGAACCGGCCTGCTGATGACCCTGCGGGATTTGGACAAGGTCGCCGCGTTTTGCATGGGCGGCGGCGGAGGGATTGTGCCGCGGGAGTTCCTGCGGGCGGCCACCGCCAAGCAGATTGAAACGCCGATGCGGGACAACCCCGAGGAGCGGCACGGCTACGGATACCAATTCTGGCGCACGCGGAACGGGTTTTCCATGTACGGGCTGGGCGGGCAGCTTGCCGTCTGCGTGCCGGATCGGCAGCTTTCGCTCTGCACCACGGCGGATACCCAGCTGGAGCCCTACGGCGTGCAGCGGATCTACGACGCGTTTTTTGAGGAAATCGTCGCGCAGGACGAGCCCGCTCCGCGCGGCGGGGACGGGGCCGAAACGCTGTTGGCGCGGCGGCTTTCCTCGCTTGCCCTGCCGCCGGCGCCAAACCAGCCCGCCTTCGCGCGGGAGACGCCCGGCACGTACCGCGTGCAGACGGGTACCATGGGCTGGAAGCGGCTCCGGCTGGAACAAGGCGCCCTGTATCTTGAGAACCATACGTGCTGGAAGGAGCTGCGATTCGGGCTGGGGGTGTGGGCGCACGGCTTGTTCCCGGGCGGCGCCGAGCCCTGCATCGCCTCCGCGGGGTGGATCGCCCCCGGCAGCCTGAAGCTCGTGTGCCACGTAATCGGCGATACGCCCTGCGGCGTGGAAATGCTGCTGTTCTGCAAAGACCGGACGTTGACCGTGCAGATGAAGCGGGTGCATGATCCTATTACGGACGGGTTCGAGGGCGTTTGCAGCGCGGCGCTGGAATAGGGGGCTGCACAGGTATCGTTTTCCGCCATACGAAGAAGCTCCCCTGCAGCCGTGCGGGGAGCTTCTTCGTTTTGCGCATTCGTTTCCGCAGTCCCGGGCGTGATGCGTGTTGGGATTCTTCTAAAACCTATCGCGCGGTATAGTTGAAATATCCGTTTTCAATCGTAACCTGGCTTCCGTTATCGGCGTTGATGAGCACGCCCCGGAAGGTGCCGCCCAGGGTAAAGCCGTCGCCGCTCATCAAGTCAAACGTCAGCCGGTAATAGGCGTTGGCGCTGGGCTGCACCACAACGCTTGCGGTCGGGTTGCTGAAGAACGTATCCACGTCGGTGCCGCCGCTGAGCTGGCAGGAAAAGCTTGCCTGATAATTCTTGGGCGTGCCCTTGGTGTAATTGGTATAGATGATGCTGCCCGCGCCGTAATCGGCAACGTCGGCAGCGTGGGTATCGATCACGTTGCCCACGTACGGCGTCGTCGCCACGATCAGCGTGATGCTGTCCAGATACTCGCCCCGCGCGTCCTTGCGGGAGAACGTGATGGACGGGCCGCCGCCGAAGTTGTTGTAGCGCTCCAGCGTGAACGTTTCGCTGGTTCCGTTGACGTCGGCAATAAAGGCGTTGGGCGGCATTTGGCTGAGGACGTCCGTAACCGTGGTGGCGGCGGCTGCCGCCGGGAGGGCAAGGGTGAGCAGCAGGGTGAGGGCAAGGGCGAGCGCGGGAATGCGGCGGAGGCGCGATTGTTTCATAAACGGTTCTCCTTCAGGTGCATGGTTCGGCGTTCAGCCGGAAAATGGCGGTAGGATGCGGGGAAATACCAGGAAATAAGGGAGGGGGTGTTCGAAGGGGTGAATGCGGGGGCCTTGCGCTTTGCGCCCGGTGCGCATCGGGGGCGCAATCCCCGGCGCTAACGCGCGCAGCCTGCTACCGTTTGGCTTGGGCGGCGTGCGGCGTTTCCCCGGTTTGATTCTGCGTTTTGAAATGCATTCCTGCACCGTTTGGGCGGGC
>JAEWTC010000027.1 GCA_023459675.1 Bacillota bacterium | reverse complement strand
GGTTTGCGGCTATATCGCTTGCGGCCCTGCCGCCTGCCGCGGGCATGCTGCATGCCGGTATCCTTGGACATTCTCTATCGGGTGATGCAGATGCGGTTTTCCTGCTGGGAATGAACGAAGGAATTTTAACCCGCAGCACGGAAAGCCTGTTAACGGAGGAAGAGCGGGCGCTGGCACAGGCGGGAACGGGAACCTTTTTGGGCATGACGGAGGAAAGCAGGCTTTTATTTGCACGGCTGGACTTAAAGCGCGCGATGACGCTTCCCAAGGAGCATTTATACTTAAGCTACGCAAAAACGGATCCGTCCGGCAACGCATTGCAACCGCTGGGGTTGATTACGGACCTGCAAACCGAGGTGTTTGAACGCTGGAACGATCTGGCCGAACCGCTTGAGGAGCTGCCGATATCCGCACAGCAAGCGATGGTAACCCTCGGCGATCAGCTGCGCAGCTTTGCCCAGGGGGAGGAACACGCCGTTTCCGAGTTATGTAAAATGAGACTGGCAGCGCTTTTAGCCGCGCCATCCACAGCGCTTCCTTCCATGCAGCTGCTCAGAGCCGCCGGCGGAAATTCGGCCGTACCGCCGCTTGCGCCGGAAATCGCCGCCGAACTGTTTGGAGATCGTACGCTTTCCGTCAGCAGATTGGAAGAATTCGCAGCCTGCCCCTTCCAGCATTATGTAAGCTACGGTTTGCAGCCGGAGGAACGGAAGGAATGGTCGGTCACCCCCATCGAAACAGGCAACTTCTTTCACGAATGCATGCAGCGCTTCGCCGGCGCCGCATCGAAGCACCCGCAGTTCCCGCACCTGCCGCAACAGGAAATTCTTGCGATCGCACAGAATGCGGCCGAGCCGCTTCTGGCGGAACTGCGCAGCGGCCCTATGGGGGACGGCCCTCGCAACCAGGCACTGCTCAGTCTGGCGGCGCGCGTCGCGATGCGGGCCTGCGAAACCGTAACCGATCATCTGGCGTCGGGCAGCTTTTCTATCTCCGGTACGGAAGCTAAGTTCGGTTTTCCGGGGGAAGACAGCTTTCCGCCCGTTGTCTTGACTTTACACGACGGAACGGAAATTGCCTTGCACGGCAAAATTGACCGGATCGACAGCTTGAATACGCCGGAAGCGCACTACAAGCGAGTAATCGATTACAAAAGCGGTTCGTATGCGGCGCTGGACGCGGCCGAGCTTTGGCATGGCACGCAGCTCCAGCTGATGCTGTACCTGGAAGCGGTCACGCGCAACACCGGAGAAGCCAAGCCCGCAGGTGCGTTTTACTTTCATCTGTTTGATCCGATGTCCAAACAGGATGACGCCGCCCCCGACGCCGTGGCGCTGGACATTCGAAAGCAGCTGCAAATGACGGGCCTGACTCTTGCGGAACCGGCGGTTTTACAGGCGATGGACAGCACTGGAGAGAACATTGCCGTAGCGGCGGCCGTTACGCAAACAGGCGCGATCCGCAAGAACGCGAAAGTACTGGACCTGCAGCACCTGAACGCCCTGATGGAGCACGCAAAGGCAAAAGCTGCGCAGTTTTCATGGGAAATGCTGAACGGGAACATCGGCGCAAGTCCGGTGAAACACGGCGCGAAGGAAAGCTGCACTTATTGCGAGTATCGGTCGATCTGCGGTTACGATCCCGCGGCTGCCGGCGAACAGGCCAGGGAGATCTACTCCATGACCATTGAGGAACTCGCGGATCATCTTGACCAGGAAGCCGGATCTTCACCATAAGCAGCTTCACAATGATTACAAACTGCCTGCGCATTGGACAAACGTACGGCTTGACAGTATAATAATAGCTTACGATATGGAACACAGGAGGACTGCGGTTGATGCGCGTTGGCAAACGGATTACGGCTGTTATCCAGGCGATCGTTACCGCCGTGCTCCTGTTGGGCGTCACGTTGCCCGCCGCATCCGCGCAGGATGTGCTGCCGGAGGCCGTGTATGTTGCGCCTTCCCTGCCATCTGGCGTTGCGGAGTATAACGAGGCGTACCCGGAAGCGCTGCTTGCGGAGCAGCTGTATGCAAAATCCGCCATATTGATCGAGGCAAAAAGCGGTACGGTGATTTTTGAAAAGAACGCGGACCAGATCATGTACCCGGCGTCCACCACAAAAATCCTGACGGTCTTTTTAGGGATTGTTTTAGGCGATCTCAACTCTACCGCAACCGCAAGTTCCGTATCCGTGAATTTGCCGGAGGGCAGCTCTTCCATTCCGCTCTCCATCGGCGAGACGATCAACTTCAAAGATCTGCTCTACGCAACGTTCGTTCGTTCCGGCAACGACGGGGCAAACCTGATCGCGGAAACGCTGGTGGGAAGCGTCTCCGCGTTTGCGGACGTCATGAACAAAGCGGCGGCCAGAATCGGCTGTACGCAAACCCATTTCACCAATCCGAGCGGGCTTGACGATATCAATCATTATACGACGGCAAGAGACATGGCAAAGATTGCGCAGGAAGCCATGAAAAACGATCTTTTCCGCGATATCGCAAAGACCTACACCTATAGCCTGCCGCGCAGCAATATGCAAGGTTCGCGTGTTTTGATCGGTACGGATACCAACTGGCTGAATCAGGCGGACGATAATACGTTTTACTATCCTAATGCGATCGGCATTAAAACGGGCTTTTTGAACCGGGCCGGGTATTGTTATGTAGGCGCGGCGGAGAGAAACGGCGTGGAACTCATATCCGTTGTCTTCTACTCCACCCGCGACGGCCGGTGGACGGATTCCAAAAAACTCATGGAGTACGGCTTTACGCAGTTTGTAAGCGTAACACCGATGGAATTATACGCCATGAACCCAACGGAAATTTCCACCTCCGGTTATTCGATGGATGATACCAACCTCGGCCGACTGGAGCTGGGCATTCGCGCGCGCGCGGAAACGGCGCCCGTGATGATCGTCACAACGAAGGCCGAAGTGGAGGAAATGGCAAGAAACCTCCGCGAGAACGTGTTGATCGAGTTCACGCGTGAGAACAACGCGACGCCGATCACAGCCGGCGAGGTCTTCGGTACGCTGACGTATTATCCCTCGGACGGCAGCGAGCCCGCCGTATACGACCTGTATGCCACGCGCTCCATTGCGCGCCGGGAAAACGCTCCAAAAACCATCGCGGAAATCAAGGACGAGACCTACGCAGACGCCAATCCGTTCCCGCCGTTCTCCATTGAGGCCATTTTTCTGATCGGGTGGCCGGTATTTCTGCTTATCGGTATTGTGCTCCTACTAGTCAAACTGTTCCGCAAAAAAAACAAACGCTGTAAAAAGATGCATATCCCCAAGCCGAAAACCCGTTACTTCCGTTGAGGTGAATGCGTTGATCGCTCATGTGGTTGTTGATGTTGTGCATACAAACGTTGCAAAGCCCTTCTCCTACCTGATTCCAGGGGAGATGACGGCGCTTGTTGGCATGCGCGTTCTGGTTCCGCTTGGCAACCGCAAGGTAAACGGCATTATTACCGATCTCACCGATGAAAGCGACGTCCCCGCGGAGCGGCTGAAGGCCATCATCAGCACGCTTGACGCGTTTCCCGCCATACCGGCGCAGCTGATGGAGCTTGCGAAGGCTCTGGCGTCGGAAGATCACTGTCCGCTTTCGGAAACGCTGCGGCTGATGCTGCCGGCCGCGCTTCGCACAGGCCGCACCCAAAGCAAGAAGATCGCTTATTTTCAGATTTCGCCGCAAACGAACGCAGACGATGCGATTGGGAAGCAGGGGAAATCGCAGAAGCGCAAAATGATCCTGCGCGTTCTTTCGGACGGCGTCGCGCGCAGCCTTGCCGAGCTTGGCCAATGGGTAGCCGCGCCCGGTGATGCCGTAAAGCAGCTGATCGCGGACGGATACGTTGTGCAAAGCGAGCAGCAGGAGCTGCGCAGGCCCTATGAGGATATGGCGATAACACCCAACAGCGCGCCTGTTTTGACCGACGAACAGGAGAACGCGCTTGCCGCGATGCTGCCAAGCCTTCGGAATGGAACGGGATCGTTTTTGCTGCACGGCGTAACCGGCAGCGGGAAAACGGAAGTTTATCTTGCGATGGTGGAAACCGTGCTGACAATGGGGAAGTCGGCGATCATTCTCGTACCGGAAATCGCGCTTACGCCGCAGATGGTACTTTGGTTTCGCAACCGCTTCGGCCCTCACACCGCCGTTCTCCACAGCAATCTGACCGACGGACAGCGGGTGGACGAGTGGCAGCGGATCCGTTTGGGCGATGCGAACGTTGTGATCGGCGCCCGGTCCGCCATTTTTGCGCCGTTGGAAAACCTGGGCTTGATCGTGATCGACGAGGAACACGAGCAATCCTATCTGAGCGACCATCATCCACGCTATGACGCGCGCAAGGTTGCCTTGTTTCGCGCCAAGCACGAGCAAGCCACGCTGCTTCTTTCCAGCGCGACGCCAAGCATACTCAGCTTCGCGCAGGCGATGCGCGGCGATTATATGCTGGTGGAAATGCCAAGCCGCATCCACAACCGGCCGATGCCCGCCGTACAGGTTGTCGATATGCGAAGCGAACTTGCGGCCGGCAACCGCTCCGTATTCTCCGCGCTGCTAAAGCAGAAATTGGCCACTTGCTTTGCCAAAGGCCAGCAGGCGATGTTATTTTTGAACCGGCGCGGGTATAATACATTCGTAAGCTGCCGCAGCTGCGGATACGTAATGAAATGCGACCGTTGCGACGTAAGCCTTACGCTTCACCAGACTGGGGAAGACGCGCAGGGAGCCCTTCACTGCCATCTGTGCGGCCATACGGAGCCGCTTCCTGCGGTATGCCCAAGCTGCGGCAGCAAATACATCCGCTATTTCGGCTGCGGAACGCAGAAGGTGGAGGAGGAGTTTCACAGGTTGTTTCCCGGGGTGAAAAGCCTGCGAATGGATAACGACACCACCCGTAGGAAAGACTCGCATTATCAGATGCTGACGGCGTTTCGCCAGGAAAAGGCGCAGGTGCTGATCGGAACGCAGATGATTGCCAAAGGCCTGGATTATCCGAAGGTGACGATCGTTGGCATCATCGCGGCGGATTTATCCCTTTTCGTGCAGGATTACCGCGCACAGGAACGCACCTTCCAGCTGATCACGCAAATGGCAGGACGCGCGGGACGCGCCGAGGAACCGGGCGAAGTGATCGTCCAGACCTATAAACCGGAGCATCCCTGCATCGTATCCGCGGCCGCGCAGGATTACCGGGCCTTTTTTACCGACGAGTTTAACCGAAGACGCACGGGGCTGTATCCGCCCTTCACGGTTTTTGCCCGGTTGCTTGTGGAAGGGCAGAACGCAGACCAGGCAAAGCGCAAAAACGAGGATCTGTTGCAAAGGGTGGAGGAGTATCTCGCCGTCAAACCACTGCAGAAGAAACGCGTGCTGCTGGTCAGGGCTGATGAAGCGCCGATCGGGAAAATACGTGGGTTATACCGGTATCACGTGCTTTTGAAATTGTTTGAACATGCGGACGCAAAACCGGTGCTCGATTTTTTAAGTGAACTTGCGCAGGAAACAGACGAGTTTTGCCAGGTTTACTACGAACTCAATCCGTCGAATTTAATGTAGTAGGAGAATGCGCAATGGCAATCCGGAAAATCATCACCATCGGAAACGACAAGCTGCGGATGATCAGCAAGCCGGTTACGAAGTTCAATCCCAGGCTCCAAACATTTCTGGACGACCTGCTGGACACCATGCGGGAAAATAACGGCGCCGGGTTGGCCGCTCCCCAGGTGGGCGTACTGAAGCGCTGCTGCGTTGTGGAGGTCGGGGAGCAGACGTTCCAGCTGGTCAACCCGGAGATCATTGCGGCCGAGGGGGAGCAGAGCGGTTCGGAAGGCTGCCTGAGCGTGCCCGAACGCGTCGGCTTTGTAAAGCGTCCGATGAAGGTAACCGTCAGGGCGCAGAACGCCAAGGGCGAGTTCTTCGAGGCGACGGGCGAAGGCTTCTGCGCGCGCGCGCTTTGCCACGAGATTGACCATCTCAACGGCGTGCTCTACGTTGATATTATGGATCACGAGATCTTCTATGACGAGGATGATCTGGAAGAAGAGGAAAACGGCGACGAACAGGAGACGCTATGAGAATAGTTTTCATGGGAACGCCGCAGTTTGCGGTTCCGGCACTGGAGGCCCTTCTGCGCTCGCATCACACGATTGCGGGCGTGTTTACGCAGCCCGATAAACCCAAGGGCCGGGGTGTGAAGGTTCAGATGAGCCCCGTGAAAGAGCTTGCGCTTCAATACGGCATTCCCGTCTTTCAACCTAAAAAAATACGCGTGGACGGTTTGAACGATCTGCAAGCGCTAGAGCCGGACCTGTGCGTAACCGCGGCTTTCGGGCAGATTTTGAGCCAGGCGACGCTCGACGTGCCAAAAATCGGCACGGTGAACGTACACGCTTCGCTGCTGCCGCGCCACCGCGGCGCCGCTCCGGTTTGCTGGGCAATCTGGCAGGATGACTCTGTGACAGGCATTACGACGATGATGACGGACGCCGGCATTGATACGGGCGACATACTTTTGCAGCAAGAGGTGTCCATAACGGCCGATGCAACGACGGGCAGCCTGTTGGAAACGCTGTCCCAGGTCGGCGCGGATCTGATGATGGAAACCGTTCGTCTTCTGGAAGCAGGCGAGTGTCCCAGAACACCGCAAAACCAAGATCAGATGACGTACGATCCGATGCTGAAAAAGGAAATGGGACGAATGGAGTTCACGCACCCTGCGCGCGCGTTGGCCTGTCAGGTGCGCGCGATGAACCCCTGGCCTTGCGCTTATGTGCAGCTTGCAAACGGAGATCTGAAGGTTTGGATGGCGCAGCAAGCCGCCGTGCAGAAGCAGGCGGAGCCCGGTATGGTTCTGGCCGCGGACGCAAAGCAAGGCCTGATCGTCTCCACGGGCAGCGGCGCGCTGGAGCTCACGGAAATCCAAGCGCCCAACTCCAAACGAATGACCGCCAGAGCCTTTTTGCTCGGGCATTCCATCCAGGTTGGCAAACCGCTGAAAGAGGCAAGCATATGAATCCACATTATCCACCCAACGCGCGTTTGGTTGCGCTTGATATTCTGCTGGACATTCACGAGAGAGGCGCATATGCCTCGCTGGCCATTCAAAACCGCTTGCGGGAAAGCAGGCTGGCTTCAAACGACCGCCGGTTAGTGACCAGTATAATTTATACGACGCTGGAAAAACAGGAACAGATCGACTTCGCGCTGGATTTCCTCATGGACCGCCCCACGGGCGATCTCATTCAGCGCGATATATTACGCCTGAGCGCTTGCCAGATCCTTTTTCATCAGCGAGTACCGGACAGCGCAGCCGTGAACGAAGGCGTGAAGCTTGCTCACATTGTGAAAATGGAAGGAGCCTCCGGCTTCATCAATGCAGTGCTCCGCAATTTAGCCCGCAGGAAAGATGAGCTTCCCTGGCCGAAACGGGAAGACGATCTGAAACAATATCTGCACATCATGGGAAGCATGCCGGTGTGGCTGATTGAGAAGCTGATTTCGGCATACGGAGAAGAGACCGCGGAAGCGATCATCATGCGCGAGCAGACGGACCATTATATGGTTGTGCGCCCGAACATGCTCCGCCTGACCGACCCTGCGTTTGAAGCAATTCTAAAGCAGAAGCCCTGGCAATGGATGCGCGGCGTTGCGCCGCATGCCTATCTCGTCAGCGGCGCGGTGGATATCGAATCGGACGCGGACTACCAGAAAGG
>JAEWTC010000026.1 GCA_023459675.1 Bacillota bacterium | reverse complement strand
GTTTCCACGCCTTTGATTTCTTCTCCTAAAATGGCAACCTTTCCCATATTATCGGAAAGGTTGCCATTCATCGGAAAGATCATTATGTGTCGGGTGCTATACTCACCATTCGTTCACGCCGATATTCCAAGCCGCCATATAGGCCGTCTGCGTCGCGTGCATAATATTCTTGGGCGCAATGCAGTCTCCTATCTTCACAAAGATGGGGGCCGTCTGGCGTAATGATTCTGCCTCATCCAGACGAGATGCGATACCGGTTGCAAAAACAACCGTATCAGCCGCTATAAATAGCGAACCGCGCTCGGTTTCAACCTCCACGCCGTCTTTAGAAATTCCCGTGACCTTGGCAGCGAAACGGACATCTATGCCGGCGTGTTCCATTTCCATTTTCAAAACACGACCATGCAGATGATTTGAGGAGAAGTCAAAGTCGCTCCTTGCCTCCAGCACGGTGACGTCCTTGCCAAGCATCTTCAGATACAAAGACAGTTCACAGCCGGCGAAACCGCCCCCGATGACGACCACCTTCTGCTGAATTTTATCGCTATTCTTATACGCATCGACTACGCCGAGGACGTGCGGCAAACCGATTCCCCGAATGGGAGGGACAATCGGCGCGGCACCCAGCGCGGCAAGCACAACATCTGCGTCGGTTTTCTTTGCATATTCTTCCGTCACTTCCGTATTCAGGCGGATATCGACGCCCGCTTCTTCCAGGCGGCGAACCTGTTGATCCAGATACTCTGCCAGGCGCGCCTTAAACGGCAGCGTCTCTTCACAGCGCAGGATTCCGCCCAGACGTTCGGTTTTCTCACAAAGGATCACTTTGTGTCCGCGGCGCGCCGCTGTTAATGCGGCTTCCATTCCCGCGATGCCGCCGCCGACGACCAAGACCTTCTTGGGGGTTACGGATGCACGATCATACAACAAATCAGCTTCATGTCCCGAAGAAGGGTTGATGGCACAGTAGAAGTGACCCAATGGCCTGTGCGTTGAGAAGCAGTTCAGGCAGCGCATACAGTGCGTGATATCGCCTTCGCGTCCGGTACGGGCCTTTTCCAGAAAATACGGATCCGCAATGAACGCCCGCGCAGCATAGATGACATCGGCTTTGCCGGAGGCAATGATTTCCTCCATTATCTCAGGATTGGTATAGGCGCCAACCGTTGCAACCGGCGTTTTCACACGCTTCTTGATTGCCGCCGCGTATTCAAGGTTCGGCGCCTCCGGGTAGAACATCGGCGGCGTGGTATAGAAAAACGCCTCTGCAACTTCATGGTTGCCGGCAGAAACGTGAATCAGGTCAATTCTACCATCAAACGCCTGTGCAATTCGGATTCCCTCATCAATATCATAACCCTTTTCAATTCGCTCAGAACCGCTGATCCGCATCTCAATCGGAAACCCGGGGCCGCACTTCCTCCGTATGGCATCGGCGATTGCCAGCGGGAAGCGCATGCGGTTCTCAAGCGAGCCGCCCCATTTGTCGGTGCGGGTGTTGACATAAGGCGAGATGAACTGTGAGATCAACCAGCCGTGCCCGGCATGCAGGAACGCCATATCGAACCCTACTTTTTTGGCGCGGTAAGCGGCCAATGCGAACTGGTCGATCAGTTTCTCTATCATTTCATCCGTGTATGGAAGGACGTGACGGCCGTAGCTATTGACGCATTCGACCGGCCCATAGATGGGGCTGTCGGCGGGAAGTTTGCTGAACATGCCGGGATGGTTTAGTTCAATGACCGGCGAAGCACCGCGCTGATGAAGCGCATTCGTCAGATTCAGGTAACTGGCCGCTGCCTTCTCATAGGCATTTTCCTCCATGTCCAGTTCAAAGGCGTGTCCGCCCATGCAGATGGCAGCCGCGCCCCCCTGCGCTTTTCTGGCGAAATACGTCACGGTATCCTGCGAATACCAGCCGTCGTCGGTCACGTCAAAAGGCGAGGTCGGCGCGACAAACATACGGTTGCGAAAAACCACATCGCCCAGTCGAATGGATGAGAATAAATGGGGGAATTTGTTTCCTGTCATAACGAGTTCCTTTCTGATAAATCCCCAATCCAGTACGGACTGGGAATGTCCACCATTTCATCATGTTCTTCAATCCACCGCCCCTGGCAGTTCACCAACCGCATGACAGGGCCGTTCGGCTCGATGCCGAAGCCCCGGCCGACATCACGAACGCGCTTTGTATCGACGAGCAGCAGCAGATCGCCCCCGCCGGTGGCGGGATTAAGCCGGTTGCGATTGTCTTCCACAAACGTGACCAGATAGAGGGTGTCGGATATCTTGACGTATCTCGCCCGTTCTTCAAACAGCAGCGCGCCCCAGCGTCTGGAACGATCCGCGCAGTTCTCAATCTGTTCAGGCGACGCTCCGGGCGGCAGCGGACGCATGTTTTTCAGCGACGACCGGATGGAATTCGCGGTATGGAAAATGTGCGTGATCGTGAGCACGTCCGAGTAATCCCATGCAATCTTTTTGCCCACCAAATCATCAGTAAAGCAGTGCCTAATCGCATTGAGCGGCTCCCCATCCCGACGGATGGCGCCAAAGAGATACTCATGCCGCAACAGCTTTGGGCGCTTCGGATATGCGCCGGTTTCGGAAACAACCATTGTCGTCAGACTATTCTCCAGATCCAATACAATGGAAACGCAGTTATGATGGTTGTTGATAAAGTTAACGAGCCAGACCGATTCGTTGGCCCGGATGCAGAGGTAACGGAAAGCTTCCATCTCCTCGCCCTGCGGGCCCCACTGCAACATCTCGCTGGAAACAACATCCAGCAGATACTCGCAACCGTCATCCAGCGCCAGATTGAATGCATCGCCCACCAAATCATAGGAGACCACGGGTATATTATGGCGCAGCCCGAAGTCTTCTGTGCGGATTGGCTGATTCCAGTCGGAATTTAAAACTTTCGCAATCATAACGGCACCCCTTATACCCTGTACGGGCTTTTCACATGCGCTAATTCGACGTACTCTTTGGTCTCTTCTCCGTACGCAATAAAGACGCCGCCGTCGGGTTTCTGTTCATTGTTCAGACAAAAGGTACGGCCAACGTCGAACATCATCTTTGCGTTGTTCAGTATAATCAAGTTGTTGCCGCCGCGCAGCGGATCGTGCTTGTTCAGGTTGTCCTCGATAAAGCTGGTCAGATACATTTTGTCCTTGATTTTAATGTAAGTGCTCGGTTCCTCAAAAAGCGGATCCTGCGCATTCGCCGCGGCTACCTGCCCAACGGCCTGCTGAAGCGGGCGAATCCGATAATAGTTGGAATCAATATACAGATGCGTATTCAAGAACCCGGTCGAGTATTTCCAAGTGACCTGCTCCCCGTTCAGATCGGATGTGAAGCAGTGGCGTTTTAGCGGAAGCGGCTGCCCGTCTTTGCGTATGGCGCCGAAGAGGAAATCGGTTTTTACAAGCCGCGGGCGTTTGGGGTAATATCCCTGGCGGGAATAACAGGCCGTGACCAGAGACTGCTCCGTATCAAGCACCAGGGCGATGCATGTACGAATCGCCTGAGAGGACAGATAGGATACGACGAAATACGTCGATTCATCCGCTTCCAGGCAGGCGTACTTTTCCCAGCGGAAGGGATCGCCTTGTTTTGCCCACATGAGAGCTTCCCCAGTCATGAAGCGAATGGTATATTCTTCGCCGTCATCCATGGCCAGAACGAACGATTTCCCGGCAAGAGAATAGTCTGTCGGGTACAAGTACTTTTCCGTGCTCAGATGCTCTCTGTTTTCATTGTATTTCATGTTTTCACTCCTCATCTAAATAACGAATGGTCAAAAGTTTTTTGACACAGATATGCTCTCATAGTATGATACTTAGGCAGCTTTCCTGTTTCCAGAACACGAAAGGATCTTCAATGGAAAACCAGCACACTCTTGAAGAAATGCTCGAGCTTTATCATCGGTATACCAAGCTGCAAATCTTCTTAATGGACCGCGAATATCGGTTTCTGATGACGTCCTGCATGGATTACTATGATCTTTCTTTTTCAAAGATCTGCGAAATCAAAGGGGTCAGCAATGCCGAGTTTTTGAAAGCGCAGCAAGAGTCAATCCGTAATAATGTTGAATGCGTGTATACGAACGAACTCGGTCTGGGCTACATTATTTACTCGCCAAATCTCGACAATTTACCACCGGGCTCTATTCTGGCCGGTCCGTTCTGGTTGAGAGAACCGCAGCCAGAGCAGCTCCGCAAGGTATGCCAGAGGTACAGTGTTTCAGATGATGAAATACGCGCGGGTATCTCGAACGAAAAGGCCATCCCGGTGCTGAGTGAGGAAGAGGTGTATGCGAATAAGCGACTGCTGTTCTTTATGTTTTCCAGTCTGAATTACAATGCGGGTTCCATTAACGAGGATATGGTGCAGCGTGCGCGAATTCTGGATGCAATTCAGCATTACAGTCAGGAACCCTTCGTACCCCCCTCCCCATATGAACTGGAAAGAAAACTTCATATGCTAATTAAGACCAGAAATCTGGAGGGGGCCAAGCATGCGCTTTACGAACTTGAAGGATATGAAACAACCTTCCTCGCAGACAACTTCCCCAAGCTCAGAATGCGCTTTCTGCACCTCTGTTCGCTGATGTCCCGTGCCGCCATGTCCGGCGGAGCCGACGACGCTATCGTATGCAATCTGGCCGATCATTTCATGCTCCGAATCTGCAATCTCAAAACCATTCCGGCGGTTTCATCCTGCCTTCGCGAGTCTCTAGACGCGTATATGGATTTCATGTTCATCAACGCAACGGACACGAACTTTGAAATCATCCGGAAAGCCGTATCCTACATTACCACTCATTTTGATACCCATATCTCCTTAAAGGAGATTTCGGAATACCTTCATCTAAACCCGTCCTACTTCTCTGCAATGTTTCATAAGCAGGTCGGTAAAACATTCAAGGAATTTCTTACGCAGGTGCGCATAGAACAGAGTAAGATACTGCTGATCACGACGGATTACTCGATGCTGAACATTGCCCTCTCCGTTGGCTTTGAAGACCAGGCGTATTTCACGAAAGTATTCCGTGAGCATACCGACACAACGCCGGCTCAATACCGCCAAAATCTGCGCTGATGTATCGATGGGATACCCATAGGATGATCAAACATCTTGCCGGTCTAAAACCTGCAAGGTGTTTGATCATCTATGGGCCTTCCGTTATCCTTTGACCGCGCCGATGGACAAGCCCGCCGCAAAGTACTTCTGGAAGAAGGGATAAATCGCAAGAATTGGCACAACACCGACAAATGCGATTGCCATACGCACGCCGATACTGGGAATTACCATCGGGGTACCAGCAACCAAGAAGTCTGCGTCTCCGCTGGTCAAAAAGTCGATTTGTTGAATCATACGATTCAACAGGTTCTGGAATGTGTAGAGCTTCGGGTTTGTAATGTAATACAGGCCGTTATTCCAGTCGTTCCAGTATGCCAACGAAATCAGCAAGCCGACCGCGGCCAAGATAGGTGTGGAAAGCGGCAGCACCATCTTGCTGAAAATAGTCCAGTCGCCCGCTCCGTCTATTTTTCCGGATTCGATGATTTCAAACGGAATACTGTTCGTGTAGTAATTCTTTACCAGAATCACGTTGAAGCCCGTCATCATCAGGTTGGGAATCAGATAGGCAAACAGCGTATTGCGGATCTTGAAGATCGTTGTCCACATCATGTACTGCGGCACCAGACCGCCATTAAACAGCATGGTGAAGAAGACGATGAACGTGAACAGTTTTCTGCGTTTGAAATCCCTTCTTGACAGCGGATACGCCAGCATGCTGGTCAACGCCAGAGCGCATATCGTGCCGATCGCAGTGACAAGCATCGACAGCAGATAGGACCGCGCGATTGCTTTACCGCCAATGAATATATACCGGTACGCCTCCAGACTCAGCTTCGCCGGAAAGATCGAGTATCCGTTCATCAACAACGTGTTCTCCTCCGTGATGGAAGAGACAAATAGCAGAACGAACGGGAAGATGACCGACAAGGAGACCAGGCCGAGAAGAGTAATGGAAAAAATCTGGAATTTCACGCTGCTGACCCGCTGACGCACTTTTTCGCTTTTCTTCAAGTTGTCTTTCTCCTTTCACATCAGCGCGTTGTCCGGGTCAAGCTTCCTGACGATCCCATTCGCCGTAAGAATCAGAATGAAACCAACGATGGACTGATAGAAAGACGCCGCCGCTGCCATGCCGATATTGTTCATGGACGTCAGTCCACGATATACATAAGTATCAATGGTCTGCGTGACGGGGAACAGAGCGCCTACATTCATGGGTACCTGATAGAACAGGCCGAAATCCGAATAGAATATGCGCCCGACATGCAGAAGCGTGAGCGTTACCATTGTCGGCTTCATCAGAGGAATGGTGACGTGCCAGATCCTTTTCCACGATGTCGCGCCATCGATCTCGGCTGCTTCATATAGGCTGGCGTCGATCCCTACGATTGTCGCCAAATAGAGCAGCGTATCGTATCCCATCACTTTCCAGGTGTGCACGAAAATGAGGATAGCCCTCCAAGGCCCCTTCTCATAGTACCAGTTGACGGGCGCTAATCCCAACGGCTGTAGAACCGTCTTGTTGATGAAGCCGGTATCCGATGCAAGGAATGCGTAGACCAAGTAAGAAGCCACGACCATCGAAATGATCTGCGGCAGCAGGGTGACGCTCTGATAGAACATCTTCAGGCGCTTGGAGACAATCTCATTCAAACAGATCGACAGCGTTACGCCCACCAGTATGCTCAGCACAATGAAACACGCATTGTAGAACAGCGTATTTCCCGTGATCAGCCATGCATCTCCCGTACGAAAGAGGAACTCGAAGTTCTTGAACCCAACCCAACTGCTGCCAAAAATACCTTTGCTATAGTTGATATTCTTGAAAGCGATGAATAGCCCCGCCATGGGAGTATAGTTGTTAATCAGAAGGTAAAGGAGGCCGGGTACTATCATGATGTATAGTACCCGTTGATTCCCCCTATTCCGTTTCTTTGTCAAGTCTCTCGTACTCATTTTCTCTGCGTGGCAAGCCATGCATCCAGCTGCAGCTGTTTCTCGGCGATGATATCGTCTATGCCCGCGTTCTTCAGCTTCTGGATGAAATTCGGAAGCTCAACGAGCGGATCCATTGTGCCGTACTCGAGGCCCTTGTACTCCTCAATAACGTTCTTGACAGCCGTATACTGAGCGGCAACATTGTCGGTTTCAAACATGAAACCTAAGCTGCGGCTGCGGACCGCATTCGCCATTGCTTCTTCCAGATCGGCGCTGTAACCCTTGTACGTGGTCGCCAGATCCGTTGCAAGGAAGAAGTTGCCGAAGTGTTGCATAACGCCGCCGCTGGTGTTGTTGGCATAAGAGGATTCCGGTTTGTATTGCAGCAGACCGTCGTCATTGATGAACCAATCAACATCCTTCTTGCCGTGATACAGGGTGTTAATCAGGTCGCTATTGGTGTAGAGCTCGTTCAGGAAAATCATGGCGCCTTCCGGGTTGGTGGATGTTACCGGAATTGCATTCTGATAGCGGAGGAAGACACACTTCTGCGCGCCCAGCGGGATAGAGACGGTTTCCACGCCATACTGACCGGTTGCGGCAGTGGCATGCATATCGCCGCTCAGAGCGTCATGCTGACGAATGCAGCAGAAAGCATTGCCGGTCTTCCAGTAGGTATCCACGTTCTCGCTCGCGGTTAGAACGTCCGTCGAAATGTAACCTTTCTCATACCAGCCGCGAATGTGGTTGAGCAAGTCCGCATACTCCGGCGTCTCATAGATGTCGATGACATTGAAGTTGCCGTCGTCGCCCAGCAGGCAGCCAATAGCATCCCCCAGGCCTTCGAAAGAGTTCACACCCAACATCGTGGAGTTAAAGCATACGAAGGACGTGGTGGCCGGGATTAAGACCTTCAGGGTTGGCTCATTCTGGTGAATGACTTCGAACACCGCATCCAGATCCTCATAGCTCTTGATGGCGCTCAGGTCAATGTTGTATTTGTCGATATACTCTTTGTTGAACATCGCGTAAATGGTCGCGAACTTCTGCTGCAGCGTGGGCAGATAATAGCGGCCGCTGGACGTCATGGTAGCATCGAGCAGCCAGCCATATTTATCGCCGAAGGCAGCAGGAATGTCTTTACCGTATTCTGCAAACAGCGCGTCCATATTCATCAGAGATCCGTTAACCAGGAAGCTCGGAACACGGTAGTCGCTTATGGTGATCAAATCAACAGGCGTGCCGCTGGCAATCTTCAGCGGAACCTCTTGCCAATACTGCTTCGAGGTCGTCCATTCAAACTTGATGTTGACGCCAAGCGGGTGCATGATTTCGTTGATTGCCTCCAACGTTGCGGTGTCATCCGGAATATCCATGTAGGTGAACAGGTCCACGATGACGTCTTTGATCTCGGGCGCGGTTTCCGCAAACGCCGTAACGGTCGATCCGCAGATACAAATCGCGAGGATCAGGGAAAGTGCCAATGCGAGACGGGTTTTTTTCATGGTGATTCTCCTTTTCTTTTTATACTTCATCTCCGATTTTCACGGGGATGTAAAGCACGCATCAATCAAACCATGTGGGTTCAAAACATACACCGGGTATTTCTACTTATTTCTCGACCATAATATACAGTAACCATGCTTTAAAGTTATAAATATGTTTTGATTATTATAAAATAATTTATGCCTAAATATTTGCCGAAATCCGTCAGATCCGACACGTCTTTGATACTCATTCCATCCGTCATCCCTCCTTAAAGCCAAAACTGTAATGGAATGAGCATCTTGAGACGAATCTTCATATTTACCGCAGTCGTTCACCAGACATATGTTTGCGGATGATTTCGTATAGCGCCTCGTCTGGCCATTGATTCTCCTTTGTGGTAGAGGCGAACCCAAAAGGGTTGCCGCCGTAAGAAATCGACCCAGTGCGGTCGTTTCTAGGCGGCAGCGTGAGGGAGAGGCGACTGAGCAAAAAGCCTGTACAGCAGACGGCGACACCCTTCATCTCCACTAACATCGTTGCGGACTGCATATCGTTCGCGGCGACTTTTCTATTGTTATAGAGGAGAACCGCCTCTCATTCATTCCGTCGCTTGTTTACTCGGTTTTTAGTCGCCCTGCTCATTCCCAACCGTAATGCTTTGTAAAACCTCCCACCTTCGGGTCGCTTCCAGCTGTGCCGTAGGCGCATCCTGCGGCATGTTTCCCTCCGGCGCCTCTCGCCTCGAAACAGGTTTCTCGGCGTTTTACAGGGCTGATCGGTGGACCCAGGTCTTTTCAATCGCCTGTTTTATTCTCTGCCGTTTGTCGGGTGTGAATGAAATATATCAGGCCTCAGAGTATGTCGACGGATTACACCCTACACTGGGTAAACGCCTACATGCGAGGCGTTCACCCAGCAACGGAAGAACGAGGGGGGCGTATCGTGACGTTCACCTAGAATATTTTACATTGCGACACTGATGCGCTACGACCTGTAAATCGCGAACAAACCATACATGCTCGTATGGCTCCGCCACTCGTTCCGATTCTCTCTCTTATTAGATTAAGAAGCTGAGCTCTCAGACGGAGGCTATCATAAGCGAGCCTGCATGTTCCACTGATAAACTCTGTTCCCGGTTTACTCTTCGCCGGGTAGTGGAATGCCCACGTATGGCTTTGTGCAAATTCACGAGGATAATAGCAAGTTTTTAATGAAGTCCGTATCATTTGGCTTCCCATGAAGAAAAGTAGGACAATTCGTCCATGGCTATGCTATGTTCATTGCGTTATCATACACACGCAATGAGTTCCAAAATCTGAATCGTAGGTTTCCGCAAGGAGGATTGAGATGAAAGCAATACAGCTTTCTCAGGGTTGGTTGCGGTATCGCAGACAATGGCAGCTGCAGCTTTTCGTATTTCTGGGGCTTGGTTGGCTATTCGTTTTTTCCTGGTCGCCGTTATTCGGAATCATCATCGCGTTTAAGGACTATTCCATCCGTTCGGGCATATCGGGTATCTTTACCAGTGAGTTCAATAACTTCAAACATTTCACCACGTTCTTCAACTACTATAATTTCGGCACGCTTTTACGCAACACGCTGGTTCTCAGTGTGGTGAAGCTGCTGGCGACGTTCCCAGCGGCCATCATTTTCGCACTGCTGCTCAATGAGGTGCGCCACAATGCGGCAAAGCGCATCATGCAAACTGTAAGCTATTTGCCCCACTTTATCTCCTGGGTGCTTGTTTATACCATATCGCTGTACATCCTGGGCGAGCAAAACGGCGTGCTCAACAACCTGCTCCAGAAGATGCGGCTGATCTCCGAACCCATTCCGTTCCTGTCTTCGGACAAACTGTACTACGGCCTGGCCATCATGCTTTCGCTTTGGAAAACGACCGGCTGGAGCGCGATTATCTTCCTGGCTTCCATCACCAACGTGGACCAGACTCTCTACGAGGCTGCCGCGGTAGACGGCGCAGGGCGGCTGAGGCGCATTTGGCACGTAACGCTACCGGGCATTTTGCCTGCGGTAGTAACGGTGCTTGTGATCAACATCGGCGCGATGCTGGGCGGCGGCATGGGCGGATCCAATTTCGAAATTAGCTATATGTTTGGCAACGTCACGAACTGTGAAACGTCCTCAATCATCCAAACCTATTCCTTTACCATGGGTCTGAGCAAAGGCCGGTTTGCGTTCGCTACTGCGGTGGACTTGTGTCAGAGCGTCATTTCCATTCTGATGGTGGTGGGCAGCAACTGGGCTGCTAAGAAAATTTCCGGCAGCGGCCTGTTTTAGAGGAAGGGGTGACCGAGTTTGAAAAGATCGCGCGGGGACTTGATCCTGGATATCGCTGTCTATATCCTGCTGATTGGTTTTTGTTTCATCTGTGTGTACCCTTTCTGGTTCATTCTGGTTTCCTCGTTCAACGACGGGCACGACATGATGCTTGGGGGCGTGTATTGGTGGCCGCGGAAATTTACCACCGATAACTATGCTTCGTTCTTCAAGCAAACCTCTTGGATCAGCGCCATTCAGGTGTCTGTTGCGCGTACGGTGGTCGGCGCGCTGGCAACGTCCCTGTTTACCTGTTTGGTTGGGTATGCGCTCTCCCGCCGCAAACTGATGTTTGGCAGAACGTACCGGTTTTTGTTCGTGTTCTCCATGTATGTCTCCGGCGGGCTGATCCCATTCTACGTCATCCTGCGCCTTATTGGCTTGTTGGATACATTCGGGGTGTATATCTTCCCCACGATGCTCAGCCTATACTTCGTTTTGGTCGGCATCAACTTTTTCCAGTCCATTCCGGAATCGCTGTACGAGGCGGCCGAGCTGGACGGCGCTAGCGAAGGTCGTATCTTCGTGCGGATCGTTCTTCCCTTGTCGTCGGCGTTCGTAGCCACGCTGGCGTTGTTCTCCGCCGTTGGGCAGTGGAACAGCTGGCTTGATTCTGTGTACTATGTCACCGATAAGAGACTGCGCCCCATGGCCTATTGGATGATCTCTATTATCAACCGCACGCAGACCAACCAGTCCAGCCAGGACCTGAGCGATACTGTATCCCTGACGACGATGGCAACGCAGGCTACAGCCGTAATCGTTGCCGTTGCGCCGATCCTGTGCGTGTATCCCTTCGTGCAGAAATACTTCGTCAAGGGCATGATGATTGGTTCTGTAAAAGAGTAGGATCATCCGAAATATTTCGGCTGCAGAAGCCGACAATATAATTTTTCAAGGAGGATCTCAACCATGAAACGTATTCTATCTCTCGTGTTCGCGCTCACGTTGACCCTCGGCATGTTCAGCTTTGCTGCTGCCGATGGCACCGCCGGCGACGTCGTAAAACTTACGATGTTCGTTGACGCTCCCTGGTGGCCTTACAGCGATTGGTCGGGTGAGATGCCCAAATGGGCAACGGAACAAACCGGCGTGGATTTCGACGTAACCATCGCCGCCGATTACAACGAGCTGGCGCTCAAGGTGGCGTCGGGCAACTTACCCGACATCGTCATTACGGAAAACTTCAACCTGATGGCCAACTCCGAACTGTGCTACACGTGGGACGAGCTCATTGAGAAATACGGCCTGACCACGAAGCTGCACCCCGCTTACAAGTATGTCAACCAGGCTTCGGACGGCCAGACCTACACCACGATGGTCGGCTGGTCTGCCGATTATGAGTACAAACAGTATCCGCAAGTGAAGCCCGAAGGGCGCGCCGCCTGTGTGCGCGACGATATTGCCCAGAAGGTTTATGCGGAGCTTGGGATTGACTCCATCCGCACCCTGGAGGATCTGGAAGGCGCTTTCGCCATCTGCAAACGCGATTATCCCGACGTTCTCCCTTACGCCTTCTGCGGCGACTGGCCCCTTGACTACTTTACCAACGAGCTCTTCGGCTGTGCCGAAGCGGGCTTTGCGGACGAGGGCGATGGTTACGCCCGCCTTTGGATCAACCAGGCATGCCGTAAAAACGCATACATGAAGTTAAACGAATGGGCCAGCAAAGGCTATATTTCTAAGGAAACCTATGCGTGGTCCAACATCATGACCGGCGGTGAATGGTGCACTGCGGGCGACCTCTTCTGCTACGCGCTCAGCGACGGCAATGCCGCCTCGCAGGATTATAACAGTGCGAAAGCCGGCGCACCCTACACCTGGACGATGCTGAGCAACCTCTATACGGACAATACCGCCTATTACCAGTACAGGGCGGGTTGGCGCGGCATCTTCATCACCAAGAATTGCTCCAATCCCGAAGCGGCGATCCGGTATGCGATGTTTGCCGTCAACAAGCCCACGCAGTACGCCATGATGTGGGGTGTGGAAGGCCGCGATTGGAACTGGAATGAAGATAAAACCGTCGCGATTTTCAATTACGACATCAGCAAGGATACCGACTATGTAGCGCAGCTGCAGTTGCGTTGGGGCTGGCTCGGGCACGACGGCATCTCCAACAACATGTATACCGTGGCCAAGGGCGGCAAAACCGCACTGGGCAAGGCATGGGTCGGCAGCATTACGAAATGGCAGCCTGTGATGGGCATCATCATGCACTCTATGGATCCCGACGGAGATATGTATATCGCCTATAACGATATCGTTCAGCTGGAAAAAGACTGCGCGCTGGGCATCATCTTTGCCGCTACTCCCGAGGAAGCCTCCGCAAAGTATGATGAAATGATCGAACAGGCGACCGCTATGGGTGCCCAGGAAATCGAAGAATGGGCCAATACGCTCTACCCCGATCTGCTTGCCGGTTATAACGCCGTCAAGGACATCGGTCCTGAAGGCTGGGAATAAACCGCACAGTACTGAAACCTGATCATTGCGGTTGAAGTCATGCCGGGCCATGTGCCAGAGGCCCGGCATGACGGTTCCCGCCCCAAACGGACATAAGGAGGATAAGATAATGGATGAGGTCTTGCAATTTCTGGAAAAGAACCGTACTTTTTATTTTGCCACGGTGGAGGCCGGTCAGCCTCGTGTGCGCCCTTTTGGATTTGTGATGAAGTACGAGGGCAGGCTTTACTTTTGCACAGGTAGCAAGAAACCCGTGTATCAACAGCTGACAGCCAATCCGAAGTTCGAGCTTTGCGCGGACGCCGGGAAAGACGGCTGGCTGCGTCTTAGCGGCGACGCTGTGTTTGTTGACGACCTGAAAGCCAAGGAACAGGCTTTTGCCATCGCTCCGGGTGTTGCCGGCATCTACCGTAATCCCGCAAGCCCCGACTTCGCCTTATTTTATGTTAAGAATGCCAAGGCCTCGTTCTGCTCTTTCGGACGCCCTGCCCGCGAGTATAATTTTTAGGCGCTTTCTATACGGGGGCGATCCTCTCAAACCCATACGGAACGGGGAGTTGACCTTTCTCTCCGATTCCTGAGATCACAAATATTTACCAATATGTCAATTTTGTCGGGAATATTTTGTTCCCGGCCTTTTTTTATTGCCTTTAATACATTGACATCCCCTGCGGGCTGGTTAAAATAATGCTAAACAGGGTCCGAGATATCGGATTTTAGTGCATTTTTATCCTCATGCAACAGAAGAAAGGAAACGTCATGTACAAGATTCTCATTGCAGACGACGAACCGCTGATCATTGCGGGAATCAAAGCCATGCTCGACCCGGCGGTGATCGATTTGGCGGTTCTGCCGCCCGTAACCGACAAGGCAAGCGCGGTGGCTGCCATCCTATCCCAAAACCCGGATATTGTGATCCTGGACACCCGCCTTTCTGGTTTTAGCAGCGGAGAAATTGTTGAGCAAATCCAACTGTCCGAGGTGCCCTGCCCGCTGATCATCATGATTTCGGATACGAATGATTTCGTTGAGGCGCGGCAGGCACTCAGGCTGGGTATCTTCGATTTTCTCGTTAAAAATGAAATAACGCAGATGTCGCTGAACAAAACGCTGATCCGCGCCGTGGAGTACCTCGAACAGTTTCAAACGAACGATAAGCGCTCCTACCCGTCCATCAACCACCGGTTATTGATTAAGATGTTCTATCTGCGGCTTTTGTGTAGCGACTATTTCCCCGAAGAACCGGAAGACGTTATGCAGCACCTGGACATTCAGTTCAACTACGAGGAGTACGCTGCCGTATACATCGATTCGCTGACGAAGATCGAGTTGAAAAACGGTGAGCGCGAACAGATGCAGCGATACATCGTGTCTATGTTGCAAAAGAACCTCTCCCAAACATACGCTTGCCAGGCAATGCCCTGGAACGCAGACGGGTATGCGATCATTTTAGCGGACAACAAACCTGTGACCGAACCTCCGGAACCGCTCAGAGAGAAACTCACGCATATCCTTTCACTGATTAGCGAGAAGTTCGGCGTCGAATATGCTGCGGGAGTCGGTACAGACGCTAACGATACCAAGCGTATCCGCAATTCCTTCATTGAAAGCCAAAACGCCCAGTCCTGCGCCATGGGAGACAAACGGGTGGTTTTTTTCCAGGAGATTGATAAGAACTATGCCTTCAACAGCGCGCAGGCGATACAGAATATCTCCGAGGCGGTGCAGAAGGAGGACATTGACCTAATCAACAAGGCGTTTGATTACTTGATTCAATCCTTGGAAACCAAACACTTCCATATGCGCGCCGTGCTTGTCATCTGTACGGACATTCTGCATATCGTCGTTTCCCATGTGGATAATCTCAGCCGGCTGATCAAACAGGCGTTTAACGTACCCTGTCCGTCGCTGACCGTTACGGCACTCAAGTCCGCAGGCGAAGTGCAGGAATGGATCGGGAAAATGCGCAGCCTTGTGGTGGAATGCGTCGCAGAGAATAATAAGGAGAAAAAGGCTGTCGTTGTGGATGCAATGAAGGGTTACATCAAGGAACACTGCGAGGAGATCATCTCCCTGCAAAGCGTTGCCGACATCTTTAACTTTTCCACCAGTTATGTCAGCCGCCTGTTCCGCCAGTACAGCAACATAGGCTTTTCCAGCTACGTGACGCTCACGAAAATCGAACGCGCAAAGGCGCTTCTCAACAGCGGTAGCAACAACGTGATCCGCACCGCCTCGCAGCTGGGTTTCGACGATCCGTATTACTTCTCCCGCGTGTTTAAAAAACATGTGGGCATATCGCCGCGCGAGTATATTCTCAAGCGCCACATCCAGTAGGCTTGACGGCCGGTTTCCAAGCGCTCGGCTTCCGGAAGTTTCTGACATTTTACGACGATTTCACCGAGTTTGACCGCCTCTTGGGGTCATGCGGTCCGGGGTCTTCCATCCATTCCGCCGTATTCGGGTGCGCGGAATGGATTTTCTTTTTCCGGCGCGCAAGGTCCGGTCAACTTTTCGCGCACGTCGTGATTTCCTTGCTCCGCGGAAGCGGAAAACGCAAGCTATTCAAGCGTTTGCGCTTCTCCCGCCCATTTGATTCCGGGAAATGCTGCGTGTTATCATGGCACGGATATGACCCTTAAAATCTGCGGAGAATGAAGAGTAACATATGATGAAAAAAGTGGACCGTGAAAACAAAATGGGCGTGATGCCCGTCAACCGCCTGCTGCTGACCATGGCTGCGCCGATCGCCCTTTCGATGATCATTCAGGCGCTGTACAATATTGTGGACAGCATTTTTGTTTCCTACGTAAGCGAGGCGGCGCTTTCGGCGGTATCGCTGGTGTTTCCCGTCCAGAACGTGATGATGGCGCTGTCGTCGGGCACGGCGGTCGGGGTGAATGCCATGGTTTCACGAAGCCTTGGCGCGAAGGATTTCGACGCGGCCGACCGTTACGCGGGCACCGGTATCTTTCTGTCCTGTTCCGCGGCGATGGTCACCCTGCTCTTTGGCCTATTTTTCTCTGGACTCTATTTTTCCGTTCAGGTAACCGATCCGGACATCATCCGCTACGGAAGCGATTACCTGTTCTTCGTCACGGTGTTTTCGCTAGGCGCGTTCCTGCAGGTTCTTGGGGAGAGGTTGCTTGCTTCAACCGGAAAAACCATGTATTTCATGATCGCGCAGACGGCAGGCGCGCTGATCAACCTTGTGCTGGATCCGATCCTGATCTTCGGGCTTTTGGGGTTCCCGCGCCTGGAAACTGCCGGAGCGGCCATCGCAACCGTAGTCGGCCAATTCGCGGCTGCATTCCTGTCGTTTTACTTCAATGTCAAGGCAAACCACGATCTCCATCTGCGGCTGCGCAACGTACGGTTTCATTGGACTTATGCCAGGAAGGTGCTCTCCATCGGCGTACCGTCGATGTTCATGCTGTTGGTTGGGTCGGTGATGAATTTCGCTATGAATCAAATTCTGCTGGTATTTAGCACCACGGCAGTCGCTGTGTTTGGCATTTATTATAAGCAGCAAAGTCTCGTATTCATGCCGGTATTCGGCTTGAACAACGCGATGGTGCCGATCGTCGCGTATAATTTAGGGGCAGGGCGCCGCACACGGATTACGCAAACCATGAGGCTGAGCGCCATATATGCGACGGCCATCATGTGCGTGGGGTTTCTGCTGTTTATGCTAATTCCGCAGTCACTCTTAAAGATGTACAACGCGTCCGCGATGATGGTGGACATCGGCGTGCCTGCGCTTCGCATCATGTCGATATCGTTCCTGTTCGCGGGGTTTTGCATCGTCTGCAGTTCCTCGTTCCAGGCGCTGGGAAACGGAGGGTATGCCCTTGCGGTTTCGGTTTCCAGGCAGCTGCTCGCACTGCTTCCCATCGCCGCGTTGTTCTCCCTCAGCGGGAACCTGACCTTGGTCTGGTTTTCGTTCCCGCTTGCGGAAATCGTATCCGTCACCGTATCCGCCGTTCTCCTGCGGCGTATCTACCGCACGCGCATTCGGCCGCTTCCCGATTGACCCGCGGCACGCCGTGTTCCTGCCGATGACACTTCATCATTTTCCGGGAATGCGCAATTATTTCCAAAGCGCTGTCCGCCGGGCAGCCGTTTGATCCGCACGCGGCCATTTGATGCGCAATCCGCGGGGGGAAAAACGCGTAACGCGCCGCAGCGGGGCGCGGAACGTGTGTCGTTGGTGAAAATCCGGCATGAAGCGATAATTGTTGGCGAATTATTGCATTGTTGAGTAAATTCGCCGACGATATAATAAACGCAGAGAAAAATTCAAGGGGGTAATCGATTTATGAAAATCGCCGTTATTGGCGCCGCCGGCAAGGCGGGAAGCCTCATTGCCGCAGAGGCAAGAAATCGCGAGTATGCAGTGACCGCCATCGTGCTGCCGGGTTCCGAGCACAGGGTTGCCGAAGGGATCGCGGTGATGGCTAAAAGTCTGTTCGACCTGACCGTCGATGATCTGCGTCCCTTTGACGTCGTGGTGGACGCGTTTGGCACGCCGTTCCAAAAAAGCGCGGCCAAGCAGCATATCCTCGCCATGCAGCACTTGATCGGCGTGATGGAGCAGCTTCCCGCCGTACGGCTGATGTTGGTCGGCGGCGCGAGCAGCCTGTTCAGTGACGAAACCCGTATCAAGCTCGTTGCCGACAGCATTCCCCGAGAATACAGTTCCGTGCCCGACGCCATGCGCGTGGCGTTTGATCTGCTCAAACACAGCAAGGTGAATTGGACAAACTTCTGCCCGGCCGCCACGTTCGACCCTGCGGGCAAGCGCACCGGCCATTATATTCTGGGCAGCGACTATAAAATCCTGAACCCGGAAGGCAAGAGTTATATTTCCTACGCGGATTACGCGATTGCTATGGTGGACGAATTTGAAAACGCGGCGTTCGTGGGCAAGCGCTTTACCGCCGTATCCGATACCAGCTATAACCTGACCGACCGCATGGTGTTCGATATTTCAGCCGGAATTCCGTTTACACGCAGCGGCAGTTATTTCGGCATTTATGCGGCCAACAAGGGGTTCCGGCGCGGCGGCGTGAACTACGGCACGGGGAAACTGTATATAGGCTCGCGCCGCGGCGGTATCAGCCAGCGCAAAACCAACGAGCTGATCGGCATTCATCCGACCTATAACGGCAAAAAGGTGCCGTTTGCCGTGATCACCTCGCCCACGGAGCTCGTACTGCGCACCGCACATGGTGAGATCACCTGCTGCTTTCCGGAAAATGGATTGCTGTACATTCAGGGAAAAACCGGCCTCGGCCTGTGCCTGAACAAGGATATGGAAATTCACGAGATCATGAAAAAAAGGCCGGGCAAAGCCTGGGAAGGCGTTTTCCGCTGGACGTGCAGCTGCATATTCAACCCCCTCCGGGGTGATTTGGAGATGAACGCGCCGTGGGATTGGGAAAAGCTGACAACCCCCGTTGTGGAAGGAAACGTGCTGCCGGACGTCAACGGCGAGTTTCTCCTCGCCGTGGATGAATCCGAACCGGCGGGCTGCGTGCGCGCCGCCTACCCTTCCTATGCCGATGGTCTTGCAAACGTCACTGCAGATTGGCAGGCTTTCCTTAACAAGATTCCGCATTTCGTATCCCCGCTGGATGAGCGCCGCACCGAGGTTGCCTACGTACTGTGGAGCCATCTGGTCAGTCCTGCGGGTAAAATTCAGCGGTCTCTGATGTATATGAGCGGAACAAGTTGTGCCTCTTCGTGGCAGATGTGCCAAAACGCCGTCGCTTTACACGACAACATGGAGGTAACAGTTGAGCTGCTGCTCAATATGATTGACCAGGCTGGTCCGGAAGGACAATTCCCGGATTTCTACGACGACATGCGCGCTATTTTCCAGCTGACCAAACCTCCGCTGCAGGGCTGGGCATTAAAGTGGATTATGCAGTTCCATGATCTGCGTGCCGAGGTGCCGCGGGAGAAGCTTCAATACATGTATCAGGGTTTTGCGAGATGGGCCGACTGGTTCATGCTCTACCGCGACGACGATCACGACGGCATTCCGCAGTACGAGCACGGCGATGAATCCGGCTGCGATGACAATACCATCTTCATTGACCAGCCTGTCATGGAATGCCCTGATCTGTGCGCGTACCTGGGTTTGCTGTTTGAAGCGCTTGGAGATATCGCGAAGATCCTGGACAAGCCCGCTGCCGAAGCGGAGAACTGGTACTCGCGTTCCCGTGACATCATTGAGAAAATGCTTTCCGCCTTCTGGAACGGCGAGCGCTTTATCGCGCTAACGAACGGAACCCACAACGTGGTGGCTTCCGATTCCGTACTCTATTATGTGCCGATCATTCTGGGCAAACGCCTGCCCCAGCAGGTGATTGACAAGATGGCCCAGGATTTGAGCGTCGAAGGCGATTGGCTAACCCAGTACGGACTGGCGTCGGAGAAGCTTTCCAGCAGCGAGTTCCGGATTACCGGAATGGGCAAGGGTATGGTGATTCCGCCGACCAACCTGGAAATCGTCACCGGCTTGTACGATGCTGGAAAGCACGAGCTTGCCAGGAAAATTGCCATGCGGTACTGCACCGCCATCCGCGACGGCGGCATCAGCATGCTGATCAACCCCCTGGCGGGGATCCGCGGGCCGGGGTTCAGCGGAAGCTGGCCGTCCTGTGCCTACATCGCTTTGGCAAACCTGTGCAGCAACCTGTAAGCTACCGGTACATGAGAGAGGAGATTTTCCGATGAAAATAGCATTGATTGGCGCTACGGGCAAAGCGGGACGGCTGATTGCCAGAGAAGCAACGCGCCAGGGCCACACTGTGACGGCGGTCGTCCGCCCGTCGTCGGTCGGGCGTCTGGAAGATGCGTATGAGATAATCCCCAAGGATATCTTCGAACTGACGGCTGACGATTTCCGCGGTTACGACGTTGTAGTAGACGCTTTTGGCACCAGCTTCAGTAAGCCCGGTTCTGAATACCTGCATCTGACGACGATGGAACACCTGATCGGCGTGATGGAGCAGCTTCCCAATACGCGCTTTTTCGTGGTAGGCGGCGCAGGCAGCCTGTTTAAGGACAGCACACGCACGCGCCGCGTGGTGGACGATATGTCTCCCGCATACAACGCGGTGCCTGTGAATATGTTTGCGGCTTACCGCAAGCTGGCGGCCAGTAAGGTGAATTATACCTACATGAGCCCGGCCGAGACCTTCGACGCGGGCAGCTGGGGAACCGGACGGTATACTTTGGGGGAGGACGTTGTCATCCTCAACACCGTCAACCGCAGCTACATCACCTATGAGGATTACGCGCTGGCCATGGTGGACGAGTTCACAAACAATGCCTACGTCCGCAAGCGGTTTACTGCGGTATCCGAATCGAAATTCATGGACGACGGCAAGAGCTTCTTCCGCATCGGCCCCAATGCCTTTACCCGCGCGTACAGCTATTTCGGCGTATTTGCGGACGGCATGGGCACTTCCTACGGCACGGCGCAGCTGTTTCTTGGCACCCGCCGGGGCGGGAATACCGAGATGCCCAATAACCGGCTGATGGAGATCGCCCCGATTTTTGAGGGAAAGAAGATACCCTACTCCGTACTGACCACGCCGGTGGAGCTCATCTTGCGCACCCAGCACGGCAATATCCGCATCTGCTTTGCCAAGAAAGACCTGCTGCTCGTCAAAGGCGAGAACGGCCTGGGCATTCGCATGAACAAGGACATGATCACCCACGAAATCATGAAGCCGCGCGGCCGGAAATCATGGGAAGGCGTGTTCCGCTGGACGTGCAGCCTGGTATTTTCTCCTTGGACAGGCTCCATTGAGATGGACGCGAAGTGGGATTGGGAAAAACTCTCCACGCCTATGGTGAAGGCGGATTTCCTGCCGGACGAAAGCGGCAACCTGCTTTTCTCGATTGAGGAATTCGGCTATACCGGCATCGAACGTGAAACGGTGCCAAGTTATGAGGAAGGCTTGCGAGACGTGACGGCAGACTGGGAAACCTTCCTGGCCAAGCAGCCCTTACTGGCGCTCGAGTACGAGGAACAGCGCAAAGAGGCGGCCTGGATGACGTGGTCGCACCTGATGGCGCCCTTCGGCCGCGTGAAGCGCACCTCTATCTTCATGAGCCCATCCATTGCCGCTTCCTCTTGGCAAATGGCTGAAAATGCCGTGGCTTTGAAAAACAACCTGCCGGTTGCTATTGAGCTTCTCCTCAACATGATTGACCAACAGGCGCCAAGCGGCCAGCTGCCGGACTTTTACGACGACATGCGCGGCATTTATCAGCTGACCAAACCGCCGATCCAGGGCTGGGCTCTGCTGCGCTTGATGCGTGAACACGATTTGATCAAAGAAGTGCCCCGCGACAAGCTGGAGATGTTGTACAGAGGCTACAGTGCCTGGGCAAACTGGTTTATGAAGTACCGCGACGACGACCACGACGGCTTGCCGCAGTATGAGCACGGCGATGAAACCGGCAATGATGATTCTGCAATTTTCTTGAACCAGCCCATTTTGGAACTGCCGGAGCTGAGCGCGTTTCTGGCGCTGCTGTTCGAGGCTCTCGGTGACCTGGGCAGAATACTTGGCGTAGATACGGACGAAACCGACGCGTGGTACGTACGCTCCAGAGAGATGATCCGCAGGATGATCGAGGCGTTCTGGACCGGCAAACGCTTCGTAGCCCTGACCAACGGAGATCATAAGATTGTTGCCACCAAGTCCGTAATGATGTACAGACCGCTGGTATTGGGCAAGCGACTGCCTGCGGAAATTGTGGACAAGATGGCGGCGGACCTGGATGAAGAGGGCGAGTACCTTACGCCCTATGGGCTGATTGGACAGAGCCGGACAAGCGAAGATTTTAGCTTGGGCGGATTCAGCAACGGCCGCGTGGGCGGTTCCGAAAACCTGCTGATCATCACCGGCCTGTACGACGCCGGGAAGGTGGAGCTTGCCAAGAAGCTGGCCAAACGTTACTGCGACGGCGTAAAAACCGGAGGCAGCCCGTTCTTCGGCCTGATGCCGGGCTTTGCGGGCAGTTGGGGAGCGGCCATTTTCCAGGTGCTTGCCAACCTTTACAGCAACGGTTAATCAAACGCATCTCCGCGCAAGCCCCCCCGCCTTTGGCGGAGGGGCTTGCGCACCGTAACAGCCCGCGGGGCTGCGCGGCGCTTTGGTCGCCCCGGTTCAGGCGCAGGCCGCTGCGCCGCCGTGCGCTGAAACCGCCTGCAACCGAAAACAACGTAAGGACGGAATGCAGGCCGCCTTAAAATACTGGAAATACGATCAGGGAGGAATAGCCGTGCTCAGAGAAGTGATTACGCAGGAAGGAACGCTGCGCGGGTTTGCCGGCGGCGATCCGCGCATTACCATATTCAAGGGAGTTCCATACGCCGCGCCTCCCGTTGGCCGTTACCGTTTTTGCGCGCCGCAGCCGCCCCAACGCTGGGAAGGGGTGCGTCAAGCCCGGGACTTCGCCCCGGCCGCGCCGCAAAAACAGCCAGGTTCGGATCCGACGGATTTTTATACCCGCGAGCTGAACCCGGTGGGCTACGAGTGCGCAATGAGCGAGGATTGTCTGTATGTAAACATCTGGTCGCCCGCCCAAAGCGCGCAGGACCACCTACCTGTTCTCTTCTATATCCACGGAGGCGGCTTCGTAGCCGGGTACTCCTACGAAATGGAGTTCGATGGCGAACGCGTGGCGCGTAAGGGCTGCATTCTGGTTACGGTAGGGTATCGGCTGGGTGCGCTCGGCTTTTTCGCGCATGAGGATTTGAGCCTTGAGTCTCCCGGAGAGTCGCAAGGTAACTTCGGTATTCTGGACCAGATGGCGGCTCTGGATTGGGTACGGCGCAATATCGGCGCTTTCGGAGGCGACCCGGAGCAAATCACTATCGCTGGCCAGTCCGCAGGCGGCGGGGCGGTGACGGCGCATTGTGTATCGCCACGGACAAAGGGCAAATTTCGCGGCGCCATCATGATGTCCGGCGGCGGTCTCAACGGGAAGGACGGGTTTTTTAAGCCCTGGCGTACGCTTTCGCAAGCCCAGGCGGACGGCGCCGCGTTGCTTGCCCGGCTCGGCGTTTCAACCGTTGCGCAGGCGAGAGAGCTTCCGGCGCAGGCGATTGCGGATGCCGGGCTTGCCATCCGCCCGCAAGGAAGAAGCGGGCCCCATCTATGGGGGCCGACTGTGGATGGCGCGCTGCTTTTTGAAGATTCGTATGATGCGATGCTTGCGGGCCGATGCCATCCGGTGCGTTACTTGCTTGGCTATTGCCGCGACGAGGGCAGAATGTTCAACCTGCGCATGGCAGGCCTGCCGATGACGCCGGAGGCGTTCGCGCAGGACGCCCATCGAATGTACGGCGCGAAAGCGGACCGTTATTTGACGCTTGCCGCCGTACGAACGCCGGAAGACCTCAAAGCCCTCTACGAATCCGAGGACTTCAACATGTTCGCCTTAAGCCACCGCTGCCTTGCCATGCTTTTATCCAGGCAGAACAACCCGGGGTACCTATACGTGTTTGATCACGATATTCCCGGGGGCGACGGCGCAGGATCGTATCACGGTTCGGATATTTGGTTCGTGTTCGATTCACTGAACCGGTGCTGGCGTCCGTTTACGGGAAAGCATTACGATCTGGCTCGCCAGGCGAGCTCGTATTTCGTGAACTTCGTCAAAACCGGCGACCCCAACGGGGTAGACACGAACGGTTCCCCGCTTCCCAGATGGGAGGTTTACCGGGAGGAAAACCCCTTGTGCGTGCGCTTTGGACAAACGGCCGTGCTGCAGTCCGTATCGGAAAGCGAGCTGTTCGTTATTCGTAAGGAGCATTATATGGGGCTGGACTTGGTATAATACGCTGCAGATCAAGCGCACCTTTACCCTTACAACCGCGTATGCGCTTCCAGTGCCTTATGCATGGCAACAATCCGGTAATCGTAACATTGGCAGCTTCCAATATCCGGTCTCCCGTTGCAACGGCGCCGCTTTCCGGGGGACGCCCGAGCCCGGATTGATCATCGTTTGTTGGGGTCAAAGATTGCGGCGGGAGTTATGGTTTGAATGCTGGCAATGGAAACCGGTGTTGACAATCCGTTGAAAGGATGTTAAATTATCCGTGTCTCTTTGCACTGTATTACATTCCCTCCGACCGGAGAGAGTGCGAGATCACCAGTACAATCTGAGCAGGCGATGAACCTCCGCCGGAGGTTTGTGGGGCTGGGCTGCGAAAGCGGCAGTAGATGCAGACAAACGCATCTGCGGGACAGTAGTATGTTTCGCAGGTGTGTTTTTATTTATCCATCCGGACAGAATAAAAGCCATCCATTCGCGAATCACTCGCAGAAGAAAGTGCCATAGAGCGATCAAACGCAAAGCCGAAAGGCGAATACGGAGGATATGGGCTATGACGAACGCGGGCGGTTTTGAGCATGGGTTAACCAGTACGCAGGTCAAGGCGCTGCAGGCGCAATATGGAAAAAACGAGCTGACGCCGCAGAAGAAAGACGGCTACTTTCACAAGGTTTTGCACATCGTCAGCGAACCGATGTTTTTGCTGCTGTTAGTGGCGGCGGTTATTTATTTCGTTCTGGGCGAACCCCGCGATGGCGCGATCATGCTGGTGTTCGTGTTGGGCATCATCTCCATCGACGTGATTCAGGAATGGAAAACCGATAAAACGCTCAGCGCCCTGCGCGACCTTTCCGCGCCGCATGTGCGCGTTATTCGCGACGAGCTGGAGCAGGAGATCGCCAGCGCCGAGCTGGTTCCCGGCGATTTGATGCTGATCAGCGAAGGCGTAAAAATTCCCGCCGATGGGAAAATTATCGCCTGCAATGACTTTTGCGTAGATGAAAGCTCATTAACCGGCGAAGCGGAGGGCGTATGGAAAACCGCCGCGGCGGATGATACGGGGGACTACTGGCATAAGGACCAGTGCTACGCGGGCACGCTGGTCACGCAAGGCAACGCGATGGTACGGGTAACGCAGACCGGCGCCCGTACCGAGTATGGGAAAATCGGCGCGAACGTTGCCTCCGCACCCGATGAACCTACTCCGTTGCAGCGGCAAACGGGCAGCCTGGTCAAGCTCTGCGCGGGTATCGCGGCGGTATTGTTCGCGCTGGTCGGCGTGGCTACGTATATCAACATCCCCGATCACATGCCGGGCGAACGGGTAATTGAAAGCGTTCTGTCGGGCATCACGCTGGCGATGGCGATGATCCCAGAGGAATTTCCCGTTATTTTAACGGTGTTTCTTTCCATGGGCGCATGGAGATTGGCAAAGAAAAACTCCCTGGTGCGCAGGCTGCCTGCGGTGGAAACCTTGGGAGCCGTTTCGGTGCTGTGCGTGGATAAAACGGGCACCATCACCATGAACCAGATGACGGTGCAGGATACCTGGTCCACACGGGATGACGACGACCATCTGCTGGTGGAAACGATGGGGCTCGCCTGCGAAACGGACGCGTACGACCCCATGGAGAAAGCGATGCTTGCGTATTGCGACAGCATGGGCATTACGAAGAAGCATTTGTTCTCGGGCGAGCTGATCAGCGAATACGCCTTCACCAACGAGTTGAAAATGATGGGCCACGTGTGGCGCAGAAACGGTCAGACCATAATTGCCGCGAAGGGCTCTCCCGAGCGCCTCCTTACGCTGTGCTCCATGACGGACGAGCAGCGCGAGCTTACCCAGCATGAGCTTCTCAAAATGGGCAAGCAGGGGCTGCGCGTGATTGCCGTAGGGATTATGCGCGTTGCCTCTCCGGCGGACATTCCCGCCGTCATTACGGACTGCGAACTGACGCTTTGCGGCTTGGTGGGCTTGGCCGATCCACCCCGGGAAACCGTGAAACGAGATATCGCGCGCTGTAACCGCGCGGGGATTCGCGTGGTGATGATCACGGGCGACAATGGCATTACCGCCGCATCCATTGCGCAGAAGATCGGGATGCTGAACTGCGATCATATCATCACGGGCGATATGCTTGAAACCATGAGCGACGGGGAACTGCGCGAGCAGGTGAAGAGCGTCAGCATTTTCAGCCGCGTGATACCCCAACATAAGATGCGCATCGTGAAGGCGTTCAAACAGAATGGCGAGATCGTAGCCATGACGGGCGACGGCGTGAACGATGCGCCGGCGCTCAAGTATGCCGATATTGGCGTGGCGATGGGCAAGCGCGGCAGCGAAGTCAGCCGGGAAGCCGCCGATCTAATTCTTCTGGACGATAATTTCTCCACCATTGTCGATACCATCAAGGACGGCCGCCGTATTTACGATAACATCCGCAAGGCGGTGGGCTATGTTTTCACCATCCACATCCCCATTGCGCTTTCCTCTTTGCTTGCGCCTATGCTGGGCATTGCGCCGGCGGGCCTTTTCCTGCTGCCGCTGCACGTTGTGCTTCTGGAGCTGATCATCGACCCGACCTGCTCCATCGTGCTGGAACGCCAGCCTGCCGAAAAAAACATCATGGAGCGCAAACCCCGCAACCCGAAGGGCAAGATCCTCACCGCCGGTATCCTCATCAAGAGCTTGCTGCAAGGGTTGACGATCTTTGCCGCCTCCTTTGGCGTTTACCTGACCACCATGGCGGGCAATGAACACAACGCGCCCGTTGCGCGGGCTATGGGCCTGGCGGTGATCATGCTGGCAAACCTCCTGCTTGTGCAGGTGAACAGCTCCGAAAACGACTTTGTGCTGTATTCCCTGCGGCGGCTGGCACGCGATCAAGTGATGTGGCTGGCAAACCTCGCCATCCTCGCGGGCCTTGGCCTTATTCTCTATTCGCCGATCAACCGCTTCCTCAAACTCGCGCCCCTAACCTGGGCGCAGTTGCTGACGGTGCTTTGCGTCGCCTGCGCCTCGGTGCTTTGGTACGAGATTGTGAAGCTGGTGAAGAAACTGGGGGGGAAAAGTCGGCATGAGTAAACTGCTTTATCATATTGCGATGTATCGCAGCCGCGGCTATTTTGAGCAACAGTACAACCGGGATTTCTGGTACCGGTTCAAGGCGGGCAGCGACGCCTGTCTTGCCGAGATCCTGCCCAAGGTACCAGACATCGGAAAAAGCGTGTTTTCCTTCAATTACATTTTCGCGCCTTACTATATCGCCTGGTACAAAACCCTGCGGAAACTGGGCAACACACCGCAGGAGGCGGATCAAAACCTCTGGGTGATGAACGAGCGCATGGCGCGCACGCTGCACGCTTCCCTGCTGAAGCTTGCCGGCCGTATTTATCTGGCTAGCTTCAGTAGAAAAGCGGCGGGCCACGAAGCCCGCCAAAAGGAAGGCAAGCTTCACCCCTACGATTGGAAAATCGTATACCG
>JAEWTC010000025.1 GCA_023459675.1 Bacillota bacterium | reverse complement strand
ACACCGCAAAACAAAAAATGGAAACGCGGATAAAACCGATTTTCATCCCTTGCAAACCGGCATAAAAAAAGCCGCGCGGTGCGGCTTGTTTGTACGGATCCCCGTAAACAATCCCGTGAGGGGAACGGCGGCGAAAGAACCTGCACAATGCCGAGGCAAAACGTAATTCCCCGTACCGCAATGTCAACAAAAGCGGATTTGCTGCGCAGGTTGCAGGTGATTTTGGTTTCCGGCGAAGAACGAAATCGAAGTCGTAGCAGCGCTACGTCGAGATTTCAGAGATGAAGCCGGGAGCCAAAAGCGCCGCAAGATGGCAGCAAATCCGCTTGCGTTGGCATTAAACGAAGAGGCTCATGTCGCTTTCCTCGGCGTGCGCAAGCATCGCGGCCACGCCGCCCAGGTTCACGCCGTCGATCAGTTCCTCGGGCTTGATGCCCATGATGTCCATGCTCATGGAGCAGGCGATCAGCTCCACGCCGTTTTCCTTCGCCATTTGGATGAGGCTTTCCAGGCTTTCCACGTTTTTCTTCTTCATAATCATGCGGATCATTTTCCCGCCCATGCCGCCCATGCTCATTTTGGACAGGGAGAGCTTCCTGGAGCCGCGGGGCATCATGAAACCGAACATTTTGGACAGGAAATCCTTCTTCACCCGCACCTTTTCGGGCTTGCGCAGGATGTTGAGCCCCCAGAAGGTGAAGAACATGCTGGTTTTACGCCCCATGGCGGCCGCGCCGTTGGCGATGATGAAGCTGGCGATGGCCTTGTCCAGATCGCCGGAAAACACGATGATGTTCTTGCCGTTGTCCCGTGCGGCAGGCGCGGTGCACGCCTCGCCGGAACCCTTGCGGATCCGCGCGGTGGCGACGCCCTTGCTGCTTTCCATGCCTTCAAAGCAGTTGCCGGTGCGCCGGCAGAAGCCCTCGATATCGCAGGCAAAGGCCGGGTCGGTGGTTTTGATGGTCAGCAGATCGCCCTTCGTCGCTTCCTTGAGCGCGTGGCTCAATTTGACGATCGGGCCGGGGCACTGCAGGCCGCAGGCGTCGATCGCGATGGTTTTGCCGGTGGGCGTTACCTTGAAGGGCAGGGCGTCCTTCCCGCCTTCGGGCAGCTGTGTTTCCGGGTTCATGCGCACGCGGCTTACGGGCGCGATGCCGAAAATGCTGTTGTACAGGCGGTAGCCGCCCGCGAGGTTATAAGCGTCAAAGCCGTTCTGGGAAAGGATGCGGGCAGCCACGTAGCCGCGCAGGCCTACCTGGCAGGTGACGTAGACGGGCTTTTCTTTGGGAAGCTCGCCAAGGCGGCTGCGGAGGCTGTCCAGCGGAATGTTTTGGAAACCGTCGATATGCCCGTTGTCGTACTCCAGCTTCGTGCGCGTATCCAAAAGCGTAACGCTGCCGTCGCGCGGGAGGTTTTTCACGTCGTGCCAGTGGAAGTTCTTCACCTTGCCGCTCAGAAGGTTTTCGATCACGAAGCCCGCCATATTGACCGGGTCCTTCGCGGAGGAATAGGGCGGCGCGTAGGCAAGCTCGAGCCTGGTTAAGTCTTTCGCCGTTGCGCCGAAGCGGATGGCGGTGGCCAGCACGTCGATACGCTTGTCCACGCCGTCGTACCCAACGATCTGCGCGCCCAGGATTTTACCGGTTTCCTTCTCGAAGACCACCTTCACCGCCATGTTCACGGCGCCTGGATAGTAGCTGGCGTGGCTGGCGGAATAGGTGAAGGATTTATCGTAGGAAAGGCCGAGCTTCTGCGCGGTTTTTTCGTTGACGCCGGTGGTGGCGACGGTCATGTCGAACACCTTCAAAATGGCGGAGCCCTGCGTGCCGGTGTAGCGGCTGTCTCCGCCGCACACGTTGTCGGCGGCGATGCGGCCCTGCTTGTTGGCAGGCCCCGCCAGCGGGATCAGCGTCTGCTCGCCGGTAATAAAATCGGTCACCTGTACGGCGTCGCCCACGGCGAAGATGGCCGGGTCCGAGGTGCGCATATCATCCGTCACAACAATCGCGCCGCGCGGCGAAACGGTAAGCCCCGCCTCTTTGGCGATCCTTGTTTCCGGGCGCACGCCGATGGCGAGGATCACCATATCGGCCTTTACTTCGCCCGTATCCAGCGTAACGACAAGGCTTCCGCCCTCGTCGCGCACGGCCTTGACGGTGGTTTTCAGCAGCAGCTCCACGCCCTTTTCCCGGATGTGGCGGTGCACGTCCGCGGCCATGTCAACGTCCAGCGGGGCGATCACCTGATCGAGCATCTCCACCATCGTCACCTGCAGCCCGGCCGCGTGCAGGTTTTCGGCCATTTCCACGCCGATATACCCGCCGCCGACCACCACCGCGGTTTTGGGGTGCTTTCCGTCGATGAAATCCTTGATTTTATAGGTGTCGGGGATGTTGCGCAGCGTAAACACCCGGTCGTTCCTGATGCCTTCGATGGGCGGCACCACGGGCTCCGCGCCCATGGAGAGGATCAGCTGATCGTAGCTTTCGGTATAAGTTTCGCCCGTGTTCTTTTTGAGCACGGTCACGGTTTTCCCCGCGCGGTTGATTGCAACGACCTCGCTTTGCACGCGTACGTCCACGTTGAACCGGGCGTGAAAGCTTTCGGGCGTCTGCAGGGTGAGATCGTCCTTATCGGTAATCTCGCCGCCGATGTAGTACGGCAGCCCGCAGTTGGCAAAGGAGATGTAATCACCCCGCTCAAACATAACGATCTTGGCATGCTCGTTGAGCCTGCGCAGCCTGGCCGCAGCGGACGCGCCGCCCGCAACCCCGCCCACGATGAGTACTTTTTGGCTTTCCATGGTGATTGCCTCCTATAGTATGGTAAAATGAGAAGTGGAAAGAGGTGTGCCATGCACGAAGCGGATACGGCGTTTATCAGATCCATGCTCCCGTTCTGGAGCCGGCTGACCGAGGCGCAGGCGGCGCTTTTGCTTGCGCATACGCGGCCGGTTACCTTCGCCCCCGGGGAAACCGTGCATTCCGCCACGCAGGACTGCGTTGGCGTGCTGCTGATCAAAACCGGGGAGCTGCGCACCTATATGCTGTCCGACGAGGGGAAGGAAATTACCCTGTTCCGCCTTACGGAGGGCGAGCCCTGCGTGCTTTCCGCGTCCTGCCGCATTACGAGCATCACGTTTGATATCCTGATCGACGCCGAACGCCCGACCGAGGCCTACCTGATCGACGCGGCGGTTTACGCAAAGCTGCAGGAGGAAAACGTGTACGTGGAAAACTTCACGCTGCGCGTGACCGCCGAGCGGTTTTCCGAAGTGATGTGGGCGATGGAGCAGATCCTGTTCATGAGCTTCGACCGCCGCCTTGCCATCTTCCTGCTGGATGAAACCGCCAAAACCGGCGCGGATAACGTGACGATGACCCACGAGCAGATTGCCCGCTATGTGGGCAGCGCGCGCGAGGTGGTGAGCCGGATGCTGAAATATTTCGCCAAGGAAGGCTTCGTGGCCGTGCACCGCGGCGGCGTGGAAATACTGGACAAGCAAAAGCTGCGGTCGCTTTTATAGCTCGCTCATGGGGTGACCCGGCTTGGAAACGGCCGCGCATTGCGCGGCCGTTTCCTTACGCCGCTTTGGGAATACTCCGCCGAAACAAACCGCAGGGCTTTCCCAGGAAATCGCGCCCCTGTGCGGGCAGCCCTTAGAGGCCGAGCATTTCCTTGATCGCGGCTTTGGGCCGCGCGCCAACCGCGCGCTGGGCAACCTTGCCGTCCTTGATCACGACCAGGGTGGGGATGCTCATGACGCCGAACTTCTGCGCGAGCTCCGGGTTCTCGTCCACATTGATCTTGCCGACCTTGACCGCGGTTTCTTCCTGCGCGATTTCATCCACAATCGGGGATACCATGCGGCAGGGGCCGCACCAGGGCGCCCAGAAATCCAGTAAAACGGGTTTTGCCGACTGCAGGACTTCCGTGTCGAAATTTTTCTCGGTAATGGTAACTGCTGCCATGAAAATTCACTCCTTCAAAGGTTGTACAAGCGCAGTATACCTGAGCCGCGCGCCCGCGTCCGTGACTAGGTCACATAAGATTATTTTTTCACAAACTATCCGCAATACGGCGGAAGCAACGCAAAAGGCCCCCGTGCACGGGGGCCTTTTCACGGAAACCTTCGCTTACTCCGCCAGCGCGCTCTGGGCACAGGTGAAGCTGACCACCTTGCCGTCGGCGCTGAACTGGATGATGAGCTGCGCGGTGTTTTGGTAGAGGAAATTGGTAGGATCAGCCTTCACGTCGTCGCCGTAGGGCGTAACGGGCGCCAGATACAGGAAGGCGAACGTGCCGCTGGGGTCCTGCTGCATGTACCCGCAGGGCGGCAGATAGGACGATAAAGCATCCACATACCCGGCTGCGTAAAACACGGAGCTGTTATCCTGCTGCGGGTCCACGTAGAACAGCTTGGCTACGTCGTCGGCCGTCATGTTCAGCTTCAAGCCGCGCGGGCCAGTATACGCCTCGTTTTGCACCGAGGCCCCGATCAGGGCGCCGCTTTCGTTGAATGTCAGCGTCAGGCCGTCGTACTCCCAAATCTGCTGCGTCGAACCCGTGGCCGCGGACGTTTCCGCGCGCACGGCGTGTTCTCCGCGGAAAACCGCGTCGGCCTCCGCCTGGGTTGCGCCAAAATATACATGGTTTACGTTCATGTCCCCGGCTGCGAAGCGCGCCGTTTCCACCAGCGCGGGTTCCGCCTGCGCGGCGGAAAACGTCAGGAACAGGCAGCATACGGCTGCAAGCAATGTTTTCCCGAATTTCATCATCATCTCTCCTTACGGTTGGCGCGTTGTGCGGTATGCGTTCCTGCGCGAAACGGGCCGGAGGTTACAGGCTTGCAGCGGCAAACCGCACCCCCTCCTGAATGATACGATTATACAACGGGTTTTCATCCCTGCAAAGCCCGGGAAACGCCCGGGCGCGCCCGCCGCACACATGGTCAGCGGTTTGGTTTTCCCGCCTTTTCCGCCTTCTCCGCCATCCGTTCCAGATACGAGGCGATTTCCATTTGCTCCTCGACGCTCATACCTTCGGTGATGATCCGGTTCCACTGCTGCAGGTGGCCGATGAGCACAGGCATCAGCGCCATTCCCGCGCCGCTCAGCGTAAGCCTGTACTGCCGCCGGTTGCCGGGCAAAGGCTCCCGCAGCAGATAGCCAAGGTCCGTAAGCTTTCTGCATTTGCGGGCGATTCCGCTTTTATCGATCCCCAGAAAATCCACCAGATCGTCCTGGGAAGAATCGGGGAAACGGCTAACATACAGGATGAGCGGGAGCATGATGCCCTTGATGTGATACGCTTTCATGCACTCGTTGATGTACTGCCGCCGGTACTTCTCCAGCATGCCCAACGATTGCGCTATGATCCGGGGAAATGCCTGCTCCTCCATCGCGATCCGACCTCACTTTTATTTTTCTAGTTTCTATACGTTCATTTTGCGCCTTTTTTTCATAAAATGCAATGCATGTCCATTCGCGCGCCATTTCACGCATGCTTTTTTCGGCGTTCTATAGTTTAAGCAAAAACCGGCGCAGTGAAACGGCCCGCATTTGGGGCTTTCCGGGCTGCATGGGGCCGGCCGTCCCCAGGGCGCAAAAAACCGGGGCATCGGCCCCGGTTACCCTGCGCTGGCGCGCCTAGCGCGATTCGAACGCGCGACCTTTCGCTTAGGAGTTTAGTCGTTTCATTTTCCTGTGTTGTTATGAAGTGTCATACAATGCATGGAAGTTCTATCACACAAGGAAAAGCGAGCGAAACGAATTTCCTCAGAGAACCCCCTGTGCCCTCTCGTGCTATCGTGAAAACAATACGCTATTAGCAAAAGTATTAGCACAAGAGGTCGGCGAACAACGTTGGTTCGCTTTTCAAGACTTGAACATTGTACACCAAACGAGCCATCTGCATTTCGTATGCGGGTGGCTCGTTTGGTGTTTTTTATTTTGTATGGAGGCGAAAGATGAAATGAATCATATCATTGCCGTTACGAACCAAAAAGGCGGCGTTGGTAAAACCACGACTACTGCAAACCTTGGTATCGGCCTGGCTCGGGAAGGGAAACGGGTATTGCTGGTGGATGCCGATCCGCAGGGATCGCTTACCGTAAGCCTCGGGTATCCCCAGCCCGATCAGCTGCCCATCACGCTGTCGCAGATCATGAGCAAGCTGTTGGTGGACGCACCGCTTCAACCTAAGGAAGGCATTCTCAGACATGAGGAAGGGGTTGACCTCATGCCGGCCAATATCGAACTTTCCGGCATGGAAGTATCGTTGGTTAACGCCATGAGCCGCGAGAAGGTACTCAAACAATATCTGGACGACATCAAACGCGATTATGACTATATCCTGCTGGATTGTATGCCTTCACTTGGGATGCTGACCATCAACGCGCTTGCTGCCGCCGATAGCGTACTCATTCCCGTGCAGGCACAATATCTTCCAGCGAAGGGGCTGGAACAGCTTCTGTTGACCATCAACAAGGTTCGCCGCCAGATTAATCCCAAGCTGAAAATCGACGGCATCCTCTTGACGATGGTGGACAACCGCACAAACTACGCCAGAGAAATCAGCGGTTTACTCCGTGACACCTACGGCACAAAACTCAATATGTTCGCTACGGAAATCCCGCATTCCGTCCGCGCCGCTGAAATCAGTGCAGAGGGCAAGAGCATTTTCGCCCATGACCCCAAAGGCAAAGTCGCGGATGCATATCGCAATCTGACAAAGGAGGTGCTGCAAATTGAAAAGCAGCGGCAAAAACATCTCTCTGAGCAGCTACGATGATATTTTCACCACCGAGGAGACCCGTGGCGATGAAGAACGGGAAAAGGTACAGATGATTGATCTGTCGGCGCTTCATCCTTTTCGCAATCATCCATTCAAAGTCAAGGATGACGAAGCCATGGCGAACACGGTGGAGAGCGTGAAGCAATACGGCGTGCTGGTTCCCGCCATTGCAAGGCCGCTGGAGGAGGGCGGATACGAGCTTGTCGCGGGACATCGGCGGCATCACGCCTGCGAATTGGCAGGGCTTGCCGAAATGCCTGTTCTTGTTCGTGATCTGGATGATGATGAAGCGACCATCATTATGGTAGACAGCAACTTGCAGCGAGAAAGTTTGTTGCCGAGTGAGCGTGCGTTTGCTTATAAAATGAAGCTGGATGCTATCCGTAGACAAGCTGGCAGGCCCGCAAGTAATTCCCGACAAGTTGTCGGGAATTATGAGAGTGCAGATATTGTTGGGCAAGCTGCTGGTGAAAGTGGCCGACAAGTCCAGCGTTTCATTCGTTTAACCGCTCTCATCCCCGATCTCCTCAACCTCGTGGACGACAAGAAAATCGCCTTTAACCCTGCCGTTGAGCTTTCCTATCTTAAAATCGAAGAACAGGTTTTACTACTGGATGCGATGGAAAGCGAACAGGCTACGCCCTCCCTGTCTCAAGCTCAACGGCTCAAGAAATTCAGTCAGGAGGGTTCCCTTTCTGTCGATGTGATGCGCGCCATCATGAGCGAAGAAAAAAAGCCCGAGCAGGATAAACTGACCTTCACGGGGGATAAGCTCCGCAAATACTTCCCTAAATCGTATACACCGGAGCAGATGGAAACCACAATCATCCGGCTACTGGAGCAATGGCAAAAGAAACGGCAGCACGAAGCCTCACGGTAGGTGGTTGTCGAAGAAACGGAGACTTGCATAATGGCAGTATTTCGTGTGGAGCGCACCCGTGATTACACGGTCATGTCAAACCACCACTTGAAGAATCGGATGCTGTCTTTGAAGGCAAAAGGGCTACTG
>JAEWTC010000024.1 GCA_023459675.1 Bacillota bacterium | reverse complement strand
CCCTTCACCAGCGTAAGGGTTTCCAGGGTTTTGCCGGACACGAAATCAGTATTGACTAAGATCATCTTCTTCACCGCTCCTTATTTCCTTGATGCGCTGCAAAAGCACATAAATCATTACGCCCGCCAGGCACAGCGGCACCACGCTTGCCACGATCGCCCAGCCCAGCGGCAGCCAATCGGTTACGGCGATCACCACCACGTACCCGATGAAATACAGCACGATCAGCGCCGAAATGAGGATCGGCGCGGCCAGTTTCTTTCCGTATTTACGCATCCCATCGCCTCCCCGGCCGGTTTGCCTGCGCCTTATGCCCACAGTATAACGGCAGGGCGAACCGGCTGTCAATCCTTGGATGGCGCGCGTTCTCAAGGGGCGCAGGATATGGTATAATCATGGTAAATTCCTCCCCCGGCAAACCAGCGGAAAACGGAGCGGTGTAATGGAAACAGCAGCGTATACCAGGATCCGGGACGAGCTTACGCAGATGCGCTTCGAGCCGCCCAAACCGGCGCGCAAATCGCCGGTGTTTGATTTCGGCGTATTCCTTCTGTTCTATTTCGGCGCGCTGGCGGCCGTTGCCACGGCGATGCTGATTGTAAACGTTCCCATCCAGAAATATACGGTTTTGTACGCGCTGCCCCCGGCATGGCTGCTGCTGGCCTGGTACCGCAAGGCGCCGTTGTACGCGCTGCCGGTTGCGGTGGCGGGCGCGCTGTTTTTATACGGCTGCTCGCAGTTTGCCGCCGGGTTTTTCGACGTTTCGTGGGACGGCAACAGCATTCACAAGCCGATCGCGGGATTGCTCGCCAACGGCTGGAACCCTTTCCGGCAAACGCTGGACGCCTTTGCCAACGGCACGGATTTCCTGCCGTATAACCCCAACTGGGCGGAGTTCCAGATCGACATGCAGCCCAAGGCCGCGCACCTGATTGCCGCGGCGTTTTACGCGTTCACCGGAAGCATCGAGGCCGGGAAGCTGTTCAACCTCGCGGGGATGGCGGCGTGCGTGTGCATCCTCGCGCCCATGATCCGCGACACGGTGCGCATCCATTTCTCCGTCGCGCTGCTCATTTCGGCGCTTGTGTGCGCCAACCCCATCGCGCTTGCGCAGGTGCTCACGTTTTATACCGACGGGTTTACCTTCCAGCTGCTCACCGTTACGGCGTCCGCGCTGCTGTATGCCGCGCTGCGGCCCGAGGGCCGGTTCGCCCTTCCCGCCCGGGCGGCGGCATTTGCCGCGCTGTGCCTGGCCGTGAACACGGCGCAGATGGCGGTTTGGCTGTGCGCGATGTACTGCCTGGTTTATTACCTGGTGCGCGTGGTTGCCATTGCGCAAACCGGCGCGCCCGTGCCCGAGCGCAGGCGGCAGCGCAAGCGCCTGCTTATATTCCTTGCGGCCGCGGCGGTTTGCGCGCTGGTTGTGCTGGGCGCAGGCACCTACGGGGTGAACCTCGTCCGCCACGGCAACCCGTTCTACGGCATGCCCGGCGGCGGCCCGGGCGACCAGAAGCTCAACGCCTGGATGTCCATCCCGGTGCAAAACCTCTCCAAGGCCGGGCAGTTTTTCGCGTCGCTGTTCGCGCCCGCGTCCACCGGCCTGTTTGAACGCGTTTCCCTCAAGGTGCCCTTCTCCTTTGGCGCGCAGGAGTGGAGCCTGTCCGCTCTGGATACGAACGTCGGCGGCTGGGGGCCCTTCTTCTCGGGCATATTCCTATTGTCCGTCGCGGTGATCTTCACAGCCGCCTACCGGCTGGCCAAACGCAGAACCCGCCGGGGCAAGTATCTGGTGATGATCGTGTTCATCGTGATCCTCCCCGTTTTTTTGCTCCCCTACCTGTACTCCGCGCGGTATTACCAGCAGCCGTTCTGGCTGGCGCTGGGCGCGCTCGTGTGCCTGTTCGCCCCCGCGGAGGAGAACAGCGCGCGGCCGCAGCCCGTGCGGGAGGCAAACTCCGTGCCCGTGCGCCTGCTTGGCGTGGCGCTGTGCTTGCTGCTGGTGCTCAACAACGTATCGGCGTACAATTATCTGGATTTCCAAAGCACGCAAACCGAGGCGGCCCGCCGGGCCATGCGCACCGTGCAGACCGAGACCCTGAGCCGTTCCAAGGTGGCGGACGTGGCAACGGCGTCCCGCGGGATGTTTTACGGGCTGTTCTTCAACCTCCGGGACGAGGGGATCACGAACTACAATTTCAGCCAGTCCCTAACCGACACGCAGGGGAGCATTTTTTACTATCTGCCCTACAACCTGCGCCCCCGCGGCTCGGAAGCCCGCGCGGAGGCCAACTCGTTTCTCTACGCGCTCAACGCAAACGGCTATCTGGTGGTCATCGCCAAGCAGGGCGCTTCCGGGGCTTTCGACAGCCGGATGCTTGCCCTGCTAAGCGCGATGGCCTTGGAAACCGGCAAACACGACCCCGCCGCGGACAATTATCTGGCCGTGATCGATACCAACGCCCACATCCGCCTGGAGGCGAGCGGGCCGCTGGCCCTGGCCCAAACCGTGATTGCCGACGGGCTGACCGTGCAGGTGCAAAGCCGGGCAAACGCCGCGTCCATCCAGATCAACGGCGTGGAGTACGCGGTGCAGGGCGGCGGGTATAACATCGTGGTGTTCGACGTGAAAAACATGACGGCGGTGGATTCCGTCGTGATCAACACGGGCGCGGTGCCCGTGCTGTACCGCTGAGCCGGACCAAGGTTACCATAGAAAGGAGCCAGCCGCGTGCCATCCCAAAACGTTCTGTTTGCTTTCGCAATCACGTTGTTTGCCGGCCTTTCCACAGGCGTGGGAAGTATTTTATCCATCCTCACGAAGAAGACCAACACGAGGTTCCTGTCCGTCGCGCTGGGCTTTTCCGCCGGCGTGATGATTTACGTATCGTTTGTGGAAATCTTTCCCCAGGCGCTCACCCTGCTCACCGGCGCGCTGGGCCGCGGCCCCGGCGCCTGGGCTACGGCAGGCGGATTTTTTCTGGGCATCGCGCTGATTGCCGGGATCGACAAACTGATTCCCTCGGTGGAAAACCCGCACGAGGTGCACACCGTAGAGGAGATGGGCGAAAACGCCGGGTGCCGAAAAACCAAGCTGATGCGCCTGGGCGTGCTTACGGCGCTGGCCATCGGCATCCACAACTTTCCCGAAGGCCTTGCCACCTTCACCGCCGCCCTGTCCGACCCCAAGCTGGGCGTTCCCATCGCCTTTGCCATCGCCATCCACAACATTCCCGAAGGCATCGCCGTGGCCGTGCCCATTTACTGCGCCACGGGCAGCCGCCGGAAGGCGTTCCGGCTTTCGTTTCTCTCCGGCCTTGCGGAACCCGTAGGCGCGCTGATCGGCTACCTGATCCTTTTGCGCTTCATGAACGACACGGTGTTCGGGCTTACGTTTGCCGCCATCGCGGGCATTATGGTGTTCATCAGCCTGGACGAGCTGCTGCCCTCCGCCCGCGAATACGGCGAGCATCACCTGTCCATCTACGGGCTGGTGGCGGGCATGGCGGTGATCGCGCTCAGCCTGCTGCTGCTGCAATAAACCAGCTTTTCGCATCGGGTGCTCCACGCAATTACGGCGCGCCGGGAGGCACGGCCTCCGCGCACCGCAAAATAGAACGGATTGGGATGGTATTGCCATGAAAGCGACACTTCGAATTCTGGCCGCGCTGACCCTTCTCACGCTCCTGCTCTGCCCCGCGGCGCTTGCGCAAAACGGGGAGCAGGATCTCTATGCCCCGCTGACGAGCGACCTGGGGCCCATCACCGTGCTTTCCGTAACCCCGATCTCGGTGTACAACGCGGAAGGCCTGTCCACAACCACTCGCGCCGTGGAAGTGATCCTCGATCTGCCGTCGGCATTGCTTGCGGGGGCAGAGGATCCGCTGGAAACCCTGTCGGGCATGTTCAGCCTGATGAGCTTGAACGGTTTCTATTCCATAGATGATTATACGCTGGGCGAAGCGCATGGCGACCTCGTGTCCGTAAGCCTGTTCTTCTCCATCCCCGTCGATACCGAATTCACGGACTATCGCCTGGTGTACGGCCAGCAGCTGCGGGCGTTAGCGCCAACCGGCGCGCAGCCGGAAGCCGCGGATACCGCGGCTGCTGCGGACGAAGCCGCGCCGGAACCCGTGACAGCCGAGCCGGTACAGCAAGACGCGGCCCAGGCCGGGGGTTCCGGCACGGCCGGAGCGCCCGCGAGCGCGGCGGCGGATGAACCGGCGCCGGACCCGGAAACGGCGGATGAAACTGCGGAAACCATGGACGCCGTACTGGAAGCGCTGGACGAGCCGCTGTATACCGCCACGTATGCCGCGCTTGTACAGGGCGGCATCATCCAGGTGGACGACCGCAGCGACAGCGCAAAGGGCCTGCAAACGCTGTTGGCGGCGTTTGGCTACAGCATCACCACGGACGGCTGGGCGGGCGGCAAGACCTTTGAAAAGATGCAAAACCTGCAGGGTATTCTGGGCCTGGAGCCGACCGAAACCGTAACCGCGCCGGATTTCGGGTACCTGCTTTCCTGCCTGCTGATCTACACGGATGAAGACAGCGCCTACGATCTGCTGTCGGGAACGACGATGGACAGCGATGAATTCGAATATCTGCAGGGCTGCTGCGCGCAGCTGCGGGGGCTGTATTACACGGCTTCCGATTTCTTCTACTATTCCGACTGGCAGGACTGGGAAGCGCGCATGAACGCCTGCGTGCAGGATTGGCCTGACAAAGGCGAGGTGTACCACAACCCGGATTACAGAAGCGACAGCACGACGCTGAAGATCAAGGTGGCGAACCAGGACGAAGGCTACGCCACCTACTTCAAGCTCTACACTTCGGACGGCGATTTCGTATCCGGCCTGTTTGTGGACAGCGCGGGCACGGTTTCCACCGAGATTCCGGGCGGCGTGTACGTGATCAAAATGGGTACGGGGAAGGATTGGTACGGCCCGCTGGAAGCCTTCGGCGACTATGGCGATTACGAAACCCTGCTGTTTGTGGACGACGAGGCGGAGGTGCAGCTCGACTCCGGCTATGAATACACCCTGACCATCAACACCTCGACGGAAAACCCCGACGCCGACGACGTGAACACCGAGTACACGGATTTCGGGGAGTTTTAGGGGCGAGAACGGGCTAACCACAAGAGCGCGGCATATGCCGCGCTCTTTGCCTGCCGCTTTGGTTTCCCTTAAGAACAACCGCGAATGCTGCCCGCGGGGTTTCACGCGGCGGCAGGCGTGATCAATACTTCCGGTTTCCGTCCCAAGAACAACCGCGGATGAAAACCGCAGGGATTGGCGCGGCTGGCAAACCTTTCAAATACCCTCGCCGCGTTGCGTTATACAGGCCTGCATAGCACATCGCCGAGTTCGGCCAGCGTGTTCACCGTCACGTCCGCCTCGTATTCCTCCGAACGGGGTTCCTGGCAGGATGCCCAGCCCTGGCGAACGCGGATGGTGCGCATACCCAGCTTTTTGGCGGGGTAGATATCGTTGTCCAGCCGGTCGCCGATCATCACGGCCTCGCGCGGCAGGCAGCCGGCTTTCTCCAGCGCCAGCTGAAAAATGCGCGGGTCGGGCTTGCTGAAGCCCGCGACCGCGGAATTGATCAGAAACGCAAGGTACGGCGTCAGCCCGTAGCCTTCCATGCGCTCCTGCGCGCCGATGGACTGGTTGGCAATCACGCCGATCTTATAAGTTTTCGATAACCGTTCCAAAAGCGGCTTCGCCTGCGGATAGGGCACGTCCAGCTCCGAGGGGTACAGCGGCGCCGCGGAATTGCCCTGATACCCGAACGGCTTGATCTGCCCGACGATCGTGGGGGCATACTCCGCCATGCCCTTTACGTAGCCGCGCTCGATCTCCTGCGCGCTGATCTGCCCGCCCACCGCCGCGGACGCGCGCGCAAACCACCCGGGAATGGAATAGGTTTCGTCAATTAAGGTGCTTCCCATATCGAAAAAGAGCCATTTCACTTTGGTAAGTAACATCGGTTACGCTCCTTATCCCGTCAGATTGATGGTCGCAGCCCGCACTCCCGTTAGGCTGCTCCCTCAATCTTCTCAGCTTCGGGTCGCTAGCCGCTTCGCGGCTGTGCCACACAGGGCACACGCTTCCCTCTTTTGCCATCCGTTTTATTGTCGCACAGCCCCTTCGCTCAAGCGCTGTACTCTGCAAAACGTCTCACCTTCGGATCACTTGCGGTTTTGCCGCAGTGCCCACCGGGCACGCGTTCTCCTTCGGTGCCACACAGGGCACACGCTCATTTCAGTTGCAGTTCGCTATTGGATGCTCCCGGCACGGGCAGCAAGAAGTGCTGCAAAAGCAGTTTTCAGGTTCTCCGGCAATATAGATTCCCGAATCATATCTGCAAAGCGGGGCTGCATGGAAACCATTCTGTCCAGCATCTTCTCCGCCGGTTTGCGATCGATCCCGCACGCACTGGCGAAAGCCAGAAAATCCTTCCGGCGAATATTCGTCTTCTTGCCGTTCATCGAAAGCGCGAACTCCTCCGTATCCTCCGGCATGATCACGTTGACCGGCAGCAAATCATATGCGGGGGAAAGCACATATTGCCCGCTGCCCTCGTCCGTTTCGATCAAAGAGAAGTTTTTCAGGTGCATATCGGAGTTGCCAGTGAGAAACGAAAAGACCAGCAGCAGATACAGCTCGCTCAGATCTAAGCCCGGCCTTACGGAATAGCGCTGTACGATTTTCGCGCAACGCTCATAGGAACCGCGGTATTTGTCCGCGGTCAGGCGGTAATCCAGCTGGCAAAAATCCTCCATAGCAAGCATGCGCACAGGCTTGCCGGGGAAAATGATGCGATCGACCCGCTTTGTGATGTAAGCAAGTTCAACCCCGGCCTGCACCAGGGCGTGCGGCACGGTTGCGAGGCCGCAGGCATCCGCCATGCACATCACGAGGTATTCAGCTTCCGGAAGCGCGGCAAACTTCTTCGCCTGGGGCTTGAGGATGTATCCGGCGGGAGTATCCACCAAAGTCAGCCGCGGCAATCCCTGCGGCATCAGGTGCAGGGAGAGTTTTTTTTGCGCGCCGGGAACCGTATGCCCCTTTCGGGTGCTCTCGTTTGCCAGTTCTTCCAGCGCCTGCTCCGACAAATCCAACTGCGGCAGCTCTTTCGTGCCGAAAAAGCGTTTGATACAGCTTTGATGCCAACCGGCCCTGTTCGTATCTTCCAACAGGGGTTTCCCGCAGCAAAGGCAATTCATTCCCGCACCTCCCGGATGCTCACATTGCCAATGCAATCACGGCAGGCGACCAGCAGCAACCCGAACCGATCGTTCAGTTCCAATTTCCAGTTGCGCACAACCACGGCAAGCAGCCACCCCTCCGGGATCAGCCCGTCAAAAAAGGAAAACAATGTTTGAGACAAATAGGCTTCCTGCCGTAACGGCAGCGTAAGCGATACCGCAGCAGCGCCGGGCAGGGCAAGATAGTCCGCATTATAGACGAACGCATATCCTTCGTCGGTCTGCCGAAGCTCTCCGGCAAAGACGTTTCTCACATAGACATAAGCGGTTCGAAAGACTGCTGTCACTTTCCATCTTTCCTTCCCGGCACAGCCTCCATCCCAAACATGGCAAGCGCTTGGTTTACTTTGTCCATACGCACCGTAAGCTTTCCCTGCTCCAATTCCCGCACAAAACGCAGGCCCAGGCCGGAGCGCAGGGCAAACTCCTCCTGCGTCAGACCCGCGGCCTTCCGATTGGCTTTGATATACTCTGCAATCTTATTCATGCGGACAGTATATACCCTATCGGGGCGATTGTCAAGGGCAATACCCACTTTCGTACCCTATCGGGTATTTATTAATGACATCCATTCTTTATTATACCATATCGGGTATACAATCTACTCATCGCGCATATATTATACCCTTTCGGGGTTTCTGGCAACTTCCTAAAACACCATGCTCCTAGGGTATACTGAATATTCTATGCCGCAATCACTGACAATCGTCGGCATCAAATTCAAACGTCCAACCCTGCCTGTCATCACACGGCGCAACGCAAAGCTCCGCGCAAGATTGCCTTTCACGGGAGTATGGGCCAGATTGGGTATTTTCAGCATGCTCCAGCCTGTTCAGAAGGGACAATATGCACGAAAACAAGAGCGATAAAAGGCAATGGACGTGCGTGTGTACCCGGTGGGTACATATGCGAAGCATATAACGAACTGAGATTGAGACATACTACAAAGTGGCACGTGCGGGTTGCACGTGCCACGACAGTATAATGGACGGATTGAGCTTACACACTCGTATGTGATGCCTTTTACCGCTTGCAGTTGACACAGCAGATTGGCCTTTATGGACTGGCTGGTCAAACCTTGGGCATGGCTTCCTTGGCTACCACGGCCTGGTCCGCCAGGCGGTTTTCCATGCCGCGCTTGGTGTAGTGGGTGTGCAGCAGCTCGTGCGCCAGATGGCCGTTGGGCGTGCCAAGGAAATCGGCGTAGAGCTTGGTAATGAAGGGGTTCTCGTGGGATTTGCGCAGGGTTTTACTCTCGTCCTCGGAGTAGAGGCCCTTCAGCCGCTTCATCTTCACGTCGGGATCGTTGGAACGGGGCTGGCCGCCGCCCATGATGCAGCCGTTGGGGCAGCCCATGACCTCGATGAAGTGGTAGGGCGAGGTGCCGTTTTCGATCTGCTCCATCAGCACGGTAGCGCCCTCGGTGCCGCTGGTTACGGCAACGCGCACGGTGACGCCCTTCAAGAAGTCGTACGCAGGCAGGGGATCTTCAATGGTGACGGCGGCTTCCTTGATCTGCGCCAGGCCCACGATCGGGGCGACGTGCAGTTTATCAAAGGGCAGCTCCCGGCCGGTGACAAGCTCGTACACCGTGCGCAGCGCCGCTTCCATCACGCCGCCGGTGACGCCGAAGATATCGGCCGCGCCGGTGGAAAGCCCCAGGGGGTTGTCAAACTCCGCGTCGGGTAATGCGTTGAAATCGATGCCCGCCTCGCGGATCATCTGCCCAAGCTCGCGCGTGGTTAATACCGCGTCCACGTTGGGCACGCCGTTGTTCATCATCTCGTGGCGGTTGATTTCAAACTTCTTGGCCGTGCAGGGCATGACGGAAACCACGTACATGTCCTCCGGCTTCACGTTCACCTGCTCCGCGTAGAAGGATTTCGCAAGCGCGCCCAGCATCATGTGCGGGGACTTGCAGGTGGAAAGGTTCTGGAGCCGGTCGGGATAATGGTGCTCGATGAACTTGATCCAGCCCGGCGAGCAGGAGGTGATCATCGGCAGCGTCGCTTCGCCGCCGGTGAGCGCGGCCTTCACGCGGGAGAGGAATTCCGTGCCTTCCTCGATGATGGTGAGGTCGGCGGTGAAGTTGGTGTCGAACACGTCGGTAAAGCCCATGGCGCGCAGCGCCGCCGCCAGCTTGCCGGTGACCTGTGCGCCCGGCGCCAGGCCGAATTCCTCGCCGATGGCTACGCGGATGGCCGGGGCGACCTGCACCACGGTGCGCTTGCCCGAATCAAGCATGCTCCACACCTTGTGGGTGGCGTCGGTTTCCCGCAGGGCGCCGGTGGGGCACACCACGGTGCACTGGCCGCAGAACACGCAGCTTGCGGTGCCCAGCGGGCTTTCCATGGCGGGGGCGATCACGGTGTCAAACCCGCGGTTCTGGGCGTTTAAAACGCCGGTATTCTGAATGTTATTGCAGGCGGTTACGCAGCGGCGGCACAGGATGCACTTGCCCATATCGCGGGTGATGGATACGGATACGTCCTCCAGGGGAGAAACGTGCTCACCCTCGAAGCGGGTTTCCATCACGCCCAGGGTTTCGCCCAGCGCCTTCAGCTCGCACGTGCGGGAGCGGGTACAGGTGAGGCATTCCTTATCGTGGTCGGAAAGCAGCAGCTCGTAAAGCACCCGGCGCGCCTTGCGCACCTTGGCGGAGTTGGTGTGGATTACCATGCCGTCGCGCACCTTGGCAAGGCAGGACGCCTGCAGGGTTTTCGCGCCCTCCACCTCCACCACGCAGATGCGGCAGGAGCCGAACGTATGCACGTCTCCCATGTTGCACAGCGTGGGAATGTGGATACCGACGCTCTTGGCAGCCTTCAAAATGGTACTATCGTCGGGTACGGTGGCCTTGAGCCCGTTAATCGTTACGGTCGCCATGTTAGTTTCTCCTCTCGCAATGCAGGCAGCGCATCGATTCGGCCACGGCATTGAGTTTCTGGAAGCCCAGGTTCACCTCGGCAAAGGTGTGGCAGCGGTCGCCCGCGCACTGCACCGTAACCGGGTAGCGGAACTGCTGGGTAATCTCGTCCTCGTCGATGATCAGGGGCAGGGCAATCGGCTCGCCCTTGTTGAGGATACCGTTGCCGCCCAGGTACTTGTCGATGGCGGAGGCGGCCAGCTTGCCGTCCGCAATGGCGTGGATGGCGTCGTCGGGCCCGCGTACCACGTCGCCGCCGGCGAACACGCCGTCAAGCGAGGTCATCTGCGTATCGCCGTCCACCACGAAGGTGTTCCAGCGGGTGAGCTTGCATTCGTTTTTGTCCACAAAGGCGAGGTCGGTCACCTGGCTTACGGCGGCGATGGCCGTATCGAACGCCAGGGTGAAGTTGGAGCCTTCCACCGCAACGGGGCGGCGGCGGCCGGTTGCGTCAAACGCGCCGGGGGCCATTTTCACGCACTCGATGGCGGTCAGCCTGCCGTTTTCGCCGATGAACTTCACGGGGTTGACCATTTCCATGATCTGCACGCCCTCTTCGAGCGCTTCGTTGATTTCCAGCTCCTCGGCGGGCATGCTCTCGCGGTCGCGCCGGTAGAGGATGGTCACCTGTTTGGCGCCTTTGCGAAGCGCGGTGCGGGCGCTGTCGATGGCGGTGTTGCCGCCGCCGATCACGGCTACCTTCTCGCCCACTTTGATATCCCAGCCAAGGTTCACGGCTTTGAGGAAATCCAGGCCGCCGTACACGCCCTTCAAATCTTCGCCTTCCACGCTCAGCTTCTGGGGCACCTGCGCGCCGGTGGCAACGTACACGGCGTCGAACTCGTTTTTCAGGGTGGACAGGGGCAGCTTTTCGCCCACGGGCTGTTTTAGGTTGATCTTCACGCCCAGCGCTTCAATGCGCGCGACTTCGGCGTTGATCACGGACTTGGGCAGGCGGTAGGCCGGAATGCCGTAGGCCAGTACGCCGCCGCATACGTCTTCGGCTTCGAAAATCTCCACCTCGTAGCCCTTGCGCGCCAGGTAATGCGCCGCGCTCAAGCCGCTGGGGCCCGCGCCGATGATGGCCACGCGCTTGCCGTTCTTTGCGAACGTCTCCTGCTTGGTCTCGCCGTGCGTCATGGCGTAATCGGACACAAACCGTTTCAGATCGCAGATCGCAAGCGCTTCGTCCACCGTGGCGCGGCGGCACTTGTCCTCGCAGGGGCGGGTGCACACACGGCCGCAGATGGCGGGCAGCGGGTTTTCCTGCCGGATCAGCTCATACGCGTCCACATAGCGGCCGGAGGCGATCAAGCCCATGTAGCCGGGAATGTTCACGCCCGCGGGGCAGGTGTTGGAGCAGGGAGCCAGGAACAGCTTGGAGCACACGCCCGCGCGGCAGTGGTGCTTCAAAATATGCTCGTCGTACTCGTTGCGGAAATACTTAATGGTGGAAAGCACGGGGTTGGGGGCGGTTTGCCCAAGGCCGCACATGGCGGTGTTGGAAATCACGTCGCCCAGCTCCAGCAGCAGTTCCACGTCGCCCTCCACGCCTTCGCCGCGCGTGATGCGTTCCAAAATCTCCAGCATCCGCTTGGTGCCCACGCGGCAGGCGGTGCACTTGCCGCAGCTCTCGTCACGGATGAAATCCATGAAGAAGCGGGCGGTGTCCACCATGCAGGTGTCCTCGTTCATCACAATCAGGCCGCCGGAGCCCATGATGGCGCCCAGCGCCTGCAGGGGTTTGTAATCGGTGGGGGTGTTGAGGTCCGCGGGGGTGATGCAGCCGCCCGAGGGGCCGCCGATCTGCGCGGCCTTGAACTTCTTGCCGTTTGGCACGCCGCCGCCGATATCGAAAATGATCTCGCCGATGGGGATGCCGATGGGCACCTCCACGATGCCGGTGTTCACCACGTCTCCCGCGAGGGCGAACACCTTGGTGCCCTTGCTGTCCTCCGTGCCGTACTGTGCGTACCATTTCGCGCCCCTGTACAGGATGGCGGGAACGTTGGCGAAGGTTTCCACGTTGTTGATGATCGTGGGGCAGCCGAACAGCCCACGCTGGAACGGGAACGGCGGCTTCTGCTTGGGCTCGCCGCGCTCGCCTTCGATGGAGGCCATCAGGGCGGTTTCCTCGCCGCAGACGAACGCGCCCGCGCCGATGCGGATCTCCAGGTCAAAATCAAAGCCGCTGCCGAAGATATCCTTGCCCAGAAGCCCCGCCGCGCGCGCCTGCTTGATGGCTTCCTCCATGCGTTCCACGGCGATGGGGTATTCCGCGCGGATATAGATGAAGCCCTGCGTGGCGCCGATGGCGTAGCCGCCCAGCAGCATGCCCTCGATGACGGAATGCGGGTCGCCCTCGATGAGGGAACGGTCCATGAACGCGCCGGGGTCGCCCTCGTCGGCGTTGCAGACGATGTACTTGCGCTCTGCGCTCTGGTCGTGCCCGGCCTGCCATTTAATGCCGGTGGGGAAGCCCGCGCCGCCGCGGCCCTTGAGGCCGGAGGCCTTCACCTCGTCCACCACCTTCTGGGGGGAGAGCTCGGTGAGCGCCTTGCAGGCGGCCATATAACCGTCGCGCGCCACATAGGCGGATACGTCGTTATAGGCCATGGCGCCGCAGTTGCGCAGCGCGATTTTTACCTGTTTTTTGAAGAAATTGATGTCGTCCAGCTTGGGCACGCGGGTTTGCAGGGCGTGATCAAAGAAGGTGTACTGGGTGAGCACCTTGCCGCCCACCAAATGCTCTTTGACGATCTCCTGCACCCTGGCCGGGGTCAGCTCCGTATAGAAGATGTTGCCGGGGGTCACCAGCATTACGGGCCCCACCGCGCAGGTGCCCATGCAGCCGGTTTGGCAGACCATGACGCGGCTGCCGATGCCGGCTTTTTCCGCCTCGGCCACCAGCGTGTCCTGGATTAACTGGCAGTTGGACGAAACGCAGCCCGCGCCGCCGCAAACGTATACGATAAAGTCGAAAGCTTCCTGCGCGCGCAGATAGGCGCTCTTGATTTCCTCAAGCTGCTGCAGGGTTTTGATCCGTTCCGCCATCACACGCTCACCTCTTTTTTACGGTATTCCGCGAGAATTGCCTTGAGCTTGTTGGGGGTGACTTGCTTGTACACCGTATCGTCCACCATGATGGCGGGGGCAAGCCCGCACGCGCCGATGCAGCGGGCCACCTCGAACGTAAACAGGCCGTCCGAAGTGGTATCGCCGATTTTGATGCCCAGGGTGTCCTGCAGCGTATCCACCAGCTTTTTGCCGCCGCGCACATAGCACGCCGTACCCATGCAAATGCGGAGGGTGTGCTTGCCGCGGGGCTTGGTGGAGAAGAAGGAGTAGAACGTCACCACGCCCGAGACCTCGCTCAGCGGCAAGCCCATGCCGTCGGCGATGAAGGACTGCAGTTCCAGCGGCAGATACCCGTAAAGCTCCTGCGCGCGGTGCAGCACCTGGATGAGGCTACCTTCCTTGTCCTTGTACAGATCAATGATGTTCGCGATTTCCGAAAACTGTTCCGTGCTGCAGTTCGCGCAGCCCGCTTTGGTTGCGGCCACCGTTTTCCCCTCCATGCACTCACTCCCGATCCGATGAATTGCCATAAGATAGTTTTATGGTTCATTGTTAATTTAATAACGAAATGTATTATAGCAAAAACACGTAGAAAAATAAAGTGGATTGATTGTTTCTTTGCGGTACTGTTGGCATTCGTCTCCGGGCGAACCGTGCTGGTTTTGCTTGATTTTTTGTATGATTTGCTTCTTTTAATTTCTCCGGATTGCGCCGGATATTCCCGTTTTTTTGTAAAATACAAGAGCAATCCCTTGCCGTATAACGGTTTCATTGATTATTTTATACTATTCTTATCGATATAAAATTATCGAATAACAAAATCAGAAAATTTAACGTTTCAAATGCCCCCGGACGGGTAAAAAGATGCAACTTTTTGTTTGTGATCGGGTAAAATTTGTCCCGCAGGGCAAAAAGCGGCACCGCATCCCCCCCGGGTACACGAACTGCCCCGCGCCGATCGGATGAACCCCACGCTCCGCTCTAAGAAACGCTAATGGCGGGGGCGGGAGCGCAGAGCGGCGGGAGGGGTAGAAGCCGATGTCCAACGGGAGTGGATAGCCGACGGTAGCCAGAACGGCGGGAAGTCGAAACAACGGGAGGTCGAAACGGCGCGAGGCTGAAACAGCGGGAACGCGAAACGGTAGCTGGAACGGCGGGAGGCCGAAACAGCGAGAACACGGAACGGCGGCCAAAACGGCGGGAGGCCAGAGTTGATCCTAGCCCCCGAATTGATAAACCGGCAAGCGGTTCCCCCGGCGCGGCGAGCGGAACCGTAAGAAACCCGCCTGTGCAACAAACGGCAGGCGGGAGAGGAATGAGGCTCAATCGGAGAATGGACGGAAGCCGGAAGAGAGCGCGACGATATCCCGGCTGCAAGCGTTACTGCCCGCCGAGCATCGAAAACAGGTCAATCTGGCTTGATTCCGCCAGGTCTTCCAGCGCGCCTTGCTTTTTGAGCATCTCGATCACCGCTTCGCCCGCGCGGGTGCGGCTTCTGAGGTCTTCCACGGAAAGGAAGCGGCGGAACGCGGGCGGTAGATCCCCGGCGGGGGCGGGCTGCGCCGCGGCGCCGTACGGCAGTTCGTCCGAAGCGGCATCTTCGCCGGAAAGCGGATCGGAAGCAGCCGGCGTATCGTGTGGCAAAGCGGCCGAAGCGGAATTATCGCCGGGAAGCGGGGCGGCGGGCAAAGCCGCGCGCTCGGCAATAATGCTGTCGGCAATGGCTTCGGGGAAGCCGTTGATGGAGAGAAACGGGCAGCGCAGGCCGCTTCCTTCGATGAGGAAATTCTTCTTATCGCTTTTATACAGGTGCACGGGCAGCAGCGTAAAGCCGCGCAGGTTCATTTCCAAAATCATGTGCAGGGCGTTTTTCTCCCGCTCCTCGGTGGGGTTCATGCGGTCCTCCCGCTCGAGGATGGCCTTCACGCGCTCGCGCACGGTTTGCATGGGCACAAGCATGGTAGCGGCGTCAAACCCGTTGGCGCGCACGGAAAAATAGGCCGCATAGTAGGAAAGCGGCTCGTGCACCTTATACCACGCCACGCGCAGCGCCATGATGACGTAGGCCGCGGCGTGGCTGCGCGGGAACATATACTGTATTTTCTGGCAGCTTTCGATGGCCCACTTGGGCACGGCGTGCGCCTGCATGGCCTGCTCCA
>JAEWTC010000023.1 GCA_023459675.1 Bacillota bacterium | reverse complement strand
CGAATAAGGCACCCATATGGGTGCCTTATTCGTATCCCGTAATCCAAAGGGGAATCGAACCCGGAAGGGCTGGCGGTGTTAAGAAAACGAGCCCGTGTGCTCGTTTTTAACCGCCAGGGCGTGGGAGCCAGCGACCACGCCTTAGCCTGCGCAGCAGGCGGCGATTCCCCTTGGAGCCAAGGCACTAACACAAGTTGCTTAATTACACGTTTCCCAACCCATACTCCAGACCAGCCGCTCCACAGCACACGATTCCCCTTGGAGTCACCGCCATAACCCAGCCCATATAAATCCACGGTCCCATGCCCGTACTTCAAATCGATGCCCTCACATCTCCCTCTCCCCCTCCCCCTCCGCCCGCTCCTGCATCCTCACCGCGTTCATATGGAACTGTTTGGGCGTTAAACCGTTTTGCTCCCGGAAGCATAAAACAAAGTAACTGGTGGTGGAAAAGCCGGTTTCGGAGGCGATTTCGGTTACGCTTTTGTCCGTCTGCGCCAGCAGGTTCGCAGCCTTGGTCAGCCGCAGCCTGCGCACGTACGAGGGCAGGGATTCTCCGGCATAGCGGCTGAAAAAGCGCGAAAAGGTGGAACGGCCCATGTTGAAGCGCCTCGCCAGCTGGGAAACCGTCAGTTCCTCGCCCGGATGCTCGTCCAGATACAAAAACACCGCCTTGATCACCTGCAGATGAAACGCGTCCATCGGCTCGGCCTTGCCGCGCTCGTACCATTTCCGGATGAACCACAGAAGAATTTGTTCCGTGTACGAGCGCATGGCCATCTCATACCCGTAGGCGCGGCGCTGGGCCTCGTCCAGCAGGGCCTGCAAAAGCCCCTGGATGCGGCTGCCCTTGAGCGCGTCCCGCGTGTAGAATTCGATCTCCTGCTTGCTGGCGTAGATAAAGGGAAAGATGTACTTCAGCTCGTACATCGGCTGGGCGGAGGAGAACAGCCCCTCGGGCATGAATTTCATGACGATGTATTGGTTGACGCCGCCCTGGAACGTGCGCGTCTGGTGCGGTTGCATAGGGCGAATCAGCACCGCGTCTCCCACTGAAAGCACCATCGGCTGCTTTTCCACAATGAGCTCAAAGCTGCCTCCCGTGCAGTACAAAAGCTCGAAATGATCGTGGATGTGCGCCTGTACCACGTCCTGAATGCCGACGGTGCGCTGCAAAAAGCACTCGAAGATGCCGTCCAACCCCTTGGCGGGATCCGTTTTCTCATAAAACATTCGCTGCAGCACCTCGGCATAAATTTGATAGAATTGGGCTTGTTCATTATAGCATTACACAGTGTGTTTTGCTATAGTTCAGGCAGATCAAGCCTGAATGGAGGATGACAAATGAAAAAGTACAAAATTGGCATCATTGGCTGCGGGGGCATTGCGTTTGGCAAGCACCTTCCGGCCATACAGCAGGTAAACCGGGGTGAAATCACGGCGTTCTGCGATCTGGAGCTTGCCAAGGCGGAAAAGGCCGCAAAGCAGTTCGGCGCGCCCGGGGCGAAGGTGTATACGGATTACCGGGAGCTGCTCAAGGACGAAACCATCGATATCTGCTACGTGCTCACGCCCAACCGCAGCCACGCGGACATCTCCTGCGACGCGATGCGCGCGGGTAAGCACGTACTGTGCGAAAAACCCATGGCGAAAACCGCCGCGGATGCGCGCCGGATGGTGCAGGTGGCCAAGGAAACCGGCAAAAAGCTTACGATCGGCTATCAGCACCGCCACAAAACCGCAAGCGACTACGCCAGAGACCTGATCGCCCGCGGCGACCTGGGCGAAATATACTACAGCAAAGCGCTGGCCATCCGGCGGCGCGGCACGCCCAATTGGGGCGTGTTCCTGAACGAGTACGAGCAAGGCGGCGGGCCGCTGATCGACATCGGCACCCACAGCCTGGATTTGACGCTGTACCTGATGAACAATTTTGCGCCGCGCATGGTGGTGGGCACCAGCTACAAAAAGGTGGAGAACGCCGATTGCGGCAACCCCTGGGGCGGCTGGAAAGAGACCGAAAACCTGGAGATGGAGGACGCGGCCTTCGGCTTCATCGTGATGAAGAACGGCGCGACCATCACGCTGGACGCCACCTGGGCGCTCAACACCTGCGAGCCCATCCAGGAGGGCAGCTGCGAGCTGCACGGCTCCAAAGCCGGCCTGCGCGTGCGCGGCAACGAAGCGGTGGTCAACAAGTGCGAGTTCAACCGCCAGGTGCTCATCAACCCCAACCTGGAGTCAGGCGGCGTAGCCTTCTACGAAGGGCTGAAGCTCACGCCCAGCGTGGTGGAGCAGATCCGCTGGTTTGACGCGATCGACAACGATACGCCGCCCGTGGTATTGCCGGAGCAGGCCTGCGTGGTGAGCGAAATTCTGGAAGCGATCTATACCTCCGCCAAAACCGGCAAACCCGTGTATTTTGATTGACGAGGTGGCATCCATGCCTTACGGATTGCAATTATACAGCGTGCGGGACCTTGCGCAGCTGGATCTGCGCGGCGCGCTGGAACAGGCCGCGCAGCTTGGCTATAAAACGGTGGAGTTCGCCGGCTTCTTCGGCCATCCGGCGGAGGACGTCAACACCTGGCTCCAAGCCTGCGGGCTGACGGCGGCGGGCACGCATACCGGCCTTGCCGAGCTGGAACAGAACTTTGAAAGCGTTGTTTCGTATCATCATACCATCGGGTGCAATTTGCTGGTGGTTCCCTATGCCAAGACGGGAACGCAGGCCGAGAGCCGTGCGCTTGCCGACAAGCTGGGGCTTTTCCAGCAAAAGCTTTCGCGGGAGGGCATCAAGCTTGCGTACCACAACCACGCGCACGAATTCGCGCCGGTGGCGGGCGGCCCGTCGCTTTGGGATACGCTGATGGCCCTGCCCGGGCTGCAGATGGAGCTGGACGCCTTCTGGGCGTACGCGGCCGGGGAAGATCCGGTTTTCTGGATGGAAACACTGCACAGCGAAAACCGGCTGCCCGTGATCCATTTGAAGGACGGCATGAAGGACGGGGAAGGCAAGCCCCTGGGTTTGGGAACCGCGCCCGTGGAGGCGGTGTACCGTACGGCGGTAAGGCTTGCCGTGCCCATCCTTGCGGAGAGCGAAACCCTGACCCCCAGCGGCATGGACGAAGCGCGCATCTGCATGGAAACATTGAAACGATTGGAAGGTAAGACTTTGTAATGAACTGGGCGTTAATCGGTTACGGCGGCATGGGCGTATGGCACGCCGAGCGGGTGCAAACCATGCCGGAACTATTTCGGATCGCGGGCGTGTACGATATTCTGCCGGAGAGAAACGCATTGGCGCGGCAAAGCGGGCTCCATGCTTACGAAAGCCTGGAACAGCTCCTGCAGGACGACGCGGTGGAGCTAGTGACGATCGCCACCCCAAACGACACGCATCTGCCCCTGGCGGTCGCCGCCATGGAGCACGGCAAACACGTGATCTGCG
>JAEWTC010000022.1 GCA_023459675.1 Bacillota bacterium | reverse complement strand
CGCGCGGTGCTCTACACGGCGCTGGAAAGCATTTTGAAGCTCCTGCATCCCTTCATTCCGTTCGTCACGGAAGAGGTGTACGGCTATTTGCCCGCATCCCAAGGCCTGCTGATCACGGCGCAGTGGCCGCAGGCGAACCCAGCCTTTGATTTCCTCGCCGAAGAGAAACAGATGGAAGGCATCATGGAAATCATCCGCACCATCCGCAACCTCCGCGCGGAGATGAAGGTGGAACACGGCAAGCGCACACGCATCCGGCTGATTCCGCAAAGCGGCTGGGAGGATGCGCTCTCGATCGTCGAACCGTACCTGCAGCGGCTTGCGGGGGCGAGCAGCGTAACCATCGGCGCGGGTACGGGTACGGAAAACGAGAAAACCGTCAGCGCGGTGTGCGAACCCGCGGAGATCCGCATCCCGCTGGGCGAGCTGGTGGACGTCGGTAAGGAAATTGCCCGCCTGGAAAAAGAAAAGGCCAACCTCGAAAACGAAATATTACGGGCGGAGGCGAAGCTCGCCAATCCCGGCTTCCTCGCCAAAGCGCCCGCGGAGCTTGTGGACAAGGAAAAAGAAAAAATTGGCGTCAATCAGGGAATGCTTGACAACCTGACGCAGCGTATCAAAGACCTGCAAGAGATGTGAGCATGGAAAGCGATAACCGGCTGTTTCACCACCAACCCGTGCTGTTTTCCCAGGTGATGGAATGGATGCGCCCCAAGGCGCAGGGCGTGTATTTGGATTGCACGCTGGGCGGCGGCGGCCACGCGGAGGGCATTCTCAAGGCCTGCGGCGGAGAGGCTTCGTATTACGGCGTCGACCGGGACGAAGAGGCGATCCGCGCCGCGTCCGCGCGTCTTGCGGCATATCCCGGCTTTCACGCAATCCGCGGCAATTTTCACGACGCGGCGCGGATGAACCTGCCGGCGCTCGACGGCGCCTTGATCGACCTTGGCGTAAGCAGCCACCAGCTGGATACGGCCGGGCGCGGCTTCAGCTACCATGAGGACGCGCCGCTGGATATGCGGATGGACGCGTCCGCCGGGCAGACGGCGGCCGAATACCTGGCGAGGGTTTCCGTGCCGGAGCTTACCCGCGTGCTGCGGGAATACGGCGAGGAAAAATGGGCGGCGCGCATCGCGCAGATTTTGGACGAAAAACGTAAACAGCAGCCCATACTGACCACGCTGGATCTGGTGCGCGTGGTGGACGCCGCCATCCCCAAGGCGGTGCGCCGCAAGGACGAGGGGCACCCCGCGCGGCGCACCTTCCAGGCGGTGCGCATCGCCATCAACGACGAGCTTGCGCCGCTGGAAACCTCCCTGCGGGAGATTGCAGCCATGCTGCGTGACGGCGGCAGGCTTTTGGTTATCACCTTCCACTCGTTGGAAGACCGGATTGTGAAAACCACCTTCCGTTCGCTGCAAAACCCATGCACCTGCCCGCCCAAGGCGCCAATCTGCACCTGCGGGAAACTGCCGCTGGGAAAGGTGTTGGGCGGCGGAGCCATCGCCCCCACGGCGGAGGAAGTTGCGCAGAACCCGCGCGCCCGCAGTGCGAAGCTCCGCGTGTTTGAGAAGAGAGGGTAACGGTATGCCGACGCTTTTCGTTGTTGCGACCCCGATCGGGAACCTGAGCGATATGCCGCCCCGCGCCATCGAAACCCTTAAAACGGTCGGCCTGATCGCGGCGGAGGATACCCGCGTGACCCGTAAGCTGCTTGCCGCATTCGATATTCACACCCCGCTGACCAGCTGCCACGAGCACAATGAAACCGAGAAGGCGCAGGCTATCGTCGCCCGTATGCAAAGCGAGGGGATCAGCGTCGCTCTGACGACGGACGCGGGCACGCCCTGCATCAGCGATCCGGGCAGCATTCTGGTTCGCCTTGCGGTGCAGAGCGGGATCGAGGTCATAGCCATCCCCGGCGCTTGCGCCATCCCCGCGGCGCTGAGCATTAGCGGGTTTCCCATCGAGGAATTCACGTTTTACGGGTTTCTGCCGCGCCAGAAAGGCGCGCTGCAGGAAAGGCTGAAAGCGATCGCGGAACAGTCCAAAATCGCGGTGGTGTACGAATCCCCGCACCGCATTCTGGATCTTCTGGAAAGCGTCGTGCAGGTACTTGCGGAAACGCAGGTCAGCGTGAGCTGCGATCTTACCAAGAAGTTCGAACGCACCCTGCGCGGCGGCGCGGCGGAGGTGCTTGAGCAGATGCAGGCCAACCCGAAGACGGACAAGGGCGAGTACTGCGTCGTTTTACAATGGCAGGAAAAGCCGGCGACAGCGGATGAAACGCCCGAAGTAACGCTGGAAGCGCTGCTGTTCAACGGCGTGGTCGGCGGCCTCACGCTGCGCGCCAGCATGGACAGGCTTGTGGAACAGGGACATCGCAAAAACGCGGTCTATGCCGCGGGTCTGCGCGTGAAAGCCCTGCTTAAATAGGGCTCTTATAAGTTGAATTCCAGTTCAACTTCGTCGCGCAGCGGAATGCCGTCGATCCCGATCTCGGGAATGCCGGGCTTCAGCCTGCGGGAAATTTCCATCATGTTTACGCGTAGCGCGCGCAGGGCGAACCCGCGCTTTTGGTAAAACCGGATCGCGTGCAGATTGTCGTTCGTCGTCGTAACGACGATTTTTTGTTTGCCGAGCTTTCCGGCAACAGCCTTCACGCGCTCGATCAGCGCCGTGCCGATTCCACCGTCGGGGCAAAGGCTTTCCAGCGCCATGATCTCACATTCGGTCTCGCACAGCTCATACAAAAGGTACCCGAGAACCGCCCCGGAATTGTTGAGCACCGCGATGCCGGGCAGCGTGCGGCTGTCGTGCAGACTGCCGTTCAAGGCAAGGAAAGGCCCCGCCCAGGCCTGGTCAAACAGCGGCTGAACCGCGGCGCGCAGCGCATCGTCCATCGGAACAACGGAAAACAGCGGCGTTTCTTTCATACGCTTGCCTCGCGGCCCGGAAGCGGAAGGAGCTTGGCTTCGCCGCTGTACAGCGTGCGCTCCGTTCCGTCGTCCAGCTTGACCATTAAACCGCCAAGGGGATCAATGCCGACGGCCGTTGCCGGAAACGTATCGTTGCCCACCGTACACTGCACGCGCCTGCCGATGGTCAGCGAACGCGCGCGGTAATCGGTAAAAAACGTTTCCCAGTTCCCTGCAAACTGGCAAAGCCCGTTTGCAATCTCCGCCGCCAGCCGGTTGCGTACCGGCGCATCGGGGTTCAAGAAACCGACGATCTCCCGAAGCTCTTCCGGAACGGCGGACGGATATACGTTGACGCCGATGCCGATGAAAATTTCATCGATCATCCCGCTTTCCAGACTGGTGCTGGCCTCGGTCAGAATGCCGCATAGCTTTCTGCCGTCCAGAAAGATATCGTTTACCCATTTGATGCGCCCCTGTTTGCCGGTGAGCGCTTCAATCGCCTTGCATACGCATACGGCCGCATAGGCCGTAATGCTGGGGGCGGCTTCCCCGGACAGCCGCAGCGGCATGGCGAGCGTCAGGTACAGACCCGTTCCCGCGGGGGAGAAAAACTGCCGTCCGCGTCTGCCGCGCCCGGCGGTCTGGCTATCGGCCGCAACTAAAAACAACGTCTCGCCGCCGGCGGCGCGCCGTTTGGCTTCGTTCAAGGTGGAATCCAGGGCGTCATAGACATATACGGGGATGTCGTCGTGCAGGTGCCGGGCGATAGCGGAGGCGGACAGGTGATCGTCGTCGGGCGATAGCTGGTAACCGCGGTTATTCGTCGAATCAATGCGATACCCCTGCGCCTTCAGCTCTTTGACAGCCTTCCAGACGGCTGTTCTGGACACGGAAAACCGGTCCGCAAGCGTTTGCCCGGAAAGCGGCGCATGGCGGTGCGTTTCCAAGGCCCGCAGCATTTCATCCCTGAGCGGCATACGCGTTCCCTCCCATCTCTACGGCATATTATACGGCCCGAAGGCGCGGCTTGACAAGCTTTGTCAGTCGATGCTATGATTCTTTGGATAGCGATAAACGGGGAGGCGCAACGATGACCCAGATCTGCACCCGCTGCGTAATGGATACGAGCGACAGCGGCATTACCTTTGACGAACTGGGGCATTGCATCGTCTGCACGGAATATATGGAACAGGTGAAGCGTACCGGGTATAAGCCGGGCGCAAGCGACGAAACCTTAAAGCGTCTGGTGGCACAGATCAAAAAAGCGGGCGAGGGCAAGGAGTTTGACTGCGTTCTGGGCTTGTCCGGCGGGGTGGACTCAAGTTACATGGCCTACGCCGCCCATCAGCTTGGGCTGCGCGTGCTGGCCGTACACGTGGATACCGGCTGGAACTCGGAAATGGCCGTGCGCAATATTGAGCGGGTCTGCAACGGCCTGGGGTACGAGCTGCACACCATCGTGATGGACTGGCCTACGATGAAGGAGCTCATGCGCGCCTATATGTTCTCGGGGCTTGCCAACCTGGACGTGCCGCAGGATCATCTGTTTGCCGCCGCGGTGTATAAATTCGCCAAGGAGTACGGGGTCAAATACCTGCTCAACGGCTCCAACCTCGCAACGGAAGGCGCGTCCGCGCCGTTCAGCGCACAGCACAGCTACCGCGATTACTGGGAAATGCGGAGCGTTTACCGCAGGCACGGCCGCGGGAAAAGCCTGAAGAAATACATACACCTGTCGCTGCGCGAAGCCTGGTTCGGCGTGCCGGGCGTTACGAAAATGAATCTATTGGATTATGTGCCGTATACGAAGGCCGGGGCGATGCAGCTTCTTACCGATCGTTTCGGCTGGGAGTATTACGGCGGCAAGCATTTTGAGAGCCGTTTTACCAAATGGTTTCAGTCCGTTTATCTCCCCAAACGGTTCGGGTACGATAAACGCCGGTATCACCTGTCCTGCCTCGTGCTCAACGGGGAGATGACGCGCGAGGAAGCGCTGCGGGAGCTGGCCAACCCGCCGTATCCCCCGGAAGAGATGGCGGAGGACGAAGCCTATATCTTGAAAAAACTCGACATCACGGCAAGCCAGTGGGCGGAGGAAATGCAAAAGCCGCCGGCGAAAGAAAACGCGTATTTCTCGCAGGCGGCCTTGTATAAGCTAGCGCACCGGGTTTTGGGCTCGCAGGGGCTGGCGCGGCTGAAAAGCCGGAACGTTCACCCCGTTAATCCCTCGGAGGAAGCGTAAGCAGGGCGACGTTTTCCACGCCTCCGGCGTAACAGAACATATCCACCGGCTGGCACCGGGTGAGAAGATATCCGCCCGCTGCCAGCTTTTGCATATCCCGCGCCTGCGTAGGCGCATGGCAGCTTACGTACACGATGCGCTGGGGCCTTGCGTAAAGCAGCGCGTCAATCACCGGCTGCTCCACGCCTATGCGGGGTGGATCCAGCACCACGACGTCCGGGCGGAGGCCGTCCGCCACCAGGCGGGGCAGGCCTTCCTCCACCGCGGCAAGGTGGAATTCCGCGTTTGCGATCGCGTTGCGCTCCGCGTTTTGCTTCGCGGTTTCCACCGCCTGCGGTACGATCTCCAACCCGATCACGCGGGCGCAGTGCCGCGCCATGCAAAGGGCGATCGTCCCCGTGCCCGCGTATGCGTCCACAACGGTATCCCCGGGCTGCAGCGCGGCGAATTCAATTGCTTTTTGATAGAGTGTTTCGGTCTGTTCGGTATTGACCTGAAAAAAGGACAGCGGTGTGATTAAGAACTGAAGCCCGAGAAGCGTTTCCGTGATCGCGTCCGATCCGTGCACCCTGCGGCTGGTTTCACCGAGGATTATGTTGCCCTTCGCCTTGTTTTCGCTGACGTGCAGGCCCTTGAAACCCGGTACGTTCTGCCGGAGCAGGGAAAGAAGCCTGTCCTTCGCGGGCACGATATTCCCGGTCGCGACTAGCACCACCAAAAGATCGCCTTGCCGGTTCATACGCGCCACAACGTGACGGAGATACCCACCGTGCGATACTTCGTCATAGGGTTCCACATCATTGTCCCGCATCCATGTCCTAATGGACAGGATCATACCCGCAAGGCTGTGCCGGGAGATGGGGCAGTCCTCAATCTCCACCAGGTCGTGCGAACGCCTGCGGTAAAACCCCAGAACCGGTTGCTGCGCCGTGCCGCCCACGGGGAGGCTCGCCTTGTTGCGGCAATGGATGGGCTGCGCCGCGCCGAGCACCGGGGGAACGTCGTCTTGGGAGAGCGCGAAACCGCCGATGCGGGTCAGGCTGTCATAGACCTGCATGCGCTTGGCTTCCAGCGTCAGCGCATACGTCATGTGCTGGCCGCTACAGCCGCCGCAGCGGTCGTAAACGCCGCAAAACGACGTCCGGCGCTGGGTGGAAGCCTCCAGCAGCGTTTCCAATTTCGCAAACGCATAGGTTTTCTGATCCTTCAGTATCCGCGCGTCAAACGTTTCCCCCGGCAGAACGCCGGGTACGAAAACCGTGAGCCCCTGAAAATGGCATACGCCTTCCAGATCGGCGCCCAGCCGCTCGCAGGTCAGCCGGATGATTTGATTCTTTTGCACGCCGCTTCCCGCCATCGGTCAAACCTCGTAAAGCGGATTCCGCTTTTTCTGCTTTTCTTCCGGCGCGATAAAGCTGATCTCCAGCCGGTCAAACGGGATGGGTTCCAAAAAGTGCTCGGCCGTAAAACGGGTCAGCGAGAACTCCACCCAGTCCTTCTGGTGGCGCGGCAGCCATACGGGCATGCTGAGGTCCAGCGTATGCAGCGCCTCGCGCAAGGCGGGCTGGGGCTGGTCAAAATCGCAGGCGACCGTCAGATCGCCCTTGGAACGGTTGTTTTTGATCATGCGCAGCCACATGCGCCCGCCGATGTTTTCCGGATTGCTCAAATTGCTGTAACCTCGTAATCCGCGCTTACGGAGCGCTCCATTACGCTGTGCATGTGCTTTTGCACCGGAATATGTACGGGATGCGTACGGTACACAGCCAGCGCTTCCGCGGTTTCAAACAGGGTATTCAGGCAAATGTCGCAGCTGCGGTCGCTTTGCGCGAAATCTTTCCCGGCCTCGATCTGCAGAAGGCCCGGAATCTTACCCTTCATGGATTGCAGGATGTTTACCGTTTCCTCAATCTGCCGTTTGTCTTTCAGCCAGAAAAGCACGATGTGTCTTACCATGTTGCCAGCCCCTTTCGTTGCCGCTCCATTATACATGAGATCAAAAGCGTTGTCGATGTTTGCCTACCGGGCTTGGCGCGTGTTATAATATTCTATCATGCGGCTTAAAGGGGGTATGGCGTACGATCAAGGCACTGGCGCTGCTGTGCTCGCTGTTGCTGCTGCTGTCGGGCTGCAGCGCGGCCGATCCGGACGCCGTATCGCAGGCGACGCTTGTAAGGTTTCGGGAAAATGAAATCATGGAATATCAGGGCGCGCGGCTGGACCCTGCCGTGGGCCCGCGGGACGTATCCATCAACGGCGTACAGCATGTGGATATGGCTGCGTATACGCTCACGGTGGACGGCCTTGTAAACGAAGCAAAGGTTTTGTCCTACGAAAGCGTGATTTCGCTGCCCGCATACGAGCGGCTGATCACGCTGCATTGCGTGGAGGGCTGGGACGCAACTATTCTCTGGAAGGGCGTTCTTCTGTCCGATCTGTTTGAGCTTGCCGGCGTAAAGCCGGAAGCCAACACCGTGATTTTCCATGCCGTGGACGATTATACCACCTCCCTTCCGCTTTCCACGGTGCTGGACCGGAAGATGATCATGGCCTATCAGGCTAACGGGATTGATCTTCCTCCGGAGATGGGATACCCGTTCATCATCGTAGCGGAGGACAAACTTGGGTATAAATGGGCGCGCTGGGTGGATAAAATCACCCTGTCGGACGACGAGGACTACAAAGGCTTCTGGGAGCGCAACGGGTACTCCAACGACGCTTCCGTGGACGGACCGGCGCGCGGTAATTGAGCCTGGTAAGCAATCAAATCATCCTGCTAAAGGAGAGCAATCGAATGTCTACGCTCAAACAGAGGATCTTGGACCGTAACGTGACGCTTGGCGTGGTGGGGCTTGGTTACGTAGGGCTTCCGCTCGCCGTGGAGAAGGCGAAGGCCGGTTTTCATGTGGTTGGGTTCGACGTGCAGAAATCAAAGGTGGATATGGTCAACCGCGGCGTGAACTATATCGGCGACGTCGTAACGCATGATCTGGAAGAGATCGTCAAAAGCGGCCTGTTCCGCGCCACGGAGAACTTCAGCGAGGTCGCCGGGTGCGACTGCGTCTGTATTGCCGTACCCACCCCGCTGGACGCGCACCAGCAGCCCGACATCAGTTACGTGCTTTCCTCCAGCCAGAGCATTTTGCCCTATATGCACCGCGATATGCTGATCGTACTGGAATCCACCACCTATCCGGGCACCACGGAGGAGATGCTTAAACCCATCTTCGAATCCTCCGGCCTGGTCTGCGGCGTGGATTTCTTTCTTGCGTTTTCCCCCGAACGCGTAGACCCCGGCAATTTGATTTACAAGACGCGCAATACCCCCAAGGTGGTGGGCGGCGTAACGCCGGAATGCACCGAGATTGCGGCCACGCTGTATGAAGCCGTGCTGGAAGCGCCCGTACACCGGGTTTCCTCGCCCGCCATCGCGGAAATGGAAAAGATCCTCGAAAACACGTACCGCAACGTCAACATCGGCCTGATCAACGAGCTTGCCATTCTCTGCGAGCGCATGAACATCAACATCTGGGAAGTCATCGAGGCCGCCAAAAGCAAGCCCTACGGCTTTCAGGCGTTTTACCCCGGCCCGGGCTTGGGCGGCCACTGCATTCCGCTGGACCCGTATTACTTAAGCTGGAAAGCCCGTGAGTTCGGCTTTCACACCTCGATGATCGAAGCCAGCATGATCATTAACGATCAGATGCCCGAATACTGCACGCAGCGGGCTATGAAGCAGTTAAACCGGCATCGCAAATCATTGAACGACGCCAAGGTGCTGCTGCTGGGCGTTGCCTACAAGCAGGATATCGACGATTACCGTGAAAGCCCCGCGATCCGCGTGATGGAGCGGCTGATTGCGTACGGAGCGGACGTGAGCTACTACGACCCGTATGTCAAGAGCTTCTCGCACAACGGGCTGCAAAAGGCAAGCATTCAGGCGTTGACCGCGGAATGCCTGGAACAGCAGGATCTCGTGATCGTCACCACGGCGCACACGACCGTGGACTATACCCTCGTGGCGGACCGCGCAAAGCTGGTGTTTGACACGAAGAACGCCATGAAGGATATCAAAAACCGTAGCAAAATCGAATTGCTGTAGGGAGGCCGGCCGGCTCATGACAGACAGACTCCGCTATGCGCTGATCGGCTGCGGCCGCATTGCGCCAAACCATATCGCGGCTGCCCTCAACAATGCGGATTCGCTGACCGTCGTTGCGGTGTGCGACCTGATTGCGGATCGCATGGAAGAGGTGCTGCGCCCCGTGCCGGAAGCACAGCGGGCAGCCATCAAACGGTTTACGGATTACCGGCAGATGCTTTCGGAAATGAAGCCGGACCTGGTTGCGGTCGCCACCGAAAGCGGGGAGCACGCAAGCATCGGAATCCGCTGTTTGGAAGCCGGCGCGAATGTGATCATCGAAAAGCCCATCGCGCTGAGCCTTGCGGACACGCGCGCGCTGATCGAAGCCGCCAAAGCGCACGGGGTCAAGCTGTGCGCCTGCCACCAGAACCGTTTCAACAAGTCCATCCAGAAAATCCGCTCCGCGGTAGAGGAAGGCCGTTTCGGGCGCATGCTGCACGGCGCGGCGCATATCCGCTGGAACCGCGGGAAAAGCTATTACGATCAGGCCCTGTGGCGCGGCACCTGGGCGCAGGACGGCGGCGCGCTGATGAACCAGTGCATCCATAACATCGATCTGCTCCGCTGGATGATGGGCGGCGAGGTTGCCGAGGTCATGGCATACACCGACAATCTGGAGCACCCTTACATCGAGGCCGAGGATATCGGCATGGCGCTGGTGCGCTTTACCAACGGCGCCTACGGGCTGATCGAGGGCACGACGAACGTATATCCGCAGAACCTGGAAGAAACGCTGTATCTGTTCGGTGAAAACGGCACGGTGAAGGCCGGCGGCAAGAGCGTGAACATCATTGAGGAATGGGAGTTTCGGGACCGGCGCGGCGACCCCGCCACGATCAAGATGGAGTTTCGGGAAAATCCCCCCAACGTGTACGGTTTCGGCCATACGCCGCTGTATGCGGATATGGTGCAGGCCGTCCGCGACGACAGGGAACCCTATGTGAACTCTACGGAAGGCTTGAAAACGCTGGAACTGGTGCTGGCAATCTATAAAAGCGCGGCGGAGCACAGGCCGGTGCAGCTGCCGCTTAACGATTGCTCCACCCTGGACTTTGCCGGGAGGATTTCCAAGTGAACATTCATCCGACGGCTGTCGTCGATGCGGACGTGGAGATCGGCGAGGGCACGAAAATATGGCACTTCACCCATGTGCAAACCGGCGCGCGCATCGGCAAGCGCTGCACGCTGGCGCAAAACGTGTATGTGGGGGCAAACGTTGTGATCGGCGATGATTGCAAGCTGCAAAACAACGTAAGCGTGTACCAGGGCGTAACGCTTGGCAACGGGGTGTTCTGCGGCCCGAGCTGCGTGTTTACCAACGACCTCACCCCCCGGGCGCTTTACCCCAAGGGTTCGGCGCATTTCGTGAAAACGCTGGTGAGGGACGGCGCTTCCATCGGCGCGAACGCGACCATCGTCTGCGGCCATACCATCGGTAAAAACGCCATGATCGGCGCGGGCGCGGTCGTAACCGCGGACGTGCCGGACCATGCCCTGATGCTGGGCGTTCCCGCCCGGCAATGCGGGTATGTGTGCACCTGCGGCATGAAGCTGGACGGTTTACATTGCGGCGCCTGCGGCAGAACCTATGACCAAACGGCGGAAGGGCTCGTTCTTCGCGCGAGCGGTTGATTTCCCGAAGCGTACGATCGCCGTATCTTTGCGCCGCGCCAGCATTCCATTCAGTCATGCTGCATGCGGCCTGCTCACGGCTTGTCCGTTTCACGCATTTACGGGGTTCACGTTGATCAAGTCTTGGGGTACGGCGGCGCAGTGTATTTCATTCGGATGAAGACCGATCGCGTGCGGCGCGGCCTTGGCGGCGCGGAGATATCCGATTAGAAATCGTTACGGAGCGCTCTGAGCGTATCGAAAGCGTAAATAAAACATCCCGTTGCAAGACGGGATGTTTTTATGGGTGAAATGCCCTGAGCGGTTGTCAGGCGCAAGCCGTCCAAGCCTCGCGCACGCCCTATTTTTCCTCGTGATACTCCTGCTCCGTATTGACGCTCCATATGTTCCGTTTGTCGGCCCGCCCGGTCGCCAGGTTTTGCACGGCTTCAAAGGCGGTAACCATGGAATGGTCCATATTGTTGTAGCGATGCTGCCCGTTTCGCCCAATGCAGTAGAGGTTTGGATACCCGTTGAGGAATTCGGTGATCTGCCCCATGTGCTTGTAACCGTCAAAATAGGCCGGATAAGCCTTCTGCACGCGTTCCCGGTGGGAATCCAGCACTTCAGCGCGGTCTTTCAGCATGCCGATGCGGATCAGCTCATCCG